>NZ_JBKVPW010000007.1:0-160117 GCF_046968865.1 Gallintestinimicrobium sp. | reverse complement strand
CATTCGCCAGCAGGCACTTCTGCTTTGTCTGATCGGCATTCCGGCGGGGCTGCTGCTGGGCTACGGCATCGGCGCTGTTTTGATGCCTGTTGTCTTGCACTCCATCCAGTTGAATACAGGCATCACCACCATCAGCACTTCGCCTGTGATCTTCCTTGGTTCTATGCTGTTCGCCTTGTTGACGGTGCTTTTGTCCTGTTCCAAGCCCGGAAAAATGGCAGCCAAGGTCTCTCCGGTGGAGGCTACCAAATATACGGATGTGATGCAGACCAAGAAAAAACGGCGCAGCATCCGGGGAGCAAAGCTCCATCAGATGGCCTTTGCCAATCTGGGACGAAACAAGAAAAAGACGGTGCTGGTGGTGGTGTCTCTGGCACTGTCGGTGACGCTGTTCAATGCGCTGTGTGCCTTTGTGGGCGGCTTCAGCATGGAGAAGTATGTATCCTTCATGACCTGCGCCGATTTTATCGTCAGCACGCCCGACTATTTCCGTTACAACCCGGCAGATGAATTCATCACGCCAGAACAGATCGAAGAGATCGCAGCAAACACAAAGGCCAGTCTTTCCGGCACGGGATATGCTGTGCGAAAACCCGCATACCTGTGGATGACGGAGGATGCTCTGCGGCAGGACTATGCAAGGTACGAAAGCGCCGAGCAGTTGGACAGCCATATGAGCCGTCTGGAGCACCGGGGCAATATGGTGATGGGAGATACCAGAATCGAGGCTCTGGATAACAGTCTGTTTGACAAGCTGCAAGTGTTCGACGGAGATATTTCTCCTATGCTGGAGCCGGACAATAACGCCATTGCCATTGCGGTTTCCTTAGATGACTACGGTAATCTGCCCAATCCTGAATACTACCCCAAGGTGGGAGACACGATCACCGCCACCTATGCGGACGATGTGAAATATATCGACAGCCGCACCGGGGAACTCCGCACCGAAGATACACCGGAGGAGTACTTTCAGGAAAAACTGTATGGAGCCAGAGATGTAGAGTACACGGTCTGCGCCTTGGTAAATCTTCCGAATTCCATGAGTTATCGTTATAGTGGTATTGGATATGACGTAGTTTTGTCTGTGGACACCGCACAGAGGGACAGCGGTGGTGCAGCCATTCCGATGCTCTACCTGTTCGACACAGCGGACGAAGTTGACGAGGCCGAAGCAGAGCAATATCTATCGAAGCTCACTGCCGGTGAGTTTTCGCCCTTGATGTATGAAAGCAAGGCCACGGCTCGCTCTGAATTTGCTCAGTTCCGGCAGATGTTTCTTCTGATAGGTGGTATCCTCTGTGCTATCATCGGGCTGGTGGGACTCTTAAATTTCTTCAACGCCATGATGACCGGTATTCTTTCCCGCCGCCGTGAATTTGCTGTGCTTCAGGCTGTAGGAATGACGAACCGGCAGCTCAAAACCATGCTGATCTACGAGGGATTGTTTTACGCAATGTCCTCCGTATCGGCGGCCTTTATTCTGTCGCTGGCGGTGGGACCTCTTGCAGGAAAAATGCTGGGCAGTATGTTCTGGTTCTTTGAGTATCGATTCACCATTCTGCCTGTCCTGCTGACAATTCCGGTATTTCTTCTGCTGGGGTGGCTGATTCCTTGCATGATGTATGACAACGCAGCGAAATGCAGCGTTGTAGAGCAATTAAGGGATGCTCAATAACTGTTAAGCAAAAAACGGCCCTCTGCCAAGGAAAAGGCAGAGGGCTGAGTTTTAATCTAAGGGTTTACATTCAGTTACAGTTTTTAGATAAATTTCGGGGTTTCCGTTCAATATCAAGTCTGCATATCCAATCGGATCATTGTAGATCAGATAATCCAGCTCTGACCGCTGATACATATTGTCGGCAACCTCCTTTTCCACGGCGATGGTGTCAATGGCAATCATGCTCGAGTCGCCCTCGCCCTTGGAAAGTAATACAGCCGTCTCAACATGCGTGGACGAGGGGAAATGGATGCAAAGGATGCTAACGTATCCTGGTTCTACTTTGCCAAAACACACAAAGATCTACCTATTGTTCTCATACTTCATGAGATTTTTCCTTACATTTTTAAATTCCAATAGCCACTTCGTGCTGTTCCAACCCTCTCTAACACATTCATTTCTGCCAGTTCTTTTATATTTTTCTTAACTGCTCTTGCTGTAATTCCTAATCGTTCTGCCATCACAGTTTGTGTTATCTTTGAATTATCTGCAATCATATTTACGATTTTCTGTTGTGTTGCATTCAATTTCATTGGTGAACTTTTTGGTGAACTTTTTGGTGAACTTTTTGGTGAACTTTGGTGAACTTCACTATACGACGGTCTGTATAAGTTCACTCTAAAACTATCTCCAATTTCTTTTAATTCCGGTTCCTTGATTCCATATTCCCGACAGGAACTAAACATTCTCTTTACACCAGTTCCCCAGCTTTCAATAATTCTCATTCTGCTAAATACTTCAGCAATACAGCGATTGCGAATTTTAGAGCCGCCTTCTTTTATCTGTTCTATCGTCAAACCTCCACACAACATTCCTGGCGAAGTAATTTCAACTCTGTCATCATAAACTGCGACCTGCACACATGCCCTGTCCAAAAAATTTCGATGTGTCGTAGCATTTACGATTGCTTCCCTAATTGCTTCTGTAGGCAATTCATACGAATCCGTTCTGACCAATCCATTTATTTCTGCTCCCAGATTAATATGTTTCAAAACGAATTTGTAAGCTTCTTCAATTTGTTCATAAAGCGGTCCTTCAAAATCTCTTTTATCAATAAAAACAACTCTTTCAACACCTTTGAATAATGCACACTGTATTTTAACAAATGGGAACGGGTTATTTGTAAGCATTACAAAAGCATTTGTAGGAACCAGCGTTCCCTCCAAATTCTTGATTACTCCCCAGTTAATCAAATTTTGAACTGTTACATCACGAACCTTTTCTTTTTCTGCTTTCGTCTTTGCCGCATCTACCATATACTTTTTGATAGCAGCACATAATTTTTCTGCCTGTTCTGCATCATACTTTTGTTCAACACAGACCATTTCGTCAAAAGAACGATTTGTTCCCTGAAAATCCAAATCCTTAATTATTGTGTCATCTGCCGGTCTTGATGTTCCTGATACTCTGATAAATGTCCCTGACTCTTTTCCAAGTGTTTTGATGTAATAAGGTCTATTTGCACCCGGATAAATTTCTACCACAATAACACATTTCCCCTCAATCGTATCAACTCCAATATTAGGAAAAATTTGCGGGTAACACATATCTGAAATTGTATTTGTTATTCCATCAATTATTTTAAACACCTCATTAGGATCAACACCCACAATCTCATGACTTTTATCATCAACACCAATAATAATCTTTCCACCTGCTGTATTAGCAAAAGCTACAACACTTTTTATATACTTTTCGCTCTTTTTAGGTACCTCTACCTTAAATTCTATATTGGATGATTCCCCCGCTTTGATTTCATCTGCTAACATGCTTTCCTCCACGCTTGAATCAATATAATTACAGCACATACGTCTTCTGTCAATATAACAATATAAACTCACGAATTTTCGAAAATATATGTTCTCGATATCTTTACTTCTCAATCATACTCCAAAATATTTAAAACAAGATATTTTGCAAACTCACAACTTGTATAAGAAGCATATTTCTGAAAATCATCACCTTTTTTTTCATCCGCAAAATCGCTTATTGATTTCAGGCAAATAGGTATTACGCTATTATCAATACCATAATTTGCAGCATAAAATACACCATATGATTCCATATCTAAGCCCACTGTTTTTCTTGAATGCTGCATTATCATATCATCTACAATTTTTGAATTACCAACCACCGCCGCACCACAAGCTAACGGCCCTAACACCAAATTCAAATCATGACTAATTGTTTGGCCTTTAAACTCCCTCTTTATTCCAAACAATTGTTGTGCGTAATCTCTTCTTAAAATACTCTCCATTCCTGAATCCAGTAAAATATGCTTAGGATCTGGTGAGAAAATAGCTTCCCCATTCTCCCCTGTTATGTATTTACCATTTGAATAATTCCAAACTTCAGTAGCTACTATTATATCCCCCAGATTTTTCCCTGAGCCTATACCAGCCGCAATTCCAACCATAATTAAATACTTTGGATGAAAATGATGTATTATATTTAGTGATAATGTTGAAGCTGCAGCCATTCCCATTTCTCTTTGTTGTGCATATACCACTTTTATATTTTTACCATTTGCCACTATATTTGCAAGATAATAATCTGTTGTATCGCTATCAAAATTTACTCGTTGGAAATCATGCTCTTTGAATGCATATTTTAAAGCTTCCATTTCGTTATTGACCGCACATATAATTGCAACATCACTTTTTTTAACATCTGAAAAACGCTCAATTGATTTCTCATATTTAAGAGCATATCGAATTTTATTTTTTATTACATTTTCCCATTCTACAGACTGTTCATCATATTTTAGTACCAGAAATTCTAGATTCTTTCCTAATTCCTTACATTTTTCTTGTAATGCATCATGCTCTGTCAAAATAATTATTTCCTTAGGTATCAATATCGAATCTGTCTCTAAGATTTCATCAATAAATTCCAACCCAGCGATTTCCGAGTCATCTTCCTCCCCTATGCATTCAGCTATTTTCAAATCCAACACAACCAAATCATATCTTATACTTTTCATTTGATCTTTAGCTGACTTCAAATCCAATACATGTTCTATTGAATCTGAAACCAACTCGTCAATTGTATTGATAACTGAATGTAGTCTTTTCAACTTCTTACTTTCATCATCTACAAATAGTATCTTCATTTCATCGTACCTCAAATATTCTTCAAATAATTTTCCAGTTCTGTTTTCCACTCTAATGATGATTCATCATAATGAATACAGCCCAGATAATAATTTGAATAATTCTCTTTCATTTGGTCATCAAGTTGCTCAAGATTTATTTTTTTTGTGTCATCCTCAATCACATCAAAAGCTGTGATAACCAATACTTTTACAGACAGTTCTTTCCTATCTATTTCATCTAAAATTTCAATACCGCCAAATGCCTCAAACTCATTTAGTTCTTCATCTTCCCCATTTATATCATAAAGTGGCAAACTCATATCTAATAAAACTATATCAAACTTGCCATTTCTTAATGCTAGCATACCTCCCATCAAAGAATTTACAACACTAATATTTTCAACACCTAACTCATCTTTTAAATAAGTTACTATATTGCTTTGCTTAACATTTTCATCTTCAACAAATAAAACTTTCATCTCTCTCCTTTCTATGCCATGATATTGGTAATTCCAATGAAGACAGAAATGCCAAATAAATTTTCTTCAATTTGGTACCATATTGCGTATGCAGCATCAATATTATACTGAAACGTTTTATACAACTTATAAAGTCCGGTTCCGCCCTCACTCTGTGAATATTTTTTTACAGTTTCTGTATTTTTTGTATTTGCAAAAATCACCCCTACCTTATCCCTTAATACATTTATATCTATATCCTCGCTAAGTGTATTGGAAATAGATAATTCTAAGAATCCGAGATCATCTACTTTAATTCTCTTTTTTTCGAATTCATCTTTTAATTCCTCTAATACAGCTTCATCACACACTTTATTTACATCAATATCAATTTCTAACTTCGAATAATCTGATATTCCCGAATGCTCTAATGCATTGTTTATCATAATATTCACAGCATCTACGAAATAAGGGAAATTTTCACCTTTGTATAGATTAGTATCACTAATATTTTTCTTCAAATTTATTTCTGCCATACCACCATTAAGCTGAGAAATAATTTCCAAACAAGTATCTACTAAATCGTCCATCGTGAAATCCAAATAAGTTACATCTTTTTTTTCAAATACATTTGCGAACTCTATTGTCTTTCCACCAATTTGAGATTTGCATAAATTTATGCTACTCGAAATCGATTTTACAGCATCCCTTACATCCTCATTCTTTATGTTTCCAACACTACATGCTAATGCATTTAACTCTGCTTGGAAATAGTTCAAAAGATCTTCCTGTATTTTCTTTTTCAAAACAACAAAATAGTTAAGCGTATACTGCCATAAAAGATCAATAACCTGATCGTAAAAAGTATTAAAATCAATTATGTTATCCATATCAATTAGAAGAAGTTGATTGACACACATAGTAAAATCCAATAAGGCATTGTTTTCTTCTTTATATCTTATACTCAACCATTCTTTTTTTATTTCATCTACCTTTTTCTCAATATCGGCCGTAAATAATGACAAACATTTTTTAACTTTTCGGCTTCCCTTTGAATTTTCCGGTAAAATATGATCCCAATATTCATTTATTAGATATTCACTACTATCATTTTTTTCTTTTTTGGAAAGCAAATTATACTCTTGAAAAATTGTCGTTAATTGGTTTTTACAATAACCATGCCTTATTCTAGAACTCAGAAAGGTATTTAATCCATATTTTTCATTAAATAAAAATTCTTCTGTTATTGTTGTAATTATCCCTTTTAGTATTACCATTTTCTGAGAATATGTAGCATTATTTCGTATTTTATCATTAATATCATCGACAATTTTTTTCAAATCGCTTATGTATTCAGTGCTATATATATCATATGTCATTAACTCTTCATCCAAGTTCTTGACAGATAAATATCTATTGAAATCTTCTCTTAATGCTAATTCATTCTCCTTTTTAATGTTTTCCGTATCTACAAAAACTCTACTTTGATTAATCTGCTTAATTCGATCTTTAATACTACGTTGCTTAGTAATTGCAGTAATCTCAGCATAATATTTCTTCTTATTCTCTGAGTCTAACACAATTAAATTTTGAAGTATTTCTATTCTGATTTCCTCTACTCTGTTTCCTTCCGGATTCAAAATAATATCTCTTTTTATAAGATGCTGTATACATACCCTATCTAAAAATGTAACCAACGCAGGCCCTTTTTCTTCTCGTTCAATTACATCTTTTATAGATTTAAAATTATTATAATCCATATAATTTGAATACGCTATTCTTTGCTTCTTATAATCACTAGGCATACTTAAATAAACAAACACCACATAATTAAGATTTTTCTTAATTTCCTTAGTTAAATGATGCCTAATATTATCACTTGATCTTTGAATGTCGATTCTTCTTTGTAGATTATGATTTTTTAATATCGCATTTGTAATACATCTTACCTCTGATAAATAATCTTCACTATTTTCAAAAATAGTTATTTGTCGACGTAAGATTCTTTCTAAAAAGTAATTATTATCCTTGTTGATTTTATCAAGAGTTTTTATCGCATTTACATTATCCCCCTGCTGTATATATCTATCCGTTTCAAAAAGTAATTTTCTATTCTTATCTGATAATTGATCTGAAAGTTCTCCCATTCCATATTTAAACAAAAACAGTTGATAGGTTATCGGACACACATTTTTAAAAATTTCCAAAAATGCTTCCCTATTTGATATACAATTAAAACTCATCAAATTAGGAGAAATACACATATCATTAATTGCCGACATAAAACTCAATCTTTTTCTACTTTGCATAGATGTTTTTCTTGCTATAAACCCAATTACTTTATATTCCCAGCTTGTCCCTCTAACAACTTTTATATATGAAAACAATTTTTGTATTGCATCTGCTTCATATTCATTAACCATATATGCATTATACAACCAGCGATACACCCCATCATCAAAATGTGGTTCTTCATTAAGGAAAATATATGATTTTACCAATAAAATTATACACTGAAAATCCTGCGGTCTTCTTTCCAGATATTTATTACACTCTTCTATATAATTTTTATAATTGCCACTAGTATATGTCTCTAACAAAGAATAATATTCCAGTTGTTCTCCCGTAATTGGTTTAGGCTTTGTTATCAAAGAAAGATTCGCCAATCTAAAATCATCTAACTTCAATTCATAATTATCTACTTCACCTTCTACAAATCTCATCTGATCCGATATGACAAATGATTCATACATATCTATGATGGAAAATTGCGAATCAAACATAAGGGCAATTTCAATTTCTTCAATATCAAATTCCCTTTCCACATTGAATTTAAAGTTAATATATTTTCGAATAATCTCATTATCCTGAAGGTCTTCGTTATAACTATCTATTTTTTTCTTAAAGGATGTATAGCTGGTGTTTTCTTCTGCGAAATAACTTTCTAGTTCAAACAATGTATTTAACATAATATTATCACTAGCCTGAGTTTGAATTTCATCCAAGTACTTTTTATTTTTCTCTAATCCATAGATTTTTTCGTACAGAAGCATCTTTTTTGATATACTCCATACCGACAGTCCTACTTCTGCTTCTATTTCTGTTAAAACATTTAATGCCAACTCATATTCCTGCAAAAAAAGGTGCTTTTCAAATTCAGTCTTTAACTCCACATATTTTTCGATTTTATAAATATATTTATTAAAAATTGACATATAATACTTTCTTAAAAAGTCAATTTGAATATCAGAATTTAATACTAATTTTTTACTACACATATCTTGAATGCTCTGCGGAAATAATATCTTATCCATACGTTTCTTCATAGATATGTTGTTATCAACCGTTCGCAAAATTCTTGATATATCGTCTTCCTCTGAGAAGAAGACTATTTTATAAAACTTATTTTTATAAGTTATTTTCTCTTTGGCAAAATCAAATAAATATTTTCTTCTATATTCTCTGTTCATCTGCGCATTCCCCATCTACACCGTAAAACATCTCATGTAAGATGCTATCGTTTCGTGTATCAATACCATTATTTTCCCCTACAGAAAAATATTACAATCAACAACTATTGTGATATTCTACCATATTTCAGCTCACTTTTCTATCCATAAAGCCTCGATTTTGCACGTTTTTTCGATATGTTTAATTTTAATTCTATTAAATCCTAAAACTGTAATCTATTTTCTTTATTCGCTTACGCCAACAATAAAATGCCCGGCAGCCACTCCAGGCACTTTATTCTTGTCACAAGTCGGCAGGAATAACTTATTAACTTATCTTTATTCAGTTGTCATCTCCGTCCCCTCTTACATTTCTCTGATTTCCTGCTCCATCACGATACCCGATTTAAACTGTATCATCAGCCGCTCCTTTGAAATCACCTTTATTTGGCTGATCAGCATCCGTACAAGACCATCGTCATATTCCACAAGCTGGCAGGAGGTATGGTTCAGGAACCGGTCCATCTCATTGACCCGCTGTTCATAATTTTCCGCAAGCCGTCGCGACACGTTCTCCTTTTTCTGTGCTTCCTTCAGCTCATTGATTTCATCTGAAATCTTTCGATACCGTTCATCGAATTCATCTGTGTATGCCCCCTGTTTGGCATTTTCCATAACAAGGGCAACCATTTCATCCTGTTTCTTTTTGATTTTCTCATCATACTCGTCCGGTCCTTTTTTATAGCTGCCGATTACCCGGATGACATTCTGCCGGAAAGCATCTACAAAATCTCCATTATCGCCTGTAATTTTCTGCATGGCCTCCATGATGGCATTATGTAATGCCTCCTCTTCCAGTGTGGGGAAATCCTTGCATTTTTTCGTGCCATTCTCCAATCGGTTGGTGCAGCGCCAGACGATTTTCTTCTTCTCATTTCTCGACCAGGTGACACGACGGTAATCCCGGTCGCATTCCCCACAGATGACAATTCCCGTTAGTGCATACATGGATGAATATTTGCTTTGCTGGTTTTTCTTTCTGGATACTGCGGGCTTCCACATAGATGCACGGCGTGCTATTTCTTCCTGCACCTGATAAAAAAGCTCCTTGGAGATAATCGCTTCATGGTCATCCTCGACATAATACTGAGGGACAATTCCATTATTCATCACCTTCCGTTTTGTCAGGAAGTCTACTGTATATGTTTTCTGCAGCAGGGCATCTCCCATATACTTTTCATTGGACAGCATCCGGCGGACCACCGTTTCTTCCCATTTATCCAGTCCTGTTGCTGTTTTGATTCCCTGTGCTCCCAGATATCTTGCAATCTTCTCAGCAGATAAGCCCTCAAGGTAAAGCCGGAATACCAGTTTTACTACTTCCACTTCTTCCGGGACAATGACCAGCTCGCCTTCCGAGTTCTTTGTGTAGCCCATAAATTTATTATGGTTGACCATGACCTTGCCCTTTTCAAAGCGCCGTACAATCCCCCATTTTACGTTCTCACTGATGTTACGGCTCTCTTCCTGGGCCAGACTGCTCAGGATTGTAATCAGGATTTCTCCGGTGCCGTCCAGCGTATTGATATTTTCTTTTTCAAAGATTACCGCGATATTTTTCTCTTTCAGCTTCCGGATCGTCATCAGGGAGTCTACGGTGTTTCTTGCAAACCGGCTGACTGACTTTGTGATGATGATGTCGATTTTTCCATCCAGCGCATCCTTTATCATCGCATTGAAATCCGACCGTTTCTTCGTATTCGTGCCGCTTTTCCCGTCATCGGCATAAATACCTGCCAGAGTCCAGCTGTCCGTCCGTTTGATCTTTTCCGAATAATGCTCTACCTGTGCTTCATAGCTGCCATCCTGTTCATCAAGGTCTGTACTGACCCTGCAGTATGCCGCGATACGCAGGCGCTTTTCCACCAACGGAGTTGCACGGTCATATCCTGCTTCGCCGGTATAATGGCTATTTTCTTAGCTGTCATCGCCATTTTTCTCTCCTTTCCGATCCGCTGTGGGACCATAATAAACTGTAACACTGCTTCCATTGGAGAAAAACACTTTTGTTGAATTATCTTTATATACCACAATCTGCTGAATCAGTTCCCGGTACAGTTCCTCATCGAATTCTTTCAGATATGCCCTTCAGTGCCTCTTTCATCTTTTCCGTCTGCAGCTCCTCATCCTGAATTTCCAGCGTCTGGTAACGCTCTGCTGCTCTTTCAAGCAGAAGCTCCATCAAGTTATCCGCGCCCTCCGCTTTTACCTGCTTCACCTGACGCTCCAGTCTCCGATAATCGGCACTCACCTTCTTTTCTTTCGGAGCTACTTTGATCAGCTTGGGCTTTTTCATAATCTGATTGATTGCATCCACACATACCTGTTTTACCTGCTCGTCTGTGATGAATCCTCCGGCGCAGAACAGCCGGTTTTGTTGGATATAATTTTTGCATTTCCACTTAGGTTCCACCTTCTTCTCTTTCGGCGGCATGTAATGATGATAGTCCGCACCGCATGTGCCGCACACCAGCACTCCACTGAAAAGCAGCTTTTCCGGCTGCAGTTTTCTATATTTGCCATGACCATACTGCACCTTCCTATGCGCTCTCCGTTTCTGGATCCGTTCAAACAAATCCTGTTCAATGATCTGCGGATAATACTTTGTCCCCAGGTAATTATGATTTTCCAGGATTTTTCCAACTGCCACATGGGTCCAGGCTACCCTGTCATGGGAATTCGGTATCTTTCTGTCAATCAACACCTGCGCAATCCTGCCGGTAGATATCCCGCTGTCATATTCCTGAAAAATCCATTTCACTGTTTTGCTGTGTTCTTCGTTTATCACGATCTTCCCGTCTGAAATCTCATATCCGATTGGAGTATGCCACTGCATCCGCTTTTCCTCCTTCCTTTTCTATAAAGGTCAGTCCATTCTGTATGTAAAAAACAATCTCTCGCTCCTTTGTGATATGGATTTCCTTTACCATCAGATTGAACAAATCATCCCGGAACTCTTCCAGCAGCCCCCCCTTCGTCCTGAAGCAGCCGGATAAGCCGTTCTGTGCTTGCAATCTCTTTTATCCCCGGCCGTTTGCTGTGAAGTAATGCCTTTCTTCGTTTACAGTCCAGCAGCCTGAGACCAATATCATTGTTTTTTTCGTAAAAAAGAGCAGAGTCCATATATCCTTTCCTCATTACCTGACTCAGGATCAGCCTCTGCTCGTTCAAATCGTTTATCTCTTTATTCAGTTCTTCTACCGCTTCAGACTCCTGCTGGCCTTCCACCATCTCACACAGTTCTCTCAGCAGCGGTTCCAATATTATTATCAAGCACTCTCTAGCAAACTCATTCTCTGTTTTTCAAGCAAATTGAAAGAAGTCTCAGCATAACCAAATCTGACGTATTTTCCATCAGATTGTTTTATCCTGAGACTTCTTGTGTTATCATATTTCCTTGTAGCTCGAAAATAAAAAAGCAGAAATCTCCCCGACCAAAGTTTGACTTCTGCTTTCAACCAACACATAGTACTGGCTACGCCTCACTATGCACACGATTATGATAACAGTTGAAACAGAAAACTACAACCATATTTCTCAGGATTTTTATAATAATACGATAAATTCTCTTGATCTGGCACTTATTCCATGCACTTGCGGACATTCAGGGTGCCTGATCCATCATGGCGTTTACAAACGCAGCATCCAGCTCGCTGATACGCTAATTACGCTCTCTGTGATCCGGATATACTGTAAAGAGTGTGGTCATACACATGCTCTCCTTCTTTCCTCCATGGTTCCCTATTTCCAGATTCCTCTCCAGCTATACGTCAACACGATTATTGCCGCTGAGCATCAGACTGGCTTTGCCTCTCTATTGGACGGACGGGTCTGCGTTGATGAAAACAACCTGAAATCCATTCTCAGGAACTACCGTCTCCACTGGTGCGAACGGTTACGGGCGGTATCCCTCTGTTTGACAGATTTGTCCAGGCTGGTTTCCGGATGTTTCTCACACTTTTCCAGGCAGTTCATGCAGATTAAAACCACCAGGAACATACTTTTTGTTCCACCCACATAACCTTACACGACAGCCTTCATACTTTCCAGTATCCTTGTGAAAAAGGAGGTTTAACACTATGAAACAGGAAAAACAACAGGAAATCGCTCTGATGCGGTACAGAACGATTGCTCCGCTTATCGCAGGTCTTGATGAAAACTATCCCAGCAAGTCTGCTTTTTACACGGAAATCTCTGCAAAAGGAATTCTCGGACCTGATGGAAAACTTCACAATTATGCCCCCGCTACCATCGAAAAATGGTATCTGAACTACCAGAAGCACGGATTTGATGGTCTCATTCCGAAAGGTCGTTCCGATGCAGGTATGAGCAGGAAGCTGGATGATGAACTTCAGGAAAGAATCCGCTACTTCAAGTCCAACTATCCCCGCATGTCCGCAGCAGTCATCTACAGACAGCTGAAATCAGATGGTTCCGTGATTCACGGACAGGTGTCAGAATCTACCGTCTGCCGCTTTGTAAATCAGTTGCAGAACGAACTTAGGCAGACTCCGAACAAGGATATGAGGCGTTATGAACGTCCGCATATCAATGAGGTCTGGTGTGGAGACAGCAGTGTCGGTCCCCGCCTTACCGATAAGAGCGGCAAAAAGCACCGTGTTTATATCATCGCACTCATTGATGATGCCAGCAGGTTCATCACCGGGATTGATGTCTTTTATAATGATAACTTCATCAATCTTTTATCCGTTATGAAATCAGCGGTTGCCAAGTACGGGCGCCCGAAGGTATTCAACTTCGATAACGGCAAGTCTTATAAAAACAAACAGATGGAACTGCTCGCCGCAAGGATTGGCTCCACACTCAGCTACTGCCAGCCTTACACCCCTACCGGCAAAGCCAAGATTGAACGCTGGTTCCGTACCATGAAAGACCAGTGGATGGCTTCTCTTGATATGCGGGATTTTCATTCCCTTGATCAGCTGCGTGGCAGCCTGTTTGCATTTGTACAGCAGTATAACCAGTCCCCTCATTCCTCCCTTCATGGAATGTCGCCGCAGGACAGGTTCTTTAAAGAACCGAAACAGATCCGCCGCCTTTCCGATGACGACATCGCCAAAGACTTTCTTCTGGAAATCGAGCGTCGCGTCTCTGCTGACAGTGTCATCGTCATCGACCAGATTGAATACGAAGTGGATTACCGGTTTGCACGCCAGCGCATCCGTCTTCGCTATTCCCCTGATATGAAGGAAATTTTCATCGTGGAGACTGGTGGGGCATTGACTCCCATCCGCCTTCTCAACAAGACAGAGAATGCCGAAATCAAACGTGAAAAAGTACGCTTATGCAAAGGAGACGATTAACCATGGATTACACAGCAAGATATGGGCTGGAGTTCAACCCGTTCTTAAAAAACTCAAAAGAAGTCCTTGTTGAAACGCAGGAATACAAGGAAACCATATTCCGCCTTAACTACCTGCTTGCAACAAAAGGCTTCGGACTTCTTACCGGAAGCGCTGGAAGAGGCAAGACTACTGCCGTCCGCAGCTGGGCTTCCGGGCTTAACTCTTCCCTTTATAAGGTCGTCTATTCCAGCCTTTCCACCCTGACTGTGAATGATTTTTACCGTAACCTTGCATTACAGCTTGGTGCACAGCCCGCTTTTCGAAAAACAGACAACTTTCGGATCATACAGGAAGAAATTACCCGGTCTGTCCTTGAAAAACGTCAGACACCGGTCATTATCATCGATGAGGCGAATTACATCGGAAATGCTGTGCTCAACGACCTGAAGATGCTGTTCAACTTTGAAATGGATTCCAGGGACAGGGCTGTCATCCTGTTTTCCGGTTTACCCCAGCTCAACAGCACCCTTCGTTTGAGCATCCATGAACCTTTTCGCCAGAGGATTGTCATGAATTATAACCTTGAGGGCATGACAAAAGCAGAAGAACATTCCTATATAAATGCCAAACTCAAAGGTGCTGGCTGTACCCAGACTGTATTTGAGGAGAATGCCCTTGAAGCAATCCTGAATGCAGCCAATGGTACTCCACGTATGATCAACAAGCTATGCAACGCAAGCCTTTTAGTTGGAAACAGCGCAAACTTAAATATCATAACCGCCGATGCAGTCATGCAGGCTATCAATGACTGTGAGCTCGGTTAACTCTGGAACCATCATGTAATCTGCATGATGGTTCTTCTGCATAAAATACCATGACGGAATGCCCGAAAATATTTTGCCTTATGACATCTTCAAACATTGAAATATACCTGTTTTAATCTGACGAATGAAGCAGCGTTTAATTTGCCGGATAACACCTCACATCGCTTTATATCCATTTTCATTATCTCTAATAATTCTGTATTCATCTCTCTTCCTCCCAAAATCACATTGAAATTATATCATTTAATTTTCTCAAATCTTCTTCAACATCACGGTCTGTCCAGCAAGAACTAATATTTTTCCTTTTACACATTTCTGCTTTTGTATCTCCGAAAGCACTCCTTGTTTTTTCGAGATTTTTTTCTGTTACATTTTTCCCTATTGCATTCCTTCTCCAACCACAAAAATATATTTTAGCCTCTTCTTCAATATTTCTCCTTTTAGCGGCAACTCCTAATACTTCTCTATAATTCGGACGCATTTTAAATTCCTTTGGTATTCTTCTATTCAATGCTTCAAAAAAATCAAATGGAACAAACTTATGTGTTGGGTCGTATTTTATTTCAAGATATGCTATCAGTTTTTTATAATCCGCAATGAAGCTTTGGGTTTTATAGCCTTTTTCTATCTCAAGTTCGAATACTTTTGGTGATAATCCTAATGTTGTTAAATACAAACGATATGGAATTATATCTGTCAAAAAAATGCAACTAAAAATTTTTCCATTAAATTCAAATGGAAAAGTTGCTCTTTCTTCCCCTTTTGCTATCATATCTTTGTGCAATAACTTTAAAGCTGTAAATTCAAACATCTTCACCCAATCACCCTACTTTCGTTTTTTATATCAATTTCTTTTACAAACTATTTTGCCAAAAAGTATCCTTTCGCCAAATTATATATCATCCGTTCCCCAAAGCCTATCCCCTGGGGTAAATCAATTCCCTCATAGCCACTCTGCGGAAACTGAAACACACATCTATTTTTCTTCCAAAATTGCAGAAACCTTTGATTTACTGCGGTTTTCGGGACAGAAGGCAAACAGTCTCCACATGTGTTGAGGGTGTGAAACAGATTCCTGAAAAGCAGATTTTGTCCCTGGCGGGAACCGATTACTCGCCTAAAATCCATTCATAGTTTTACTTTTATATCTTTACTCTAGGTTCAAAGTATTTTCATAATTCTTAATATCTTTCTTTTAACCTTTCGTTGCAAACTATATACTTATCACATTAAACTACTAATTTCTTCCTTGGTATTTCCTATATATTCAATCATATAAACCTTTCCCTAAACAACACTTTTTAAATTTCTTTCCGCTTCCACAAGGACACAAATCGTTTCTTCCGGTTTTCAACTTCTTTGATGGCATACCCAATTCTGCTGGCCTATGTCCTTTATCGATCAATGCAAATTCTTTTATCTTATACAGATATTCTGCAATCACCAAGATTGCCTGGAATAAGTGTAATGCTTCGTTTTCAAATTCCAAAAGGTATTCTGTCCTACTCTTCAATCTATCTTTAGGATCTGGTATATATGTTATTTGTTGAGAAATCGCATCATATTTAACATCATTATGTCCTATTGCATTGCGCAATTTCGCATTAATGATAACCTGCAAATACTCCGTATAAATTTCTTCACTATCACATAAGTGATATCTATTTGCTTTGGAAAGCCCAAAGAAATCGTCCAAAGAATTAACTCTTCTTTCTAATCCAGGTTTGACTTTCTTGAAATTTCCTCGAAACTTTATGTTGTTTAACGCAACTGGTAAAATTAATATATTTCCCAAAGCTTCATATACATCTAAATAAAACTGTTTTACCAAATCAAAACTGCTTGTTGTCGATCCTTCCTCTGCAAAGTCGATGCTATCTGCTTTACAAAACTGAGTAGCAAATGCTGGGATCAAGTATTGATAAACCTCAATAAACTCGCTCAGCATTTGATAGATTGTAGATTGCAAATCTTCCAATCTATATCCTTCATGAGCATTTAAATACTCTATCAATTCTCTTATCTGATCAAAATCCAACTTTAGCACACTATCACTTACTTCATGTTCTGAAATAACATCATCCCTCAACGGTGTAATAAATCCCATAATCTCTACCAGATGCACCGCTCTTAAAATTTCCAACTCATTAGTTCCTGGAGCAAACTGCTCTGGAATCAGTTTCTTCACCTCTTGAATTAGATAGCCTTTATTTCCGTTCTGAGACAAATCCAATATTCTTTTATATTGTGCCCAGCTCTGTGCAGTTTCCATTAATCTGGATACACTTCTTGTAAATTTCTCATATCCATTATTCTCCTGCATTCGACTTTGGTTTCTCATAAATGGAGATGGTACAAACTCTCTCTCATCAGTACTTAGCTTTTTAGTTGGAAATTCTCCGGAACATTCAACAACATAATCTGCCGATTCATCCTCTCTTAGAATTTCTGCATTCTCAAAACTGAATTCCAATCCCGGCATATCCTGCCCTATTTTAACTTTTCCATTTAAAGAAATCCCACATTTTCTACACGCTACGACAATTGGATGTTCCTCCTGCCAACCAACTTGTAACCTGACTCGTGTTATACTGCCACAGACATGACATCTTATAAAACAATTGTATACCACCCCATGTTCCTCCTCGTGTAGTCTATTTTAATATCATTCCAAATTTTCTTTCACCCATATTTAATCACTCTTCTGGGCAAGAACATTCAACACCACATTTTCTCCAAAATTTAGCCGTTGCCAAATTCGGTGGTTCTACACGAATATCTCTTGGATTGATGCTGTTCATATCAAAAAATTGTTTTATGATTTTCTCACCCATTCCCTGATTTCTCATAAAAGGTACAACTTCTAAACATGAAATATTATACTTTCCACTCTGTTCAATAAAGTAGTATAAAAATGCAGTTATATTTCCAAAACTGTCTTTTATTTTCCACAAATAAGCATTATTCCTCCAGACAAAATCTGGTAAAATAAATTCCCATGCTAATATCAATTTGTATTCTTTTTTGTATATTTTAATTTCCTCACTATAACATTTTTCAAATTGGAATAAATCCGTTTTTTCCATACTACTTTCTTTTACTATTGTACACGTTTCCAAATATTTATTTATATGAAAATCTTGCTCCTCATGTGACAATTTTGGTTTTTCACCAAACAGCGACTCATACATCTTAGCACTCTCAGGAGTATAATCAATAACACTATGCACTAATCTCTGTTTGAACCTCTCGACCCAAATTTCTCCATGAAGTGGCAGCCAATAATTAACTATATCAAAAGCACTCCATTTCTCAATCTGCCCATCGTATAATTTCATTTCAAATAAAATCTTTTTAATCTGTTCTTTTTGAACAGCATCCACTATAATATATTCTTTTTTTGTCCATCCCGAAACTCTATAAACACTACATTCAATAGGCATAATTGGCTTTTTATACCAATACTCATGTGTTAGTGCTGCATCTGGCACAAGTCCTTCTTCATATAGTTTATTCCAACCGACCAGATTTGGATCATCTTCATTAATTTTAACCTTATAAACTCTAACCAATCCTACTTCATCATCAAATTTGTTTACGATTTCCGCTGATTTAAGACATTCCAGAATACTAGACGCTAAACAGATTCTCTTTTCTGTATAATTCTCACCTATTTCTGTTTCATCTGGTATCTTGGGAATCAAAATACTCTGAATTGGTTTCTCTAGTGATGTTATATGATATAAAATCACTTTTTCTCCTCCGCTTACATATTTGATTCTTAAACTTAAACCTTCCCGTTAAGCAATTATAATACGCTTTAACTAATAAAAGGGTTACCACCTTCCGGCAACCCTTCTATCATTTTTTACTACAAAATCAATCTTATTTGTAATTTATCACTAAATCAAGCCCCTCTTTTACCCGCCAATGCACGAACCTCCTCTACAGATAACTGAGAAATCTCAGCAATCTCCTCAAAAGACATCGCCCCTTTTTTCAAAAGTCTGCTTGCCACTTCTTTTCTTTCCGCTAACCGTGCTGCCAAAGCAGCCTCATCCCGCATATCTTCCATCGCCTTACACATAGCTGCCACTCCTTTCTCATCTTCCTTGAAATATCTTACACGTTCAGCCAATGTTCTATACTTTATATCCTTCGCATTTGTACAGGAAAAATCATGCATCAGGGTCCCTATGGGCGATTCATCCCGGTATTCGCCATTCACATATAAAATATGTGCCTCATCGCCAAAGTTCTCACCAGTTTCTTTGATTACCCGGTCAATATGATAAATCGGTTTTCCCTTTCCCAGCACATCATGCTCTGTAATAAAGATTACATAAGTTTCCACCAGATTTTCCAGCTTTTCTCCCGGCTCAGTCACATTAGCATCGATCAAACTGCTGTGATATCTGGCTCTCTTTGCTCCCGCACCGCGATCTGCTCTCTGGATTTCTACATTATATCTTTTTCCGGCATGATCCGTCGCATAAATATCAAAAATAATTGATCTGCCCTGCAGATTTTTAAGCTGATGCTGGATTGCTACCTTTTCCACCTTCAAATCATCTCTGCCAAGCACAATCTGCAGCACCAGTTCCGTACATTCGATATTTTCCTCAAAACATTTTGACATAAAGTCATCATCCATCAGACGAAATCCACGGATTCTCTGCAGATCTTCCGGTCTGAACTTTTCTTCCCAATCCTTACTCATCTCTCTGCTTCCTTTCTCTGCCTGTTTTTATCAGAAGCATATACTTTCCCTATCATACTTAAATTTTATCACAGGCACACTTCTGTTGCAAGATTCGCTCTGCCTCATTTTATGTTTAGATTTTATATTTTTAACCCGACGGTTCCCGTATTTCTTTCCTGATATCAATTTCTAATTTTCCCACTTATCCAGCCTCTGCACCATCACGATCCCCGACCGGAACTGAAGCTCGATCTTATTCTGATTAATAACCTTAACCGTCTGGATCAGCCTCCACACCAGATCATTATCAAATTCCCTGCTCAGTACCCCTGCTTTCCTTATATAATCGTCCACCTCTCCAGCTCTCTGATCATAGGCTTCTGCCAGACGTTGTTCCTTCCTGGACTGTTCTTTTCTCTTTCTCAACTCCTTCAGATGCGCCGTAACTCTCCGGTATTCCCGATCAAAATCTTCCTCTCCGCAGTTTCCTTTGGCACTTTCCTCAATCAGCGACATCAGATGCTTCTCCAGTTCCTGAATCTCTGTATTGTATTCTGTCGGTTTTGCTTTGTTTCCATAGCTTCCGATAATCCGGATCACGTTTTCACGGAATGCCTGCACAAATTCGCCCTGATCCTCTACCACCTTGCCAATTGCCATCATGATGGCTTCATGAAGGATTTCCTCTTTTAATGTCGGGGAATTTTTACACCGCTCGGAACCATGTTTCAACCGGTTATCACATCTCCACACAGCGCTTTTCTTTCCATATTTAGACCACACCTGCCTCCGGTAGGGCTGTCCGCATTCTGCGCAGATCATCAGACCCGACAGCGCATACTTGCCGCTGTACTTACTCTTCTCCTCTCCCCTCTTTTTCTTGATGGCTGCCCGGTAAATATTTCCTCGTCTGGCTTTCTCCTCCTGTACCCGGTAAAATAATTCTTTTGGTATGATGGCTTCATGGTCATCCTCTATATAATACTGTGGAACAATCCCCTTATTGACTACCTTCTTCTTCGTCAGAAAATCTACGGTATAGGTCTTCTGCAGGAGGGCATCCCCCATGTATTTCTCATTGGTCAGCATCTTATCAATCACGGTTGCCTGCCATACGGTATTGCCGGTCACTGTCCTGATCCCCTCTGATTCCAGGATTCTTTTAATCCTATAGCTGCTGTTCCCCTCCAGAAAAAGCCTGTATATTCTCCGCACCAGTTCCGCCTCTTCCGGTACTACCACCAGATTTCCGTCCTTATCCTTCGTATATCCAAGGAACTTATTGTGGTTGACAATAACCTGTCCTACTTCAAACCGTCTCACAATTCCCCAGTGACAGTTTTCGCTGATATTCCGGCTTTCCTCCTGTGCCTGGCTGCTCAGGATCGTAATCAGCAGTTCCCCGCTTCCCTCCAGAGTGTTAATCCCCTCTTTTTCAAAAAATACAGCAATGTTCTTTTCTTTTAGCTTCCGGATATTTGTCAGGGAGTCTACGGTATTTCTGGCAAAACGGCTGATGGATTTTGTAATGACCATGTCAATCTTTCCTGCCATGCAGTCATCGATCATGGACTGGAAATCCGCTCTTTTTCTGGTACTTGTCGCGCTCTTTCCGTCATCTGCATAAATCCCTGCCAGTTTCCAGTTCGGATTGCTTTTGATTTTCTCTGTATAATATTGTACCTGAGCTTCATAACTGGATTCCTGCTGTTCCATCAGGGTGCTGACACGGCAGTAGGCTGCCACCCGAAGGGTTCGCATTTGCGGCCGGATGCTCCGGTCATACGCCGGTTTTGCCGGTATGATCGATATGTTCTTTTTTATACTTGCCTCCATCACTGCTTCCCGCCTCCATCTTCTTTTATCTGGATTACGACTCCATTCTTCATATGTACATCCATGGTTCCATTCTTAAAAACCATGATTTTCTCCACTGTCTTTTGAAAGCATTTTTCATTAAAATATTCCTGTTTTCCACCTCTGCACAGGATTTCTTCCATCTTCCTTCCATAATAAGCGCGGCTTTCTATCTCTGCAGATTGATACTGTTCCATTGCCCTCTCGTAAAGCAATGTTTTGATCTCTTCTGCCGAAAACTCTTCAATCTGCAGAAGTTCTTCAATCTGTCTTGTCAGCTTCCTGTATTTGGGTGTTTCCACTGCTGCGCTCTCTTTCTGAACCTCCTGTGCCAGTTCCGGATGCTCCACCACCAGATTCATGGCTGTTAGTGCTGCATTTTTTATCTGCTCCTCTGACAGAATCCGGTTTCCGCAGGATACCTTCCTCCCATTCTGATACTTGGAACATTTCCAGCACCATTTATCTTCTCCGGGCTTTTGCCGCTTCTTCGCATATTTTCGATATTCTAATCCACACGTTCCGCAAAAGATCTTTCCATTCAAAATACCCTTGCCTGCATGACTGTTTGGATGATACCTGCGTCCCAGCTGGCTGGTTCTATTTTCCCGTCTCTCCTGTACCTGCAGAAACAACTCCTTTGAAATAATTGGCGGATAATATTCATCCCCGCAATATCTTGGGTTCTTCAGCAAATTTCCGATAGAGGCATGACTCCATGAAGGATGTCCGTTTGCATTCAGCACTCCCAACTCTGTCATCCACTTTGCAATTCCATAAGTGGTAGATCCTTCCAAATAATCCCGAAAAATACGTCGTACCAACTCTGCCTCTTCCGGGACAACCTCTGCCCTGCCATTTTGAATTCGATATCCGATTGGAAAACGCTTTTGCCGTTTAATTCCTGCCATCTTCCAATCCCCCTTCCTCCAATGACTCTTCCAGCTCCAATCCATTTTTCAGGCAGAACCGGATTTTCTGCCCCGGATATACCGTTGCATGGTCAATGATCATCAAAAATGCTTCTTCTTCATAATTTTCCATTCTGGTTGGGCGGCTCCGAAATACAGTCAGCAGATATTCTGTTTGCATGATCTCCTGTTCAAAGAACTGATCCGCCTCTAAAAGCTGCCGCCTATGGATTAGCGTTTCCAATTCTGAATCCAGCTGGTTCCGCCTTTCTATAAAAACAGCAGAGCCAATATTGCCGTCCACCAGGACCTGCCGCAACATGTAGCTCTGCTTTCTCAATTCCTCTATTTGATAATTTAACTTCCGAATCTCCCTTTCCTGCTTTGGATCTCTTGGGACTGCTTTAAGCCCAGCCAGTAAAGGCATCAATATTTCCTCATAATTTCCTGCCATCCGGTTCCACATCTTGGTAAACAAACGTTCAATATTTTCTTCTCGGATTGCCTTTTGACCACAGGCTTTCCTATCCTGAATATGTTTATGGCAGCACCACTGGACTTTTTCATAAGATTTTCCTATGTATAGTTTTTGCCTGCGGAATATGCTGCCGCACACCCCACACCGAATCCGGCTGCTAAATGCATAACGGTTCTGATATGCCTCTGAGTCCTTGACACACTGCTGTTCCTTTCGATATGTACAGAGCTTACGAACTGCTTCCGCTTCTTCTCTGCTGATAATAGGTTCATGGTTATCCCTGATCAGATATTGAGGAAGTTCTCCATGGTTCCGTTTCGTTCTAAATGGTATACCTTCTGTAGTACAAGTCTTCTGTAAAAGCAGATCCCCTTCGTAAACCGGATTTTTAAGAATTTCTTTGACGGTTCCCTCCTGCCATCCATTTGACTTCCGGCTAGTAGGGATTCCCTCCTTCTGTAAGCTCTGAGCAATTGTATAGGAACCCATTCCCCCCAGATATGCTTCAAAAATCCTCCGTACTACTGCCGCTTCCTTCGGTTCAATGATCAGATTTCCATCTGGATCTTTACAATATCCATACGCAGGATCACTGATAATAAAGGTACCATTTTGAAATCTCCGTACCACAGACCATCTGACATTTGCAGAAATATTCTCTGATTCCCCTTGCGCAATGGAACTTAAGATAGTAAGAAGCTGTTCACTTTTTTCAGAAATGGTATCAACCCGTTCCTTTTCAAAATATATTCCTATTCCAAGAGCCTTTAATTCACGAATCGCCTGAATACTGTCTACCGTATTTCTTGCAAATCGTGTGACTGATTTTGTGATAATATAATCATGCTGTCCCCGCCGGCAGTCCTGCATCATCTTCTGAAATTCATCCCGACCATTCAACTTTGTTCCGCTCCTGTCCTCATCCGCATAGATACCTGAAAAAATCCAGTTGTTTCGCTCTCCAATGAGCCGACTGTAGTATGCCACTTGAGCTTCCAGCGAATGCTTCTGATCTTCAGAATCTGTGCTGATCCTGCAATATGCACAAACTCGTTTTTCCTGTGTTTGTTCAAGGGGCTGTGTGGTACGGACCGGATCAATCCGTGTGACTTTCTTTTCCTTTTTTACCATCGCTTTCCTTTTCCTCCATCTTCAGATATACCCTCTTTAAAATTACCTCTCCTATTAGCACCACACAATACCACAATTTCTGCTGGATATCTAGTGCTTTCAGCATATACTTTGGAAAGTTCCGGTTTAAATGTTAGACGGTTTAAAGCATCAATTTTTTCATATTCCTCCGGCAATAAAAAACCATTTTTCAACATCAGGTCCAATAGCTTCACAGCCAGCTTATAACTTAATTCCCTGCTCTCTTTTTTCTCCAAACTAAACCCCTCCTAATTTTTTCTCAATGCTGGGTGGAGGAATCATCTGCTTTTGCTGCTTCCATATACCGTCAAAATATTATCTTAACCAGATCTCCATCCCGTATTCCGCCCATGTCACTGCCTGATCCTCTTCCCCAAAGTATTGGTCTGCCGCTTTTTTATCTACCTCCAGCACCTTTGTCGCTTTCTCTCCTGCCGATAACAATGCTGTCAGATGCTGCTCTATCTCCCGACGCATTTCCTCATCCTTACAAGAACTGATTTTTCCACTTGCTGCACGCAGCACCATTCTATCCCTCATATCCGTCACAGACATCCACTCCATCTCTGTCCCATACTTTCTGAACAATGCCGCCAGATTTTCCGGCTCCAGAGACACTACTTTTTCCAGGGTTTTTCTTGCTTTCGCATCAAAAAGATAGGCGTACCCAATACTGCCTGATTCTAAAATTTCATGGATTTTCTTTTCTTCCCCTTTGTTCATCCCTTTTGTGCCTCCCGTCACTTTCTATTACATATGCAGAAACTGCTCATATTCCACCTGTTCCCTGCCAAACTCCTCTTCAATCCCACTATCATCAAACAGCCCTAAGCTGACCGCCATTGCATATTCCACATCTTTCATCCTACCAGCTTCCAAATGCCCTATGTATTCGCCCAACCTGCTTTTATCCAGCACCCGGATCTGTTCCAGCAGCACCATTGACGTTCTTCCAATTCCAGCTTCCCCTGCATACACCGTCACATGGATCGGAAGATTATGTTTCCCCGTCTTGGCCGTCATCGGTGCAATAATGACCGTACTACTAAAATAATTTCCTTTATCATTTTGTAAGATCATCACAGGCCGTACCCCGCCCTGTTCGCTTCCAACTGTCGGCTGCAGATCTGCCCAGTAAACATCACCCCTCTTGATCATCCTTTCTCCTTCCTGCACAGCCTTTGAAACGGCGGCGGCTAAAACCGCCGCCATTATCTATATCAACTGCCGTGCCTGTTCTTCATCAACAGTTTCCTCAATATCCCTATTTGACACTACATCCCGGGATCGGACGCTCTGCGCCCTTGGGCGGCAGTCATAAACCAGCCATGGCTTCTGGCTGTCATGGGTTTTATGCCCCTCCGAGGTTCTCCCCGAGCCGCCCTCATTGCGTGTTCCCGCACCCGCGTGCAGGGCTGTGACTGGACGGAAGTATCATAATAGGCTGTTCAGGTCATTGCAAACAGCCCGCCACAGGCTGACCGGGGATGGATTGTTTCCGCTCTGCATCTTTGATGTCATCTTGTTTAACAGGCATCTTTCCTGCCTGCAGATGGTCGCCGCGCCTCCTCCGCCATGCTTTCCCTTCCGGGCTGAACAGCTAACGTATTTATGCTGCCGGTTATGGACTTGTCAATGTTCGCTCTCCCGCCGCATGTCCTGCTTACACGCCGGAAAATATCTGGAGTTTTTTCCTCCTACTTATATCCACGTTGGGAAAGCCTTCTGACAACCCTAAAATGACAAATTCTGTAAAATTTTTCTCAGTTTCTGCAAAATCCTCCCCCTCTGCTTATTTATGGCATTCTGTGAAACACAAAGCTCCCCTGCCAGCTCCCTCTCACTGCGTCCGCAAAAAAACAGCTGGATAATCAGGTATTGTTCCCGTTTTTCCAGCTGTCTGATCGCTCTGTGCAATTTTTCATATTGAAGTCTGCTACATATTTCCGCCTCAATATCCTGTTCCCCTCTGTCCGGGAACAGCCCCGCTTCCATCATCCTGTCAAGGGAATCCTCCCTTCCGGGCAGAATGCTTACTCTTCCTGTTTTTCGGTCAAGTACCGCCTGTTCTGCTTTCAGATCGTATTCCTGATACTGTATCTTCCTTTCTGTTTCCTTCAAAACTGAAATGATTTCTTCACTGGCCTCCGGATACATCTTCCGAAAATCCGGCAGCCTGCCTGCTTTCGCCATAGAGTTCCTCCATGTCTTTAAAACAGAACAGGCACGCCAAATAATTTTCATTCGTATATTTCCTCCATTATTTTATGGATTCTAAATTGATACACGGTCCTCCTCATTCCGTCTCTTCTTCCAATAAAAACCCTTCACTTATTAGCCGTTAAAGAAAGGAAAGTGCCAAAAATACAAATAATTTTGTTTACATTATTTCTAATATTCTCTTTTTGATCTCACCACTGCCGGATAATAATAGCTTTTTACACAAGAGAACCACTTATGTCAAAATTACAACTTCTATTTATCAGAACTGTACACTGCTGAACGTACCATAAAAAAACCAGGCAAGAAACCTTTAAAACAAGATTTCTTACCTGGTTTACATTTTTGTCAGAATAAAGCTATCTTTAAATCATCCTAAATAGTAGCTTTATAATACCAGACGCACCTAGGAATATAATCTCTGAGGTATACATAATAATCGCCTAAGTGCTTACCGCCTTTCGTTACACTTACCTGAACCAAACTATCTCCTGCATAAATTTTAAAAGATTTTTGACCATCATCTCCGGAACCTGAATCTCCAGGGCGATAGTTGTAAGGTGTTATATAATATGGTGTCGAATCGGTAACGATATCATGATACAGCGTATCATTACTGAGCACTGTATATAATGTTGAGAAAAGAATATCTTCTTTTTCTGAAAGAGTCGGAAAATATAAATTTTTCAACAAAACATCCGTTCCCGGAACAAATATATCCACCGCATTATAGATAAGCTGCTTTAACGTAACATCTTCGCCATTGCGCTCCATATCTGCGTATTTCATTAAATATGAAAGTACGGAACCTACCGTGCCAAAAAAACTTGACGCAAACTCTGCAAGTTTACCTCCTCCATTCAGTGCCTTAATCCTCTCAGCAGTATATTTTTCATAATGTTCTACTTTTAAAGTATATTTTTCCTCTGGACTCTGAGTTGGAAAAGGGAAAATAAAGCGACCTTTATCATCTCCAAAATTCTCATAGCAGTACTGATATTCATCCTTACGCCTAATTTCCTGAAGATCAAATTTGATGGAATTAACCGTATCCTTCGCCTTTTCTTCTTCTTTAAGCCGATAATTGATACATTCTAGTGCGATCTCAATATTACGATCTTTTTCGCTAAGAACAGCATTATCCATTTTAAAGAGAGAAGTCGATTCAGGTTCTGGAACTTCTTCCGGATCAAATGGCGCCATTTTTCTATAATTTTTGGATACGATCAAATTATCTATTTCAATAGTACTTCCATTGACCGTGTACTTTACTGTAGAAATTTGATCAAACATCCAATTAGACGGAAGTAAATATCCTAAATTTCCGCTATAACCAGTTGACATATCCGACACAAAGCTGCTTATAGCATAGCCTTTATCGCTTACCTGTATACATACATTTCTTGGTCCATAAACACCAACTTTGTAATTTTTAGGATTACGTCCTGTATCAGAAAACAATTTAAAAACAGCTTCAAAATAAGGAAGAATGCTATTTTTAATATCTGTTTCCAGCGCATCAAAATCGACGCAAAAATAAATGGTAGTCCTTGAAGGAAATCCTAATTTCTGGGCATTTGAAATTGCAGTAGCAGCATCTGTGCGTCCTTTAGCAGATGTAAAATAGCCACTATGGTTACCTTCTGTCTGGTAAATCGGAAAAATATCCATTCCGGTTTCTGTAATAATTTCAATTTCTTCGCGCTTTAAACGTTTCCAAAGACCGCCACCGATATATCTGCCAATAACTTTACGTCCATCTGCTGCTAATGCGCTGGCAATTTCTTTTGTTAATGGATGTGCACGATCACATCCTGTTCCCTTTCTATTAGGATTTCCTGAACTGGTCAAAAGGGAAGCCCACGTGTCTTTCCCGGCAATTCCATCAGCAATAAGTCCTACAAATTCCTGAAATTCTTTAACAGCTCTTTCAGCACCAGCTCCAAAAACACCGTCAAGTTGATTTGGATTAAATTTATTACAACAAAGGGCATATTGTAAAATGAGAACAACTGATTTAGATGCAGCCCCACCACGCTTAATAGTAGGACATTTTGACATCGTCCCGCTGCCAAAAACACCATCTACTGTTTCTCCAATTTCATGCTGCAGCGCTCGTATAAGTCCCTTATTTGTAAATTTTCCATAAATCCCATTACATGGAATAAGGTCCATGTAATTACTGTAAGAACGATTTAATGCCTGCTGAATCGTTCGGATTTGATGATCACCTTTTTCTTCATCAAGTCGAAAATTCTCGGTATTAAGAATCGCTTTTAAAAGTTTAGGTGTGATATTTCCTGTAGTAGATATAAAACCTGCATCTGTTTCAAATTCCCTTACTTTTTCAATCATACCACTACCATAAATCCCGTCGAATCCTTTGGGATTATAGCCCTTGCAATATAAACCGCCCTGTGCGATATACACTTTATTACGATTCGTCTGCACACTGGTGTCCAACGATGGCGAAATCGTTCCAATGGCAGCTAAAGACCCCGATCCAAGAACACCATCAACCTTTACACCAGCTTCAATCTGAAGCCCTCTGATCAACGCTTTAATCGTTGAATTTCCAGTGAGACCATCCTCTGTGACAGCCGGGAAATCCGGGTGATTCCCATAGGTCAAATTTAACCATTTTTGCACTTCTAAAACTTTCAAATCCATTTTTATTTCTCCTTCTTATTTATTTTAGCTGCGCAGCTATAAATAAATAAGAACTTATGTAAAAAATTGTAAACATAAAAAATAATTAAAAAGGGGCTGTAAAATAAGTCCCTAATATAAGAAACGCCAATTCCGGCAAATGTCGGTTTTGGCGTTTCTTTGTATTAACTTTTCTATTTCTAAGCAAGTCTGCATCTTTGGGTATAAAAAATGGTGCATTTAATAAAGCTCGGCTAATCACGCCCGCTTAAGTTTTATGCAACTTTCGTCTGTCGTTGCTTTTTGTTGTGATATTTATAAAGATTGAATCCACATGAAATCAGTGTAAGCTCGAGAATTACATTTTTCTCGCCTCTTCGCAATAATCTTTTATACGCTTTATCCCACTTTAATACACCAAAAGTTCCCTCCGATTGAATACTTCGGTTCATTCTCAAGAGAGCACCATGTATGGATTCAAGATTTTGCAGCACTTCCTGATGGATAGCAGTTAATTCCTGATTCATTCGGATCGTTCGGTTTTTGTGTGCTCTCGGACAACATTCTTGTTTATGCTGACACCTTTCACAAGATTCACATTCGTATAATTCTTCCGTTCTTCCATATTTATTATATTTCACATGCTGTGTTCTCTTGAAGAGGAATTTTCGACCGTTTGGGCATAAGAGATTTCCATCTGCATCTTTTGCAAAGTTTACAGCACGATACGGATTCTCATGATACTTTTTGTCCGTCGTTTCTTTTTTGTACATGGTAAATTTCATGTATTTTTCCATGCCGTGTTCTTCACAATAAAGATAATTATTGTAAGAACCGTATCCGGCATCAGCAACCGGATATTTCGGATAGTGACCATATGTGCGATTGAATTTTTCCATCAAAGGCACAAAGCATTCCATATCGGATGCATATGGTTTTACGTCGATTACAGCTATGTATTCATCACAGATGGCTGCCTGTAGGTTGTATGCCGGAAGTAGCTGATCGTTTCCCATGTAATCACGCTTTAAACGCATGAAAGTTGCATCATGATCTGTTTTGGAATAACTGTTTCTTTCTTCTCCACAGGTCTCGATATGATATGCATAGGATTTCAAACGTTCCAGATATTCATGCAATTCTTCGTATTGTTTTTGTTGAATGCTTTTTCTATGACCACGTCCGGAAACGAAAGAAGTTTCATCCAGTCCAGTTGTTTCTTTGTACATCGTAAGTAATTCAGAGACATAGTCAACCGCGTACGCTTCACGCTTTTCAAATTTTATTCCGAGATATCCAAGTACTTCCAGATTCATAGCATCAATCAAGAGTGAAATCTTGTCAAAGACTTTCTGCCGGTTTTTCACACACGATTTTTTCCATACCCAGGTATATCGATTGGCATTTGCCTCAATTTTTGTCCCGTCAATGTATGTATGCTGCAGATCCACGTGATCTTTGGCAAAAATATATGAATTAATGTCTTCAAATATCTGCTCGATAGAATCGGTTAGTTCGTTTCGGATTAAGTTTCCAAATGTAGCAAAAGAAGGTGTTTTCATGCCATCAAGAAGATACATGTAACGAATGTCATTACGGCAGAGCTTTTCTATTTCTCGTAAGGAGCAGATGCCGTTTTCCATAAAGGCAAAAAGTATTACTTTAATGAGTTTTTGAGCATCACATCTTGGGCGACCTGTTTTATAGCCTTTCTCTACAAAATATCTGGATAGGTCAATGTGATCCATAACCTCACAAAAAGTGTATACCGGATCGGAAATATCGATCAATTTTTCGATTTCTAATGGTAATTTCAGCTGACGCATAGTATAATTACCATTGGTATTGTTATTTAGTAGCATAATTAATTATACCAAAAAATCGCTCAGACCTCACGGTCTGGGCGATTTTTCTGTCAGGGGAGTTTTTTTACAGCCCCTTAAAAAATTTTCCCATTAGGGTTAATCAACCAATATATGTTATTTCTCCAGATTGAATATCCTGACATTTAAGCTGACTATTCGAATCCAAATAATAAATATGATCATTTAATATATCAAAATGTTCATAATCTTCAGATTTAGAGAAAAGAATTTCAAAATCTTCTGTTTGAAAAGAAATCCTACCAACATAAGCCTTTTCATCCTTTTCATAAAATCCATATAAGTAATCATCATCAAATGTGATAAAATCAAAATGTTCTTCATTCCGATTCCACAGAATCTTTTCTCGTTTACCATCAAGTGACATAAGATGAATCCTATCATGTTGATGCTCATCAAAAAATACAAGTCCCCAATTAGTCGCTATGCATTTATCATAACATTTTCCATATTCAATAATTTCTCCTCTTCTTTCGGAAAAATTAAACCGATAGGCTCTCATAAATCGTATATCTGTATTGCCAGACATTGAAGCATGGACAGAAAAGAAATTTGTACCATTCCAATATTTCCGACTAAAACAGGTATCAATGAGGTCTACACTAAAAGATAAATCCCAATAAGGGTCGTTTTTTACACTTTCTGGATAGGAAATCTTATATCGGTATCTGCTGTTATATTCCTGATAATTCGTAGTTTCATCAAACGGTACCAATTCCAGTATTTCTCCATTTTCGTCCAAAAGAGCCTCCTGCACACACCCTGATTCCGCAAAAAAATAGATATGATTTTCGCCATTCCATTGTTCAAATGTAATTTTATATATTGCCTCCTCACTGTCACAGAGCGTCGAAATTTCATGTGTATTCAAATTAAGTCGCTTTACTAGATTATCACAGCTGTAATACAAATCTCCATTAAATTCATCTCCCATTCCGATACATCCAACATCAATCAATTCCCACCCTTTCGTATCATCTTTTTGAGCATAGAGTCCATCCGGAGTAGCAGCATATGTTGTTTCATTAAAATGTTTTACATAAGAATTAAAGGGATTATTGATAATATATTCATATTCAGGCGCCTCAAAAATATCATCTGGCAAAATGATATCTTCTTCTGCATTATCTACAGATACTGTAGATTCAACTGCATTTGGCATCGAACAACTAGTTAATAATCCTGCGATCAGTATAAAAAAAAATGTCAACCATTCATTTTTCATATTTTTTATCATCCCTTTCACTTCGCTCATGGCACAAATAAGTTCTGAAAATGTCGTGCCCACCCTTCTTTATTTTATAATTCTTGTATATAATAGTAATATATCACCAAACGCAAAATCCTGAAATACTCTTTTCTTTTTTTCCCATCATATCTGATCTCATAACTTTTTATAAATCTCAAGAAATATTCCTTAAACTTCCATATCACATGTTTCAATATTTACCTTTTTCTACTTCCTCACGAATTTTTTTATATATTTTTCCCTTTCTATAATTCAAAGTTGATCTTGAAATATTTAATTCCTCTGCTATTCTTTTTTCACTCAATCCTTCCCAGAATATCTTTTGCAACACAATCTTTTTCCATATATCTAAACGATGTATTGCCACATATAATTTTTCTAAATCAATCTCCTTTTCAATAATACTCCATACTGTATCATCTGTCGAAATCTCTATTCCTTTTTCCCAAAGAGACTCTAGCGAAATTTCTCTAACTAATTTATTTTTTCCTCCTTTTTGCTTTATTCCTCCCCATTTTAAATCAAACATGAAATATTTCTCTTTTCTTTTTCCATAATAATATTCTCTATACACTTTATAATCCACTTCCATTAATTCACCATTAATTCTAATATAAAACTTCTTCATTATATCCCCCCTATATGTCTACAAATATTTAAAGTTATAGTAAGGATTTTTTCTTATCATCTGTCGTTATATTTTCTGACGATTTTGTATCTTTCTCTCTAAAATAATAAAAAATCATTTCTGTCCAGTTCTTAGTCTTTCAAAAATGATTTTCTATTTTGTAGTACTGACGAAATCACTATCAACAAAAGTGTCTCCATATAAACATTTAACACTTGTTGTTCGCAAAATTCAAATAGCACTACCCCAATTCCAATATTAAGCATTAAATATAATCTCAATCTCTTTTTACAGTATATTTCCAAATCACTATTCTCATTTTCCTTAATATTTCCAATAAAAATCAAACCAAGCAAAAAAAAAGAATTACATAATTGTAGCCCTCTCGGCATAATAATAATCCTTGACAAATATATAATTATCAGAAAAGTCGTACAGGAAAATGGTAAACATACACTAAATTTTCTGAAATGGAATCCTCCAGCATAGGAACGTATGGGGAAAAATATTATAAAAAAAATACACAGTTCTATCAACGAACATGTCAATGCTGCTATAATAGTACAGCATAATACCCATAAAAATATTTCAATAAGAATCTGAAATCCATATTCATATATGGGCCTGTCCTCTTCTTGAACAAGCCCTTTTTTGATTAGATAGTCTGTTAAAAAAGCAAATACTCTTTTCATATTTTAGAATTTTCTAAATTTTTTTGCTTTTTCTGGAGCATCAATTTCGTGATAAACAGCAACGCACTTCCTATTTATCCCAATCTTCACACCCTTTTCTGCAACCGTCTTTAAAGTTTTTGCAAAAAGATTCTTTTTCATTTTTGTACCTCCTAATAAATTCAAGATACCTATAAAATAGCATTTTTTATCCAAATATTTCTCCATCTGTCAAAAAAACCCCATTTACTGTCAAAAATGCCTACACATAGTCTATACAAGTCATAAATGCAACTGCCCTAAATATATTTCCTCTAATTTCCACCACCAATTCTCCATCATATTTTTCAACTGTTTTTCGTATAGATTTCAAACCATATCCATGATGTTCTTTATTTTCCTTTATTGAAATAATATTTCCATGTATATTTTTCTTGATAATACCATCAAAAGAATTTTCCACAACTATAACCAAGCCATTTTTTCTTAATCCAATAGAAACATTTATCCATCTATCCGTAACTTTTTCACTAGCTTCTATTGCATTATCTAACATATTTCCTAATACAACACACAAATCTTCATCTAAAATAGGTAGTTTCTGCATTGCAAATCCATCTATTTTAACCACTATATTTTTCTGAATTGCTTTCGCATACTTAAACCGAAGGATTGTATCGATAATATCATTACCTATCTTTTCTAGTTCTGCTTTATCTACCATATTCCCATGTTCTAATATCCCATCAATCATACGAATTGCATCTTGTACATTTTGCTTTTCCATACTACTTCTAATACCTAATAACTTATTTTTTAAATCATGCTGTTCTCTTTGAAATAAAGCCGTTGAATTCATTTGATCTTGTGTACAGTTTCTCAATAATTTTAATTGCTGCTCATATATCATATTTTCCTTTTCTAATTTCAAGCTATAAATTGATTTCTTATATATTTCAAAAATTGACACATTCATCAACAATAATAATGTATAAAAACTAATAATCCAGATTTGATTCTTGCCATTATATAATTCATAAAATATAAAAGCCATACAAATACTTTCTATTGATATTAGAAATAAAATTACCCATAATTTTCTATCTATCCCTTCCGCCTCTTTATGTAATTTTTTTAAAATCACATAAAATAGTAAAACCAACAATAATACCTTTGATAATATCGTACCAATCAGCATTTCTCTATCTTCTTCAAAATTATATATATTTAAAATAAAATATACAAAAAACTCCGACAATATCCAGATTGATATAAACAAGGAAGTAAATAATAATTTCCTTTGAAACGTCCCCTTATATCCTATAATAATAATTCCCAAAATAACAAAAAAACTTATTATTCCTTTTTGAATAGAAACATTTCCCTTTTCTGTCTCCATAACTATTTGTATTAAAATAAAGAGTCCCCAGATTATTCTCGTAAAAATCTTTTTTGACTCTTTCTTTTCAAATGAATTATTTACAAATTTATTTACTATCCAAACGGAACAAAGTGGCATAAGTAAATTAGAAATACTATCAATTATCCCGTTCACTTATATCCTCCCCTAAACATTTAACATATTGCTTTCTAACATTATCTTTTCTATCATCACTAATTGGTAATACTAATTCATTAATCAATCTAGCCTTTTTCCCACTAATTGCTCTAATGTATGATAAATTTACCAAATATGACTTATGTATCCTCAAAAACAAAGAGGGACTATTGCTTAGTTTAATTTCCACATTATCCAATTTTCCATTAAATATTTCCATTTTGTTATCTTTCAAATGTATATTGATTTTTCTTCCACTGCTTTCAAAATATACAATATCCTTAATCGGAATTCTTATCCAATAATTTTTATATTTACAATCAAAAAAATACTGTTTTCGATCAAGTCTATTTAATGCTCGTTTTAAAGTCAACATAAATTTCTCATTACTAATTGGCTTTCTAATAAATTCAAATGCCTCAACTTCAAAAACAGATTCAATATATTCAATATACTCTGATATATACACAATAATCGAATCCAACTCCATTTTACGTATATATTTTCCTACAGCTAAACCATCTAATCCTCCCATTTGAATATCTAGATAGATAATATCATACATTTTTCCTTGAGAAATTGCTTCCGCAAGCTTTTCTCCACTATAATATACATCTATCTCCATTTCTACGCCATGTTTTTCATACGTACTTTCTATCAATTCTTCTATTTGAAATGTTGCGCCTTCATCATTATCACAAATTGCCACTAAAATCAATGTTCTATCCCCTTTTTCATATGTCAAAATTCATTACATACTAATCTGCATCTTTCTGATCCGGAGGGATATATTCTAACAGATCATTAATTTCACAGTTTAAAGCATAACATAACCTTGCCAGCACATCAATGTCTAATCGACTAATTGAATATTACGGTACGGCAGAGCCGCCAGTCCGGTGTGGCGAGAGCCACCTGTCCGGACTAACGGAGCCACTCCATTTTGTTTATTAAGTTTACTTTGCCATTGCTGGATCCAGTCCATATATTTCTCTCATAGAGAGGTCTTTAGACGGGTCAACACTTTCAATATCGATCTTATAGGAATCATACGATATACGATCCATGATAGCATCGGCAAGAGTACTTTCACCATCACAGATTTGCTGGTACCATTCACTTTCACGGAACTGAGAACAAAAGATCGTTGAAGATTTTTTACGTCTTTTATGTATCAGTTCAAAAAGATTTCTGGCTTCAGCTTCTGTCAGTTTAAGAAGCAGCCACTCATCAATGATCAATACTATTGGCTTGGTATATTTCTTCAGGACAGTTGCGAAAGTCCCATTGTCCCTGGCAGTCTGTAAGTCCAATAATAGATCGGGAAGTCGTACATACCGTACTGAGTAATAGCGCTTGCATGCTTCCATACCAAAAGCACAGGCCATATAAGTTTTACCACTCCCAGTTGCTCCAGTAATAAAGATGTTCCGGTATTCTGTAATGTATTCACAGGTTGCCAGACGGTTGATCAGTGCTTTGTTCAGCTTTCGTCCAGAATGGTAATCGATCGCTGCGATGCTGGCATCTGGCTGTTCAAACTCAGCCTGACGGATCAGTCTTTTCAGACGATTGTTTTTACGGTTGCTGTATTCGACATCAATAAGCATGCCGAACCGATCTTCGAATGGAACTTCCTTCATTGCAGGATCATCTATCTGGATGCGGAATGCATCTGCCATAGCAGTCAGACGCATTTCAATAAGTTTATCGATTGTACTTTGATTTGTCATGCTTGTTTACCTCCATAGTATCTGGCTCCTCTGGTTATGCCGTGTGGTTTTACTGCCTGAGATGATTCTGATCCGGTATCAGGTTCATCCTTTGTTGCGGCCAATAGATTTTTGATACTTTTATAGCTGGGTTTACCGGAATAAGAGAGCGCCGTGGCGCAGACCTGTTCCAGTTTTTCTGGCGAATGTTTTTCTGCCAGTTTCAATAATCCCATGCAGCTTCTGTAGGATTGCTGTTCAATCCTGCCGGAGGTAAGTATTGCATCGACAACCTTACTTGTGTTAATTCCAATCGAATCAGCCCACTTACGGAACCGTTCACCGTTCCATTCCAGATATTTCTGGTGTTCCGGTGGCATATGTTCTGTCACTGTAGAATACTGACCGCTTCTTCCATAGAGCCGTCTGTGAGAGGCAATACGATTGTGATTATAAAATATTTCAACCGTTGTATCTGTTATACGCACATCAACCTTATTTTTGATATACTGATAAGGCACGGAGTAGAACATTCTGTCTACTGCGATGTGATAGTTAAACTGGACGGTGGCTTGTTTCCACTCAGCCAGTTCAAAAGGTGTAGCAGGCAACGGCGCCAGTAATGGCATTTCTTCCCCAAGAAATAAACTGAGTCTGCTACATTCCTTTTTCTGGAATTTACGGGCATTGTAGGCATCCAGTTTTTCACGGATTGAAGCATTCAATTCTGCAAGAGAGAAAAACTGCTCATTGCGAAGGGCTGCTGTTATCCATGTGGATATCTTTCCTACTGATCCCTCTACATTCGGTTTATCCTTAGGTTTCCGGACTCTGGCCGGAAGGATGGCAAGATTATAATGTTCTGCCATCTCATGATAAGTTGTGTTTAAGGCAGTGTTGTACCAGTCACTCTTTTTATGATTCACTGCGGTTGTACAGTTATCAGAAACGAGCATAGGTGTGACACCGCCAAAGAAATCAAACATCTGGACATGAGCTTTGATCCAGTTGTCGGTTTTCTCATTCATATATGCTTTTACAAAAGCATACTGACTGTAAGTTAATACACCTACAAATATCCATGCATCCGTGATTTCCCCGGTGTCCGGATCAATGATGTGAGCAGGATCACCGGCCCAGTCAACTTCAATCTGTTCACCTGGTTTTCTGGGGATATGCATGGTAGCCCTGCGTTTTTCTTCATCCTTCTGGATATAGTAGCAGAACTGAGAATACATTAGAGGCTCTTCGCTGCTCATGCGGCACTCCTCGCAGTATTCTACCCAGAGAAGCTTTTTGTTTACGCCGTTCCGCAGAAGTTCTTTGCGGATGTAGTCAAAGTTTGGCATGCGTTTATTCGTTGCCGACTTATCCTTAGGAAACATCAGCTCCTCTAGTGCGCTGTCGGTCATGTCGAAATCCAGCGGCCATGAAAGATTGATTTCCGCTGCCTTTTTCAAAACCTTAGCGACTGTGTTTCTGGATACACCGCAACTCTGTGCGATGTTCCTCTCACTGAATCCTAAGCTTTTCAAGCGTAGGATTTCACGATACTTGGTCATAACTTACGACCTCCTTTATCTGTATTCACACCAAAGGTGTGTATTTACAGTATAAAGGAAATATATGTAATAGAGCCCAATAAGGCGGCTCTGAATTACCGGAATATATGGCGCTCATTCTCCGGAATGGTGGCTCTCAAAGTCCGGACAGGTGGCTCAGAGATCCCCGGAATAATCAGACTAATTGTGTTATTGCAGTATCCATTTATTTGTGTCCTCTGCATTTCAGCTCTGTGACATAACTTATTTTTGCTTAACCCTGACTTTTCTAATAAATCAGCTAAATGAATCTCAATTCTTCCATATTGTGCCATATTCATTACCATGCCCCTTTATATAGTATTAGGTTTTCATGGTTAGTTTATAATCTCTTTCTCATTTATATCAGATGTGATATATCTACTCAGACTTCTTGCACCCCGTTATTTTGTAAATTGCACAATACAAATTATTCTTTCCCTCAATATGGATTAAGATATCTAATCAAGTTTACCTCAAAAATCTTGTCACTCCCCCAAGACTTTTTTTCAAGCGCTTTAGCTCTTTTTACCGTCTATATCTTTTTGTAATTCAGATATTATTTTTCTAAAAAATCTAGGCACTTTTACCCCCATTCTGCTTGCATTTTCTAATATAGAAATCGCTTCTCCTAATATAAACCATACCGTTATCAACAAACAAAAGCTACCTTTTATAGTAGATTTAATGCCAATATATTCCATCATTGTATCCATTAAAATATCCACCATTGTTGCCACCACTATTGTCAATATGTATCCTGCTTTTTTAAATATTCCTAATACCATACGTTTACTAGATATGCCATACTTCTTTTCTCCTGGATGTTCTAAGGCTTCTCTTTTTGCTGCCAATATTCCTGATACTTGATCTATGACCATCATTAACAGTAAAATAGATATACTCTGTGGAATTTCTCCCATTTTTCCCATAAACAGTGCCCATATTCCTAAAATTACTATTCTTAATTTTGAGATTTTTAATTCCATAAATTCCCTTCTATTATTCAAACAATTTTTCTTTAAGTTTCTTTTTATATTTTCTGCGTATACAATTTATATATTGTCTCGATATCTTATATATATCCGCAATTTCCACATCTGTCATTTCTTCTATAAACATTTTATGTACTATATCATACTCTTTTTTAGAATTTAAATTTAATATTTGATGCACACTCTCCACACAAATAATGTATGAATATTGATTTTCAGATGACTCAAGAAAATCCCAAAATAATTCTCCTACATTTTTCACTTCATTATCTCTATGTATCTTTTGTTTCCTATATAATTCATGAAATTTATTCTTTATTGATGTATGCAAATACTTTAAACATTCCCCATCGCTATTTACGTATTGGATTTTATTAACAGCTTCCCATAAAGCCAATATATATTCTTCCCTAATATCTTCTTTATCACCATCATAAATTGCACGTACATATTTCGTAATAATCGGATTTAGTTTATCTATAATTTTTTCAAATTCCTCCTTTTCTCCTTCTTTAATGCTCTTGATAGTTTTAGCTAACTCATCTTTCATATTGCATTCCTCCTTTCTTATCAAAAAGAGAAATGCATCTTTTTTGTAAACCTTATATTAAATAATTATAGCTTTATCAAATACTTATTCTAATATCAAATACTCTTTTAAAATTGCACATTTAAACACTATTTATATTTATAAAAACCAACAAAAACTTTTTTTGAAAATTTCTAGATTATTTTATTATTTTAGAATTTCTACGAATTGTTCTTCATTAGCATCAATATTTGAATATATTATAATAGGAGGTTACCAACTCAATGATAACCCCCCCCTAAAATCAAATCTGAAAAAAGAATGCAAATTTTTAAATTTATATTATTAATTATCCAACATCTGCTGAAAAACTATTTATCTGATTATTTTTAGGTTCCACACCTGTTAAATAATCATCTACAACCCATCCCCAAATCTCCACTCCATTTATATCAGGAGCAGTTACGTGTGTCCATGAATATCCATCTGCCTCTTTTCCGAAAACACTCCATCCACTAATACGAGTTCCATTTTTGAGTTTTCCAACTATTTTTGCAGATAGAGAAGCATCCTCTCGAACGTTTAAATTTCCGCCATCCGTTTTAACCCATAAAGTCATATATTCTCTTTTATGTATGATAGAGTTTGAACTTGAAGCAGCAAACACAGGAATACTACTTGAAATACCTAATACAAAAACTCCCATAGCAAACAAGTATGCAAATTTCTTTTTTATAATATTCATAGAGACCTCCTTCTTAGGCATCCTTTTTTCAGATAGTTTTTATATTACAAATTACTTACTAATTTGGCTATTCCGTTTTCTGTATCAATAGAATAAATTTTTTGCATTGTATTATCATAATACAAAATTTTATTATCTAAAACACTAATACACAAACGTGCTGGAAATACAACATTCTCAAAATTGTAGATATGTTTAGATGTACCATCCGAATTTATGCAAACAAGCTCTTCTACATTATTTTGCTTTGTAAGAAGCACATAATAACAATTATCTGAATAATTTACTAGCACAAAATCAGCTTCTATTTTACTAATTTTTTCAATATCCCCACTTAATCCATCTAATAAATATAGATACTTATTATGACTAAACACAATCCCTTCTTCAGTCAGCAATTCAATATTATCAACTCTATTAATATATTGATACGAACATTCAAAAGGATTAAATCGGTAAACTTCATGATAATCATTATTATCAACATAATATATTTGTTTATAATCAGCTGAAATTCGATATTCTCCTTCTGTAAACTCATTGCTTATCATACTTTCAAATATCGTATATTCCTGAGACACTCTATTATTTTCATCTATTTCAAATACAATTCCATTTGAAAGATCATTTCCAGAATAAACTATTAACAAATTTGAATATATAGCAATATTATCAAAAGATAATATACTACTCGTACATAGCACCTCTTTTTTCAATGACTCAACATCAATCCGTTCCATTAATATTTTATTATTTTCAAAATCAGCTGACAAAAAATATAAATAATTATCAAAAATTGGTCCTAAAATACAAGTTCCCTCACAACACAATTTCCAAATATCCGCATTATTGTCTTTATAATAGATTCCTAATTTATCATCTATTGGTCCACATAAGAAAAAACCGTCTGTAGTTTCTCTTACCAAAAAATTATTTTTATTGTTAAAAATTTGAGTTTTTGTCATATCATCATCCATACATTCTGTATAAGCTGGATTATATATTTCGCTTTCTATGTGGGAAATATCATCTACTTCAACATCAGGAAAAAATGTACATCCTGATATTAGTGAAATAATAATTGAATTAAGTAGTAAAACATTTACTTTCATTTTTTCCTCCTATCAAAATCTAGTATTACTAACCTTCTCCTATTTTTGTTTAAAATTTCGTTGTTTCCTTCCCTAAGACTATTATGTATTTTACTCTTTAATTGACCAGTTTCTTCTTTCCTGTCAAAACTATTGCATTTCGTGACATTTTTCCCTTCTGCCCCTATTACTTTCTTCCCCTGTTTCCTTCCTGTCGGTTCATCCTGCCCCTATCCCCGGTTCACTGTCAGGGCACACTTCTCCCCAGGTGTGCCCTTTTAAATTACAAAATGGTATAGCGGTTTGAAGTAAACCCCCCATTTTCCCTGTGACGGATTTCCCTCTTCAAATATCCCTTTTCCTCCAGATCCTTCAACGCCCTCTTTACCGTGCTGCGCGACAGTCCTAAGTCGCGTGCAATAGTTCCGATGGCGGGCCAACAGGTTCCTTTCCTGCCTGTCCGGTCTTTCAGATACATATATACCGTCACACACCGGTGCGGTATCTCCGCCTGATATATTTCTTGAAAATATCCCACTGCATTCTCCTTTCAGTCTGTCCGTAACGGGGATTTTCGCCTCTCTTCCCAAAACGAATCTTCCTCACACTCTTCATCTACATCTTCTTCCTCCTCATCTTCCCAAAAACCATTCCGAAGCATTATTTCCTCTTCCAGCTCAAACCTGTCTGCATAAAACACTGGACGGGCTGCTTTTTCCGGCATCTCATATGGCTCTTCAAAGTGAATCCCCCACTTTAAAAATAACGGTAGCTGCGTCCTCATCGGGCAGCATCCCGTTTTTGCCAGAATGAAGTTCCCTTTGGGCAGCGTCTTTAATTCATCCGGGGACATCAGGGGACGTCCCATCATCTGAAGGCTCTGACTCGGGTCATGCTTCCCTCTCGAAACAGACCCGCCCAGGACTGTCCTGTTCCCCAGCGCTTTGGAGAGGATTTCCGCGCTTTCCGAATTAGGGGCAAAGCCACCGAACAGGATATCCTGACAGTTGTCTATGATAATGCTGGAGCCTTCTTTTCCATAATTTTTTTCCAGCTGGGCGAAGCTCTGGATGATCGGTACCATACTGATCCGACGGGAACGTCCTGCGGAAAACATCATTTCCATCGATTCGACTTTCGGGATCGTTCCAATCTCGTCCGCAAACAGCATGACCCTGTTCGGGAGTTTTCCCCCGTGCTCATCCGCTATCATCAGCATTTCTCTGTAAAGCTGCTGTAAAAACAGGGATACCATAAAATATTTCGTATTATCCTCTTCCGGCAGCACAAGGAAAATCGCAGACTTTTTGGTGCAGAAGCTTTCCGTATCCATCGTACTGTCAAAACAGAGTATCTGCTCCATCTCACTGTCCAGGAATGCATTCAGACGGCTCATTGCCGTAGAAAGGACAGACGCCATCGCCTGATCGCCGCTATTTAGGGCTGCTCCCGCAAACCATTTCGCTTTGTGGTTCTCCGGCAGCTTGTCCATCAATATCTGGAACAGGCTGCGGTTTTTTACCGGTGACGGAGCCATCATATCCTGAATCAGCTTAAACACAGAAACGATATGTCTTTTCGGCGGTGGACAATATTCCGCAACAAGCAGGATTACAGAAGTCAAAAGCCCTTCTGCAGCATCATAGAAATATGCATTCTGGCCATAGTTTCCTGCAGATGAGCCATCTGAACAGATAATCGTTCTCGCAGTGATCTTGGCATATTTTTCCGCTTTTGCTTTCGCCTGCAGATTCTCCGGTTCCTCCAGATAAATATCCATATATTTATTAATCAGCGTCAGGATATTATTTCCTTCAGAGCGGGTCGGATTTCTCAAATCCAGTATCGAAGTCTGATATCCATAATACTTCTCTGCAATCCCCGCATAGTTCCGGAACAGATCGCCTTTTGTATCAGTTGTCAAAAAGCTCATGCCGGATGCACAGGCATACTCGATATTGGGATACAGAAAATGGGCCGTCTTTCCGACGCCCGCAGCCCCGATCATCAGGCAATGGATATCCCCGCTGTCTATCAATGCGTCAATTTTCCCTCCGGTCCTCCGCCACCCTACAACCAATCCCTGAGCTTTTGGCAGATTTTCCCCCCGCCTCCACTTTTCCGGTTCATAAGCCACTCTCACATACGTTTCCCGAATTTCCTTTTCTGTTGCAAAACGGGCTGTCCCATACTGTCCGTCGCCCACCGTCTTTGATTTAATCCCATTCAGGCTATATTGATTTGATAAAAACATCAAACCTCCAAGAAGCGCCATCATCCCTATCCCTGCGACAATAAAAAGAATAATCTGATAATTTCCCATACTTTTCCCTACTGCATCTGCAGGTTTTCTCTCCTCCCTTTAGCCATCAGCTCCTGCAAGTCTTCATTCCAGTCTTTTCCTGACGGAAAAAGCGGGAACACCTCCCGGTATCCCCGCCCTTCCAGATTTTTTTGTATTCTTTCTTCTGCCTGAAGCCCCGCTCTGTCCCTGTCCAGGCATAATGCAACCTGTCTGATGTACGGCACATCTTCCAACATCTGGAACAGTCCCTGTTCCGACAATCCGCAAAGTGCCACATAGCTGTGCTGCTCCCATTCTTTTTGATATAGGGTCAGAAAGGAGAGCAAGTCTATCGGTGCCTCAAACACATAAAGCCTGCCGCTCTTACCTGTCCAGTGAAAACTGTATTTCGGATCGCTGCTCTCTTCATTGCCCTTAAATGCCTTCCCCCCCGTAAATGTCCCATGCTTGTGGGCATGACGTGCCACACCGCTCTTATCATATCCAACAAACACTGCATTATGATATTTCCGGTCCTCATAGATCATCCTGCGTTTTATAAATTCAGCCAGGACCGTCCTGCTGATTCCTCTGGTTGTTGTAAGGTAGGCAAACGCCCTCCGCATTTCTGTATTTTTCTCCGGCAGGGCAAATGGCTTTCCTTCTTCCCTGCTTTTTCCCTTTTCACAGATATCCGAATAACAGACTTCTCCCTGCTCTCCATCCAAAAGCATTGTCACCGCATCCGGAAAATCTTTCCCATAAAACATTTTTACAAAATCGATAGCTCCTCCGCCCTTCTCGATCGCATGGTCATACCACTGGTTTCCCCTCACCGTGATGCTATGGTCGCTGGCAAGACGTTTTTCCCTGCCTGATTTTAAAAGCCGCTCCCCCTGCCGTAAAAGGAAACTTTCCAGATTTACCTCATTGGCACGCCGCTTCTGTTCTTCTGTAAAATAAATAAAACCTGCCATTTCCCAGCCCCCTATCCTTCTATCTGCTGTTCCGGTTCATGGTCATCTGTCCGATGCCCCTGCGCACGCCGTCTCTCAGTCAGCTTTTTTCTCCGTTTCCTGTCAATATGATATCTTCCCGTCCTGTTTTCTTTTCGGAACTCTTCCTGAAATATTTTTTGCAGACCAGTCATCAGCCTTACTGTAGCAAAAAATACAGAAGGTTCCCTGACCGCAACTTCCCCCTGAATCCACTCGGTACTCCGCACATTATGGCTTATTTGCATTGCCTCACTGATAATCAGGTTTTTAAGGCTTTTAAATGCAGCGCACTGCGACAGCGGCACCTGTTTTTCCGGGCTGTTTTCATAAAATTTCCGGATTTCTCCCTGCCATTTATTCCATTCCTTGTATAACGCATCCACACGTTCATCTTCCGCAATCTCATCTATGATCCGGTCCACCAGATTTTTTACGTCCCGCTTCAAATATCCATAAACTTTTTTCCCTTTTGTATGGCTCAGTTTCCCCGATAAAGCAAGAAGCATTTTTTCCAGCTCCATGTTTTTTACCATCCCGCTTTTCATCTCTTCCATCAGCTGTTTTATGACATCCGCACTTTCCTCCTTCATTTCCGTTCGTGCCTGATTTTGCTTATCATAGATGTTTGCAAAATCCTGCCGGAAAATGTCATGTGCCAGTTCCGACCGCATCGCCTCAATCGACATTTTGGTCAGATAGCCATCATTGTCCCTTGCAGAATACACCATTAGATGTACATGGGGGTGATGTCCCTCATTATGAAAGGCTGCATACCACCTTAAGTCTGCGCTGTCGATTTTCATATGTTTACAGAGCATCGCCCGCTTTGACCTTAATAGCGCCATCCACTGTTCTGCCCGGTCATATCCCAGCCGCGCGGCATCCTCCCTCTTCAAAGAAATGACATGCGTCCATATCACGCCCTTATGTTCCGCTGCCTCTTTCTGCACCTGCCGCAGCATGACAGGCTTCCCTGCGTCAGTAAACAGACCATGCTCCCCGACCCGCTCCACTCTCGGACGGTTTGCTATATAATCCACATAATTTTCCATACTCCCTGAAAAATCCACATAACGCTCCAACGCACAGGATATCAGCTCCGATGCATTCCCCATTGTCGGATGCTCTGAAAAATCCATGTATTCCAACAGCTCCCTTGCCTCCGGGATTTTCCGGACCATCTCCTCGATATATTGTTTCTGGTTTTTGGTCGCCGGAAGGTTATCCCGTCCCCCTGCCATTTTTTCAACGCCTTCCCGTGTTCCTATATAACGGACATAATGTTCTATCCGCGGCGCAGGGACATCCCGCAGATAGCGGGATGTAAAAATCAGCTTTGCCATATACTTTTATTCCCGTCCCCTCTGATACCGGTATGCATCCTCAAACAGGACTGTTCCGTTGATACGGCTGACTTCCTCCACACATTTTGCATGGAGCTTCTGCAAATCCCCTTCATCCACCTCATGACTGTATGCAACCACATGGCAGAGCTTTGCCAGCTCCACTGCCATTTTAAAATCCATCCGCGCCAGACGGTTTTCGCTGTCCTTCACAGTCCCTCCCAGCATAGACGAGAGGGACTGCAAAAGATAATCCTCCGATTTTTCAGCAGAAAGGAATCCCAGATAAAACCGTAAAGCGTCCTCTATCATCTCTGTGCGGCTCAACGCCATCCCCTCCTGCACATAAGCATCTGCTGTCCTGACAAGCTCTTCATCCATCCGGATTGAAAATTTTATTTTTTCCGTGTCCATCCCCCTTTCTCCTTTTATCCCTTTCCCTTTTTGCAGAGCCACCCAAAAAACTGCTTCCTTTCCCGGTTTTCGCCGTTTCTGCCACCTGAACCCTGCAAAAAATGTTTCATGGGTGGCATCCTGTTTTCCCGCACGGCTTTGCCGGGCGGTGTATTACGGGCGAGGAGGCTTTTTTAAGCCACCCGCCCTTTAACCCGCACACATTTCGACCTTGTCCCATCCTCTTTTTCTCCGGAATCCTGCCCTTTCCCAAACTTCGCCAAACGCGCGCTTGACTGGCACTCATGCACATTTCCCCGCCCCTGCTCCCAAAAGCCCACACAGCGGCTCACAGACGCTTACAGGGCTATTCCTCTTCCCCTCTGGCTGCCGCCCTGCTCTGCCTTCTTCCAGTATTTCTTGCCTCTTCCACCCGGCTTACCCTGTCGTCGATGTATTCCCGGGTCGCCAGCGGCACATATTTTTCATAAAGCTTCTGGATGATGTCGTTTAATTCTTCCTGAAGGTTTGCATCCTTTTTCCCCATATGGAAGAAAAGCGCATCCAGTTTCTCCGTATTAAATGTGATTGTTAATGTCGTATTTTTCATTTGTTCCCTTTCTCTGCTTTCATCCGCAGCTAAAACAACCGTCCATACCCATACAGATGCCTCCGCCAATAAGCAGCGTTTAAGTCCGCATACCCGATCGGGTCACCTGCATGGAGCATCCTTCCCCCACCTACATAAATCCCCACATGGCTTACAGCGCTTCCTGAAGCATATGTCCCTGTAAAAAACACCAAATCTCCGGGCTGTGCCTCCCCCTGTGATACGGAGGCACACTGGTCATAAATCCCCTGCGCTGTTGTCCGGGGCAGATAACATACCCCCGACTGTGTATAGACCCAGCAAATATAACCGCTGCAATCAAATCCGGTCGCCGGGGAGCTTCCTCCCCACACATAATCCATCCCGATATATTTCCGTGCTTCCTCCATCAATGCGGCAAAACTTCCATCTCCCATCGCCTCCCCCGCTTCTCCGTTCATTCCTCCTCCGATACCTCCTCCTTGTTTTACAAGACTGTAAATTCTGCGGGCATTGGTTTTATCCTCCACACGGATCTCTTTTCCAAGCAACTGCGACAGGCTTTGGCATATCTGGTTCTGGTCAGAAACAGGAACCGTTACCGTAACGATATTTCCTTTCTCATCCTCTATTTCTTCAAAAGAAACAAAGCATTCCGCAAATTTCCTGTAATCGGCTCTCCTCATATGTTCCTGTTCTGTCCCGAAAAACAGTGTATAGAAATATGACTTGACCAGATCTGCATCAACTGCCCCGTCCCTGACATCCTTATTTATTTTACCAATCTCCCTGTCCAGATCTTGAAAGCTTTCCTGCATATCCCGGATATAACTTCTATACTCCTCCGGCATTTTTAAAGATATCCCACTGCCATAAAAAGACAAAAATACAGCCTGCCTGTTATGATCAGCAGTACCTGATAAGGAACATAACATTACTGAAATGATAAGAAAAAACGGGATACAAATGGCTGCTGTCACGGACAAAACTGCCGTCCTGACACGTTCATCAGTCATTGCTGTAAGCGCTCCTTTTACGGCAAACACTGCCCCTGATACCGACACAAGCCCTCCCCCTTCCATGTTGATATCTGTTAATATCCCATCCGGACACCGCCTGTGCCCTGCTGGTTTTCCTGCAGACTTTTTTCTGCCAGTCCATATGCCCTCTGGATGGCCTCCTCCAAAATCTCTGCATCAAAACCTGCTGACTGGTATCCCTCCCGGATGATTTCTGCGTAATGTTCCGATGGAATCCCAAATTCCCGTCCGGGAGTCATGACATATGCCATGACCCGCTGGCATTTCCCATCCACTTCCACCTCCATCATCTGCTTCCTATACAATCTCGGATACCCTTCATAACAGTCTAACGCCACCTCATCCCGGGCACCGATCTCCCAAAGCACCACCGGAACACTGCTTCCTTCCCGCGGCTCTACCGTCGCAACCGCTCCGTGCCTTGCGCCCCTGAACAGCAGCTCATAATTTTTCAATATCCCCTTCCCTACTACTTCTGCGGTCCGGCACCGGTCAGCCATCTGCTCCAGATTCATGTTGCTCCCGTATGCCATATACAATCTTGTCCTTCTGCCCATTTTTCTTCTCTCCTCATCCTCTTATCATCATCGTTCCTGTTTCCGTTTCCTCATCAGCTGCCTGCTCCTGCAGCCTGCAGCTTTCTGCCCGTTTTCGCCGCAGCCGCTCCTGCTGTGCGATTGCCTGAGCCGGGTCTCTCCACGCGATACACCCCGGCAGATTTTTCAGCAGATGATACCGTGCTGTTTCAAATTCTTTTCCATTTAATCCCAACCGCAAAAGCCACGTCCGGAAGGTATACTTCTCATTCGTTGTCTCCGTCCTGATTCTGCTCGCACAGGTCTGATTTAATGCCTGCGCCGTAACTGCAAGACAAAACTGGATATATGCCTTGATCTTCCCTGCATGGAGCGTCCCGTTGAACAGCCGGAATTCAACCGTCCCTTTCTGGAAAACCGAATGGAGGTTCAGACAATGATACCTGCTCTGGTCATAATGTTGTCCCCTCCTGCTCCTGCCGTTGTACCAGATTTCCTCTACCGCCTCCATACTGGTCGGACGCCGTCTGTTTAATTCTTCCAGAAAACGTTCCTCCACAGGCCTGCACCATCGATGCTGTCTCTCCACTGACACCCCAAGCGCCTTATAGATCAGGTCCTCCTTTGCCGCCATGATATTTGTAAGGTTTCTCAGTTTCCCTGCGTCAAAGGGAGAAGCATCGATATGCACATGGATGCCGCAGCTCTCATTTACGATCGCACCTTTCTTTTTCAACTCACGGATTAATTCCTGAATTTTTTCAATATCTTCATATCTGCAGATTGGGCTGACCATTTCTGTCCGATATACTGCACCCGCCGCTCTTTTCTCCCCGTTAACCTTCTTTTCCGCCCGGATGCTGCCGTCACTCATGAATTTCCACTGTCGTCCCTCCTGATCCACGGCTGCATATGTCTGGTAATAGGTGCCCACATATTCCGACCTTGTCCCAAAATATGTGGCGGCTACCTTGGCCGCCCCTGCCCTTGTGATCCCTGTCATTTCGATCTCTATCCCAAACCTCTGCTCCCTAAGTTCCATTCTCCCCCTCTATCTCCCGCCGGCATCCCCAAACAACTTTGCCTTGTGCTCCGGCGCATGCACCATCAGGTTATACCGCTCATTTCCACATTTATAAAGGCACACGCCCCTCTGCGGATACCGGATCAGCTGATATTCACATTCTTCCAGCTGCAGGGTATCTGTATAAAATTTTGCATCGATGCTCCCGGCATTGAACAAAAACTGATGGGTCGGGATTGAAAACAACGGCTTTGTATATTCCCGTATGCCGTCCAGATTAAAATCCTCCAGATTCTGGCTCGCAATGATCACGGCCGAATCCTTTTTCCTTACCCTCTTTGAAAAATTACGCACATATTCCACGGCGGTCAGGTTCGACAGGAACAGATAAAATTCATCCAGACTTGCCGCCGCATTTCCCTGTGTCAGCAGTTCATTGCTCATAAAAGAAAGCACATTAAAAAGCAACGCATCCTTTAAGCTCCTGCTCGCCTGCAAAAGTCCCTTTACCCCAAAGGTAATAAACCCGGAGTCTGTGATATTGGTGTGCCCGTTAAAAAACTTACTTTCTGCCCCCATGCACATGGAATGCAGCCCCAACAGGATTCCCTGCAGCATTTCTGCCGTATAAATCTGTTTGCCATTTTCATCAAACCCTTTATATTCCTCTTCCATAAAATCATACAGGTCTGATAAAACAGGATAATCATAAGAATTCATGCGGTCAAAATGACTTCTGTCACTGATTCCCCACTTGGCATAAAGCTTCTGTACCATGATCTCTATCACATCGAGCTCCCTGTCCGTAAAATCCTTATAGCTCCTAAAAAAATCCTTCAGGAAGCTGATATGCTGTGACAGGCGCGACCGGATGCGGAACGTCTGAGGTGCATCCGCATCCTCTAGCCCGCTGCTGTCATCCCATATTTTAGGCTCCAGCGGATTGATCAAAAACTCGCCGCCCATCAGGTCGATAAAACATCCACCCAAATTTTTCGTAAGCTCTTCATATTCCATTTCAGGGTCAAGGGCGCATATCCGCATGCCCGCCTCCCGTAAATTTGTTAAGATGAGCTTCAGCAGATAACTTTTCCCTTGTCCGCTGTTTCCCAAAATCAGGATGTTTGCATTGGTCTTATCATCCGTGCGTCTGTTAAAATCCACGATCACATTGCTTCCAAACTTATCCTTCCCGACATAAAATCCATTCGGGTCCGTTTTTCCGGAATAATGGAACGGATAAAGGTTTGCCACACTGCTGGCGGGCAATACACGTTCAAACTGATCCCCGAATAGATTCCTCCCTGTCGGCATCACACACCGAAATCCCTGTTGCTGCCGCAAAAGCAGACGGTCCACATTTAACTTCGCACGTATCAGTTCTGTCAGTACCTCTGTCTGTAAAAGCTTAAAACGCTCCAGGTCATGGGCACACAGCTCCAGATAGACCGCCGTATGCAAAAGCGGCTCCCTGTTTCTGTGCATCTGCGCCACAATCGCCGTTACGTCCTGAAGGTTACTTTCTGCCAGCACAGTCTGCTGTAGATCGTTCGTGCTGCTCCGGTCCAACCGGTTTTTATTTACCGCGTTGCTGATGATCCTTTTTTCTTCCATCGCCGTAACATGACGGGTATAGATGTGGAGCGTTACGCCATCCTTTTCCCCGAGATGGGACAGGATTGCCTGCTCATCCGTCGCAGTCGGGTATTCCCTGATCGCCCATACACAGCGATAAGTATTCCCGCATATAAAATGGTCTGTTTCAAACCAGATCACTGACGGCGCAATCATATCCAGAAATTCCCGGATATGAGAATCTTCCCTGTTTTCCTCAAAATCTTTCTGATGTTTTTTCAACTTTCTGCCTCCATGACTGAAAAAATCCCGTCTGCCTTCCGGCATCCGGGATTCGATTTTTTCCTGTTATATAAGTTCCTGCCCTTTTAATCCTCCTGAATGATCCAACGCTCTCCGTCAAAATCTTCAAACTTTTCCGTTGTCACATTTTGCTCATAATATACGGCAAGAAGGCGCTTGATGTCCTCCCTTCCCGCCCTGCTGACAGAAAAGCCCTGTTCTTTCAGGGATTTTTCAATTCGTGACAGATAAGCCAGAGCCTCCCGCTCTTCTTCCTCCTTCAACCGGACGATGATTAAAAATTCCCTCGCTGTTGCCATCTGAACCTGTATCCGGTCAAGATGCTTCTGGTCTTTTTCCAGCAGGCTGCGCACCACAGGGTTTTGTTCCTCCTCCATCCTCCTGCGTAAGAACAGTTTATTCTCTTCAAAGCTCTCCCTGCTGTTTAAGCATAACATCTCAACTTCCGCTACCCCTTTCAGCACCGTCATCAATGCATATATCCGTCTCCCGATGCTCGCTTCTGACAGCACGGATAAATTTGCCGGTTTTATCAGAAAATACACCAGCGTCTCCTGACCGTATGTCACAAGTCCATATTCCGTAAGTGCCTGTACACCGATCAGATGGCGCGTATCTGTCTCCTGCCTCCGCTTTCTTTCCCTTTTCCCTATATATCCGCTCACTCTGAACACCTCCTCCATTCAAAGCTCTGCTGACGGATAAAGAAGAACTCACATGCATATCTGATAAAATCCAGAATGCTGGCATCCTCAAAACGGATCGTCAGAAACGCATAAACTGCCGTCAGCACTGCCGGGAAAAAGATTCCCGCCTGTGTCAGCGCCAGCACCGACGCCACCGCGCAGACCCCTGTAATCCCAAGGTCTTTTAATTGCCAAAGCCACAGGGTAGCCCTTGACTTTAAATTATCAGGGTAAATATACATATTTTTTTCTCCTCACACGCCTTCAAAATCTCCGTTTTCATCCAATTCTCTGTTTTTCTGCAAAAAGCAAGCGATCCGCCGCAGGACAAAGTCCACACAGGGAATCGCCACGCTATTTCCAAGGGCACGGTATCTCGCATTGTCAGATGCCCCCGGAATATCCGTCCATCCGTCCGGAAACCCCTGCAGCCGTTCGCACTCCAATGGTGTCAGGCGGCGCACCTGTTCTTTATTTTCTACAACGCACTTATCCCCATTGATATACTGGTTTCCTGCTCCCTTATAATCTGAATAAGTGAGCGTCCCGACTGTTTTCTGATAAGTTTCCTTCTCACAAAATACCGCATGACGGTCCATACACGTCAGACTGTAGCTCACATCCGGCAGACACCCCAAGCCATTTCCCCCATTCTGCAACTGTCTGCCGATAATATTTCCCGTAATACAATAGCTTCTGGGATTCATGGCACACTTCCTGTTTTCTTCTCCTGTCATCCTTCTATCCCCGCCTGTTTCTTCAGCGCCCAAAGAAGCTGCTCCGGGAGCTTCTTCCCCCTTGCTTTTACCCTTTCCAGTATCCCCCGGCACGCTTTCTGGCTCAAATAATATCTTTGGGGCGGTGAGTCCTCCAAAATCTGCCACAAGAAAGATTCGACGGCGACGCTGGGGGACTCCCCAGTATTGAGCGTCCAGCACTCGCCAAGCCACGCTGCATCGTTTTCCCAAAATGGCAGCCCCAGCAGATTCCCAGCGCCCGGTGTCAGGTCGAGGCACATCACAGGAACAGTCTGCGATCCGGATGATTTCCTGCAGGACCGCCCTGAAATCCTCCCCCGCCGCACTGCTGAATGCTCCCGGCACATTTTCCCAGACCATATACCGAGGTCGTCTAAGGTCATCTGATATCCCTCTTGTACCATCTGCATCCCTCATCTCCTTTACGATCCGCACCTGTTCCATAAATAATCCTGACCGTTCTCCCGACAGCCCTTTTCTTTTCCCGGCTACGGACAAATCCTGACAGGGGCTGCCGCCGCAGATAATATCCACAGGAGGGATATTTTTCCCGTCGACTCTCGTGATATCCCCTAAATGTTCTATTTCCGGGAAATGGATTTTTGTTACCCGGATTGGGAATGCCTCTACCTCGCTTGCCCAAACTGGCTTTATCCCATTATGGACAGCTGCCAGCGGAAATCCCCCGATCCCATCGAACAGACTCCCCAATGTCCACATTCAGCTCCCCCTTATTCCAATTTCATCATCTGCTTTTTCTCAGCCCTCTGCATTCCTGCATTCCAAAACTGGATAGTATCCCCTTCCTTTTCCAAAAGCTCCTCCAGCCGCTTTATCAGATTTTCAACATGCCCCTGCCAGCCAATCCAGTTTTCTTCCTTCAGCCAGCCGTTCCACTGATATTCTTTGCTCCTTTCCCTGCTCCGTCTCAGCATATCTTTCAAATAGTTTCGGATTACCATGACCGTTTTCCGCTTTCCTTCAAACTGCGTTATTTTTGCAAAATTCATTTCTTTGCTTTTTTTATCGGAACCTCCATATAATCTATACTGCTCCCCATCCAGATACGCCATAATGACCTCTGCCAACACCATTGGCTTTGTATGCACTTTCCCATCTTCGCACACATCCCCATAAGCATCCCAGCATTTGCTTCCCCCACTCAACTTCTCCAACTGCAAATGCCCGTCCTTTGGAAGTATCTTTTCCAGCTCGATTATAATATCCAGCCCTTCATCCGACTCTAAGGCTTTGATTCCCCAGCATCCCATTTCCAAACCTCCTGATATCGTTTTTATTTTACCGTGATTGCCTGCACCACAGACCGGGTCAGGTTTATCGCCCCCTGCGCCGCATAAAATGCCCCCGTTACATTAGCCCTCGTTGTTGTATCCAGCCCAAACTGCCCTGCGATCCGGGGGACTTCCCCTGCCGATAACATCAGCCCCATCCCCAACAGCGCATGGTCCTTTACTGCCATCAGCCCTGCCGTCAGGATCACTGCCTGCAAAAAAGCTGTCAGGCACAGCCCTACCACCTGCTTGCACCAGCTGATAAATCCATCTGTATATCCCCGCGGGACACTGAACAGATAAAGGCTTCCAACAGAAATCTGGATGAGAAGGATGCCTCCCCTTTTTAAATTTGCAAAAAACACCTTTATGACCGCATATCCCATCAAGATCAAAAGGAATATCATTAAAATCGGGCTGTCTACTGCAGATATCCCGCCAAACACGCCCGACACAGCTGCTTCCTGCCAGGTCCCGGCATCCTTTAGCGAGGAAAGTATCCGCTGCGCCGCCTCCCCAAATGTCTCCCCGGAACCGCTCAGGCCACGCGTCAGACTTGCCTGCAGCGATACACACAGGCGGTACAGCTCCACCGGCACGGTCGAAAACAAGCTTGCCGCAAAAAAGCCCTTCAACGCATTTACCCCAGTTTCCCGTATGCTCCCTCTTCCATTTTGATACTCTATCCCACACTCAAACCCTGCTACCACAAGACCTGTCACATACAAAGCCCATGCCAGACAGGAAAAAAACATTACGATTGCCTGTACCCATTCCATTTCAAACAGGTCTGCCCCCATATTTCCCATCTGAGCAAAAAAGCTTCCCAAAAATCCTACGATCTGTCCATAGACCCAGTCCGTAATCTGCCCCAGGACCGTGTCCGCAACAAAATCCCATATAAACATCTGCCGCTCCCCTGTCCCTTTTTATCAGATTCCGAGTATCTTCCATACATACATCGGCGCAGTCAGCATCAGCACAAGACACACAAATAAGATAGCGGGCGGCGCCCAGTCAAACTGCCCGTGTTTGCGGTAATCAAAATATGCTGTCCCCAGCTTCCCGAAAAAGAAAACTGCCAGGATCATATCTATCGCCGGGAACACCACGTTGTCCACCACAGTTTTTATCTGCCCTGCCGCACTGCTCCATGTTTCCTCGATCACGCCCGCCACATTTGCTTCCTTTGCACACACGGGGAACGCCATCATCCCTGCCGCCAGCATGACAGCCCCCAGTAAACACACGACTTTTTTTGTTTTCTGCATTTAAAATCTCCCTTCTTTTTCATCTCCACGGATTCTGGGGCGCGATATGCCAGTCTTCCCATAGGTTCCCCTGTATCTGCAAGGTATCCGTCAGATTCCTGGCAAGCATCCCCGCCGGAGTCCAACAATCCATCAGCCATGTATATGGCGTATAACTTCCATCCGGATACCAGATTGGAGTAAAATGGGTCCTCCCCCTGTAAGTGCTGTAGCTGTTTTCAAAAAATTCATGGGTCATGCCATAGCCATCCCCCATGCGCTCTAATAATCTCCAGAAGGTTTTATATCCGAATTCCGGGAAATAGGTGACTGCATTCTGCGCAGGGGTTACCGCATCCGGCTGGTCTGTCTGCACAGAAGTCATGACCCTTTCATGAAACCCGTATCCTGATTTCATCGTTTTCCCATTTGCAGTCGGGGATTTTTCATCCCCCCAAAGCTCCATAGATGCACTCAGGCTGGCAGAATGACGTTCCAGCAAAAACTCCCACCAGCCTTCGTCAACCCAATATCCCTCTTCCTCTGCCTCCGGTGTCTCATGCCAGACCCATTCTGCCTTCCACCACGGCTTCCACACACTCCATCCTGTCGTTGTTGCTTCACTCCGATAAGGTATCTGCACAGCCTGAAAGCTATCGTTTCTATCGTCCGCATTCGGGTCCGGAGGGGGATTTTTCCCAAGCTCTGTAATCCTTGCCGTAATGATCCCTTTTTCTGCAGTTCCGCCTCCCTCTACCGTTACAGGGATTTCCATGACCTGCTCCTCTTTTGGCGTTGTCCATCGTACCCATGCCAGCTGTTCCTCCCCTTCCGGATAATAGACATTTTCTACCCTGTAATCACGCCCACCTATCTGAAATGTCACAGTTACCGGATGCTCCGGGTCGCTCTGTCCCCCCTTGATCCGGACAGACGTGATGACTTCTGTATTTGTCCGGTATTCATAGTCATAGCTCGCTACTTCCGGTCCTTCCGGCAGGATATCCTGAAACCGGACAATCCCAAGCCCAAGGCTGCTTTTTATTTCTTCATCCGATACCGTCTGGTCCGTGCTCTTTCCCCACGCCGGATATCCTAAATCCCCTGTTTCCAAAAACATGGACAGCGGAAGGTTTTTATGCGTAAAAGATACCATCCGCTTCCGCAGCCCGCCGCTTAGTTTCTCATCATAAAGCGCAGCTTCCGTAGCGGTCGTTGCGATCATGCTCCCCTGAAAACGGTAATAACCGACCGGCTCTAAAAGCAGCTTATATCCCCCGCTTACCAACACTTCAAAGTCCATCCCGGTCAAACCTGCGATACTCCTGATGACCTGTTCATCCGTAAAATAATTTTTGATCGCTTCGATATTGGCAGCACCATTGCTTTGAGAACTGATAATCTTAGGCAGTGCCTGCGCAGGGTTCACATATTCATAAGTGCCTGTATCCACTGACAGGGCAGTTCCTCCAGAATAAGAAAGTTTACATACCTTCCCGAAAGAGTAATCTATTTTCGGTTTTTTGTTTGTCAGGTCGACCGGCCTTGTGACCGGCTCCCTGCCCTCTGCCCGGACCACCGTCACACGCACCCCGTCATTGCCCGGCGACCACACATTCTGGCTGCTCCCCTGCCCCATGCTTCCCCCGCCGCCGTCCACATTTCCATCCCCCACTGCCTTCACTGGAATGGCACACAGCCAGCAACAAAGGAACACAGCACATAAAATCCTCCATTTTCCTTTCACCGCTTTCCTCCCATATACGAAAAAAACACCGCTCTATGCGGTGCTTTTCCCCATGATGTTTAATCCATCACGCCTATCTTATTTCCGTTTTCATACATATCCTGCGCGACAGTTCCCGAGCTGCCGCCGCCCTCATTTTCCACCCAGCCAAAGCCCGGTATAAAAATCTGTCCACCATCCGTGTCGCCCGCCTGAGGTTCCTCCTGCCCCGTTGTTTCCCCCGGTGCATTTTCTCCCGGCTGCTGATCCGGGTTTTTTAACGCCTCCTCCGGCACCTCCGGTTTTTTCACATCCAGCTGGATGCTTTGCACAGTGTCCTTCTCCTGTCCGTCATCCGCCCCATTCTCCAAGCCATCCTGTGCTGTCTCTCCCGATTCGGTTTCCGATTCTGTTTCAGCCTGCAGGCTCTCCGGTTCTGTCTCCACTATCCCATCCCCGTTTTGCGCCCCTTGCCCTTTTTCTTCCTCCTGTTCCATATCCACCGTTATCTCTGTAACTTCCCCGGTTTCTGCCTCAAACCGTTCCTCCGGCACAGCTTCCGGCTTTAGCTGGAACCAGATTGCCACCAAAAGCCCTGCACACAATAAAATGCCTCCTAAAACCAGAAGATACCTTTTTGCCTTTTCTGTCAGTTTCATCTCTCTTCCTCCATATTTATCCATTGTTCCCCTGACCACAACATACTATAAACGGTCCGCAAAGTCTATCACTACCTAAAAAACCTCCGTATATCCTGCCTGAACTTTCAACTCCATCTCAAGCGGTAATAACATTTTCCCTAAAAAACGCACCGGGGCTTCCATCCGGATTATTCCCTCCGCTTCAAAACGCTGTGTCCCCGACGGGTCTGATGGCGCAAACGGTGCATTCCGTATCGTAACTTCCAGCCCATCCAGCGCAAATTCTTCTGTCTGTCCATCCCCCATATATTTGAAACGCCTGCCGCCATCCAGCTGTGTCCCAAGTATTCTGTCCAGCTGTCCGTACACATCCCCCGTATCCAACGTTTCTTCCCAGGCATCCTCCCCAAAGGGCTGATAACTTCCGGAATATCCCTCCCGCACACCATGATAGACCCCTGCATAATTATCATTTACCACGGAGATGATCGCATCTTCCAATGCATCCCTTACTCCGACTGCAATAATCTGGAGCCGGAAATACTCGCTGATTCCGCAAAAAATGACCAATAACGCCAACGTTACCGCTGCCGCCATCGGAACTCCTGAACCGCCCTTCCCCTTAAGGCATTCTATCGTCCTGCACACCAGTCCTCTTATCTTTTCTTTCCGTCCGCCTTTTATTTCCAATACACCTCCGATTTCCCTGACGCCTCTGCCCGCAATGTGACCGGGAACGAACCAAATTTTCCAAACAGTCCGATATTTGTTTCATAGGTGAGCGTTACGGACACATCCTTATTTAGCTGTATCCGCCCCTCCTGCGACCATGAGATATCCGGTTCCAGACCTGTTTTTTCAATCAGGCTTTCCTCCCGACGGTCGGTTTCTGCCCCCACCCGACCTGATATTTCCGCTTCCCGCACCAGCTCTGTAGCAAACACATCCAGCTGCTGTTTTTTTACAAACACCGGGAGTACCTGCACACACAGCGCCAGCACCAGCATCCCGCACAGGACCAGAACGACCATATCCACATATCCTTCCCCGCTCCGGTCCCGCCACAGCCGTTTCCACCGTTTTCCCATCTTTCCCCTTCTTTCTTTAAAACATCCCGCCCAGATTCTCTATTGCCACATAACAGATGATCGTAAGATATGTGAGCAAAAAACACATCAGCATCACAAAGGAAAACACCCTTATCTTAGGCGGTATCTTCTGCGCCTCTGCCTTTAACCTCTGCAGTTCGATCTGCTTAAAATCATGGGACAGCATCTGAAAATACACAGCACTGTCATCCCCGCGCAGCACCCCTATCAGCCCCCTTACCACATCCGACAGCATCGGGGAGTTGATTCTTGATTCAAAACGTGTTAATGCAGCTTCATAGTTAGAGGACCTCATATCCGCTATCAGGATATCCAGCTCACCTGAAAGGCTCTCTCCCGCATTCATGCGAAACCGCTCCAGCATCCCGACCACATTCCTGCCTGATTTTAATTCCTGTTCGATCGTTGCGACCAGCCGCGGAAGCTGCGCTTCAATCTCATCCCGCTTTGCTTTCAACCGTTCGTCGGCCTTTTGCATCTCCTGAAAGTATAGCAGCACCGCCAAAATGACGATTACCGGGGTTAAGAGCGGAACAAAAAGCACACAGGGGATGGTACCCAATAATACTGCCCCTGTCTTTACAAGGGCATACGCCTGATAGACTTCCGGGGAAAGGTTCATTCCCCCTGCCTTTAATATCCGGTCCAGCCTCCCTCTCCGGTATGCTTCCATATGGATATATTTTGACAGATACACTGCCGCTGACATCAGACAGGCTTCTATGGTCTTTACCGTCTTTTTTTCCTGCCGGACCGTCCCCAGCATCGCCCGCGCCGTCCTGAGCGTCGGGAGCCTTAAAAAAGAGCTTGCCAGAAAAAACAGCCCCATCGCCAGAAATACACCAAATAAAAAAAGAAGAACTGTCACTGGTATTACCTCCTGTACTCGATCGGACGGGTCAGTTTCACTACAAAACCCGCTGAAATAAAAATTGCTGCCGCTGTCCCTGCAAGGATGACCTGCCCCAGGACAGTATGCATCAGCACTCCGTACCACTCTTTATTTAACAGATACATCAGCGGGATATTCCCAACCACAAAGATGACCATGATCAGAAACTCCTTTCTCGGCTCTGCGATGAGGTATTCCAGCTCTGCGTTTACATTACGCATATCGGATAATTTTGACACGATCGGTACAAGCGTCGTTTTCAGGCTGCGGTCTCTCTGACAGTCGCTGAGAGCATCACACCATTCCCCGAACACCTCATTATCAATCCGTCTTTTCATCGTATGCAGTGCTGCGTCAATATCCGGGTCCACCATCCGCACCTGCATCAGAAACGCTCCAAACACTTCTGATACCGGCGGGTTCAGATACGAAATATTTTCTTCTACTGCCGTCACGATGTCCTCCGTCCTAAGGTATGCCGTCGTTATCACGGACAACGCTGTTTCCAGCTCCGCCGATACATCCCTTTTGTAATGGTGCGCGGTCAGCTTCACATACCAGAACGGGAGAAACAAAAATCCTGACGCCAAAACCGGGGCTAAGAGCAAACTCCCCAAAAGCCCTGCCAAGACCGCCCCGATCAAAAACAGTATGAGCGAAACGGCGCACACCATTGAAAACCGTTCCCCCCGCCCGGTCAATTCAAGCACTTCCTGTGCTTCCAGAATCTCCCGGCGCAGGATTCCCTTCTTTCGTTTCCCTGTCGATTCCCTGATTTTTTCCCTGATCCCCTGTCTGGGATGGATAAACGAATCAAACAGCCCCTCTGTAAATTCTGATATATTGAGATTCAGAAGCAAAAAAAGCCCTGTTACCAGCCCTGCACAGGCAAGCGTTTCTATTGCGATCATTTTTTCTGTCCCTTCCTTCCATTCAACGGTGCAGCAAGCCGCACCAACATCTCCTGCGGCATCCCATTCTCCATCAGCCGCCTCCTAAGGCTATCCGAAATGGCATTGACCCTCCGGTGGCTGCCTTTTACAATAAATTTCCCGTTTTCGATCCGGTTCTCCTCAATCTGATACTCAAATAATGGCCGGAAGCTCCGTGTCCCGTCCGGAAGTATCTCGCATTCCATGATCTCCATTAAACGCCTTTCCTTGTTTTCCAGCTGCTTACAGAACGCAACGATCGGATACGCTTCCGTCACAAAACCCATCAACGTTTCATCCCGCATCTCCACTGCACGCTTACACAGGGAAACCATCCGGCGGTATGTCGCATCACAGCTCATGGAATGGATCGTCGTCACGACCGCCACTCCCGTCCGTGCCGCTTCCTGCGCCGCATTTGCCTCCGGTCCCCTCATTTCCCCGACTACGATAATATCCGGATTAAACCGAAGGGCCATATCGAGCAGCGCCGTCTGGTCAATCCTCTGCCTCTCATTTTCACTGTCACGGGTCAGGGTATGGATTACGGAATTTACCACCCGTCCCTCTTTTCTGCGTACCAAAGCCAGCTCCCTCGAACCGTTCTCGATGCTGTAAATACGCTTATTGTCCGGTATGGTTGTCAAAAGCCACCCCAGAAGTGTTGTTTTTCCCGAGCTGGTTGCCCCCGCCACACACACGGAAATGCCATATCGGATACACTCCGCCAGAAAATCCAGCATTTCCTCCGTGGCAGTCCCGCCATCTATAAAATCCTCTTTTTTCATATTCTGCGGGTTTACGATACGGATTGACGCTGCGACACCCACATCTTCATCCACCACCGGGGTTTTTAGCACAGCAATGCGGATATTTTTAGCCAGATGTCCCAGCACGCTCGGGCTGGCATCATCCAGCACCATACCGGATACATGCAGCATCCGACGGACCACATTGACCGCATGCTCCGGGCTTTCAAAATGTTCCTCCAGCTTTCTCGTCTCCCCGCCCGAAAACTGTACCTCCACATCGTCCCATGCGTTGATGTCAATCTCCTCGATCCCTTCTCCGTAAACATATTTTGTCAGGAAGCCAAATTCCGCCATCTCGGAATAAATAGCATCGATCAGCTCCTCCGTCCCCATCCCTGCCACACATATCCTGTGGTCCTGGATATACTTTCCTGCAAACCGCCTGATCTGTGCTTTGACCTCATCGCTTCCCCCCGCCGTTACAAGACCGCTGTACTCCTTTGACAGATACCCCTGCACTTCCCGAAGCACGGAAGAAAAACCCCGGCTCTCTCCTGAGGCAAAAAACAGGTCGCTGCTTTTCATCCTGCCCGGTTCTTTTCCTGTGCAGGGTCTGTTTTCAGGTAAACGTCCCTTTTCTTCTTTCTGCTCCCTTTCCGTCGCCGCCTCTGTTTCCTCTACATCTGGATTTTTAAAAGCTTCAGATAGGTCTGCGCACCATCCGGCCCGGCTTCGCCTTTCGCCTAACATCCAAACACCTCCCCGGTTACCGCCTCTATCGCCCTCCGAAAGCCTCTGCTCTCCTTTAATCCCAGCTCTTTAAACAGGTTTCCTTGCAGCACCTGCTCTTCCACTTCTCGGGAATATGGAATCTGGAATACGGTATTCCCCAACACCTGCTCCATATGTGCGCTCGCTTCATTCGGCCGAACATTACTCGCAGCCTTATACTGCTTGTCCGCATCCCATTTACTTTCTTTCAAAAGCGGCAGCTGGCTGGAAAAATAGCTGACAGATTTCAGGTCGCACCCTGTCAGCCTCAACACAGAATCAGCCTCCATCAGGGAAACTGCGGAAAGGATGTCGTTGGCGATATAGCTGCTGCAGTCAATGATGATACATGGTGCGATCTTCCTCAAACACTCCAGCAGTTCCTCTGCCTGCACCCTTTCATATTGCGGATAAGTGTATTCATTCTCCCCTTTCCGCATTCCAAGGATTGTCAGATGCCGGAGTTTCTTATGGGTAATACAATGATGCCGCACAAGATTCTCCGTCACATGGGCTGCTGCGAGGATACTTCCTAAAGAATGCTCTTCTTCCAGCTCCCCCGGAGGACAGATACAGGGCAGCATTGGCGTATTCATATCGCACAGAAGCAGTGCTACGTCCTGCTTCTGCATTGCCAGCCGCATGGCAAGCTTGGATGCGACTGTCGTTTTTCCGCACCCCGGACTCCCCCACACCGCAAGCATCTGGTTTTCCGGTTCCTCCCGATACGCTTCCTCTTCCTCTGGCTGATGGCAGAAAATGCTGTTTTTTATAAAATTCAAGGCTCCTGCACCTCCTGCGGCTCTTCTGTACTTTCTTCGCTTTCCTGTATTTCATCTGCAGACAGGCTTTCCTCTGCTGTATCTTCTGCTTCAGCATCATTTTCAGGCAATTTATCGGTTACATGCACTTCCATATCTTCTGTCTGTCCGTTGTCCTTCCCGTCCTTTTCTTTTTCCAATCCCTTTAAAATGGAATCCTGAGCAGCCACAAATTTTTCAGCATTTTCCCGTTCTCCACGATAGACCAGGGATAAATGGATTTTCCCTTCCGCCTCCAGCTCTGCCAAAAGCTTTGATTGCTCCGGGGCTGCCAAAAGCGTTACGGTTCCCGGAAGCTCTTTTTCTTCCCCTTCTTCCTGCGCTTCTGTATTCGCATCATTTCCGCTGGATGCCGTTACCGCGATCACTTCCATGTATTTTAATTCCGGCAGTATTTCTGTCGTCCCCTGCTTTTTGTAATCCGGCGCGATCACTGAAACAATATCCCCGCTCTTTAACTTTCCGGACAAGCCATTGGCAAAGGCTTTTACAGAAATGGAGATTGCCTGTTTTTTTCCATCCAGATGATACAGATAAGCATTTTCTGCAGCCGGTTCCACTTCCACCTTGGAAGTCAGGATATAGTCCCCTTCCACAAAATCTGCCACCGCATACTTCCCGATCACCGCATAAGGGTTTCGCGCTACATTTTCAGGAAGATTAAAGCTTCCTACTTCCACTGTCTTTACCATATCCGCCGTAATCTTTTCCCCGCTTTTAATCTGCTTTACGACCCGCACGATCTCCGCCTTATTTGCAAGACTTTTGTTAAAAAGCGGCGTGATGCCGAAACAGATCAGCAGTGCCGCTGCAATACACATTACCCCCAAAACTGTCCGATTCTTAAAAAACTGCATTGATATTCTCCTTTTTCTCTACAAGAGAGGGGCGGTCTGGATACCGCCCCTCCCTGTTACGCCTGTTTTCTTCTGCGCCCAAAATAAATCCCTATTGCCGTGGCAGCGGCCATGATCCCTAACACAAGCATTCCTTTTTTTCTCATCTCATCCATCCTCCTGTCTGTAAACAATAAATAACAGCTGCTCCAAAGCACAAAAAAGGGCACAATGGAAAACCCTTTTCCTTTCCATCCGCCCTTTTTTGCAAATAGACATATCCTAAAAACAATACCAGGCCGATCAACGATGCGCTGACCGCCCCCTGCAGACCGAGGACCATTCCACTGCTCCCTGCCAGCTTAATATCCCCGCCGCCAATCCCTTTTCCCTCTTTTCCGCATAATGCCGCAACCAAATACGGCACTAAAATGAATCCTCCCAGAATATAACACGGGGAAACATTCAAAAATAACACCCTCAGGCATGCCGTCATCACAATCCCTGCCTGCAGCCGGTCTGAAACCTCCCGATACCAGATGTCCCTGACCGAAACGGCTGCAAGCAAAGAAAAAAAAGCTGTAGAAACCAGCATTTCCATCCAAAACACCTCTGCAGCCTGAAATGCCGGCTCAGCCTGCATAATCAAACATCTCCTTGACCCGGTTCGTCAGCGTGGGCAGTACCGTATCATTAAACAATGCATACAGCCCGGCAAGAAGCAGCGCCCCCAATACCACTGCGATCAGGATTTTTACTGCGGTATCCACATATCCTTCTCCCGACGTTTCTGCCAGCTTTGTCTTTGCCTCCCATACTTTCATGACTACAGCCGTGTGGGCTTTCCTTACCTGATTTCTCCATTTTCCCATCTTCCCATTCCTCCATTTTTTCATTGCATCTGCACATACCCTGCTTCTTCTCCCGGTCCCGGCGGTGGGCTTCCATATCCCTGCACTGCCGCTGTCTGTACCTCCCTCATCACCTGCCGGTATGCCCCCAGAACCTTTCCATAAAGCTGTTCCCTGAATTCTGCAGTTACAGGAAAACATACTTCCGAATAACCATCCACTGTTTTACGGCTTGGCATTGACACGAACAGACCGTCCCTGCCTCCTTCTACAATTTTGATTCCCCGCACTCCAAAGCATCCTCCGATCGTTGCAGATGCGTAAGCTCTGATCCCACCCTGTCCTCCGGGCGGGCACACGGATGTAATCCGTACCTCTACCTCCTGCATAATGTGCTCTCCTTTTTCTTTTGTTCTGTTTTTTCATGACCTCCCCTTCCTCGTGCTACATTTCTAAACATGACTCCATCCCCGGCTCTGCTCCCTCAAACGGTATCTGTACAAACCCGATCTGATCCACATAATAAAATGTGCTTCCGTGTCCATCATACAGTTCTAGGACATCGCTGACAGACAGGACATGCCCCTTGTATCCTTCCGGAAGCTCTGCCTGAAACGCATAATAGAGGCTTTCAAGGTCATCCGTCTTGGCGATCCCGTCATAGACTATCCGATACTTTACCCTGTCCGGTTCCCCAAACAGCCTCTTTGTCTCCGCATAGCTGATAAATTTCATCTCAATATCCACTCCCGGGTCTAACTGCCATACTCTTACCCGCTTCACACCTCCGGGGGCTTCCTTAATATCTTTTCGGCTTTCCAGCAGTTCAAACGTCCTTTCTTCCCAAACGATATCCCTGATCTGCCCCTGCTTTTTCAGAAACCCCTCCAGCTCCGACGTGTGGAATACAGGGTCTGCCACCGCATATCCCTCCCTCACATATCCGGCACGGTTCCCATAGAACACGATGATCCCGTTTTCAATCCATACCTGCTTTGCCATCTGTTCCTCCCAAAATCCTTTTATTCAAGCAGGTCGCCCGAAGGCTCTACCCTTTTCCCCTGTCTTTCCTCCAGTATTACCTGTCCGTCCAGACTACAGATTTTGATCCGGTACTGGTATCTTTTCTGCATCAGTACATATCGGTGCGCTTCCTCCATACTTCTTAAGGCAACCCCATCCGACAATCTGCCATCCTCTAAAAAACAATACCCCCAGTACCGCCCATTCCCCTCCGGCTTTCTTCCACCCGGACAAATCTGTGACAGATGCAGCCTTTCCTTTTCCCCGAGAAGTTCCGGCCGCAATATACCGAGCATATTTTCACGCCACCCGATATGTCGCTCCCCGTTTTCCAAACAGATCAGCCGAAGCGCCCCCCTTTCTGCTAAAATCCCGGAACCTTCTCCCCAGAGGCACAGAAAAATCTGGCCGCTTTTCTCCTCCTGCCTTAACACGACCACCCTGTCTATAAGGCACTGGGAGCCATCACATGGTTCGCAATCTTTCTCTGTATACATCTTTATATACCTCACATTTCTCCTGCACCTTCCTCTGCCGTCATGTCCTCTACTGTCCCGTGTGTCTCTCCAGACATCTCTTCCTGTCCAGGCTCAGTCTCTTCTACACCTCCGTCCTCGGATGGAACGCCCGTCTGGATTTCTTCTGTTTCTGCAGGTTTCTCTATGACCTCTTCTGTTTCCGGAAGCGTCCCGGCCTCTTCCGTACTTTCCTCTGTACTCTCCCCTTCTGTCTCTGCTTCGGTCGGGCTGTCTGTATCTACAGTTTCCTCTTCCGTTTCGGGTACATCCCCATTCTCCGGTTTTGGCATCGGCGGCGGAGGCGCTGTATCTGCCTGCGGTCTTACGATCAGCTCCAGGCCTATTTCCGGCACTTCCATCACACGCGGGCTTGTATCCATTTTTCCGGCTTCCGGATACACGATGTGCGCTCCGGTAATCTGACCATCGCTGAGTCCACAGCCCAGCTCATAATAAATCGGCTTCCCATCCTCTGATGTGGGCAGCTTACATTTTAAACTTCCGCGCTTATTTGCCGGCTGGTCACCGCAATCATAAGCAACTCCCCAATACGGGTCGCCGCCAGCCCAGTCCACCCAGATCGGATGGGATTTGCAATGGCTGTTATGCTCATGCGTCCAGTTATAGCAAGCGTTCTGATGGGTATGGTAAACTGCCTTTGTATAGCAGCCGCCCTCCACATCCTGATGTGCAACCTCCCCCACATGCGTCCCCTCTGCGTCTGTGTGGTAATGGTAATCATAGGAAATTTCCCCCGGTACCTCCTGCACGCCGATCACAAGCTTCTGGGGAATCTGCAGGATAGCTTCCCTAAATTGTGAAAATGTGGCATCCTGACTTACTTCCATCCCTTTTGTGAGCAATGCGGATGCCAATCCCTGCTTTCCATTACTCACAAATGTAAAAACCGATTTTAACTGGTCGTTTAATTCCGTTTTAAGCTGCGTAAGAAATTCCTGCATACTGGTCTGATACGCGCCAACAGCATTGCCGACCCCTTCCAGCCCTGCATTCATGCTGGCGTTATGCCGCGTAATGCTTTCTTTGATACCGGAATGCCCTTCCTGTACCTTCGCACCATGGGCAGAAATACTATCTAAAATAATCTGCTGGTTCCCCTTCAAATCTATTCCCAGCTCCCCGATAGCATCCTGACCGGCACCCTGCGCCTCCTGCAATTTCTCAAAATAAACTTCCAAAGCACTATTCAAGGAAGAAAAAGACGCATTCAGCTGATCCAGGTTTTGCTGCATTGATGTCCCGAGGCTTGCCCGCATCCCGTCAAGCACCTTTAACGTTTCTGCATGATCGGCTTCTGTATCCGCTGAAAGCTGTGTGATCAGTACCTCCAGCTGCAGATATGCAGCTTCCAGTTCACCGTCTATCTTTTTTGTGGCTTCCTCGATAGCATGCATCAGCTCCTGACAGTTTTCCTCCTGTTTCTGGTCCATCGTTTTCAGCGCAGCACCGATCTGTTCTTTTGTATCAGAAATCTGCACATGGATTTCCGACAGCCGTTCCTGAAGCCCGGCTGCAGACAGATTGATGTTTTCAGACAATTCTTCTAATGATGCCTTTGTCAAAAGCTCCATCGAAGAGAAACGGCTTTCTATATATTCCATATTTTCTTTTGCCGTTCCCTGCAGATTCTTCTCCAGCTCTTCCAGTATCCCTTCCAGCTCACTCTTCTTGTCAGCCATCTCTCCCTTTAAATCTGTACCGAGCTCTGCAAGCGCTTTCTGTCCGCTCTCCCCGATTTCCGTTAACTGCTCCTGTGTCTTTTTGACCGCATCGTCCAATTCCTGAAACTGCTTTAACAGCTCCTCCTGATGCAGCTGCCCTTTCTGAGCCATCTCTTTTAATGTATCCGAAAGGGTTTCCTGTGCATCTGCCAGCTGCTCCCTGACGCCCGAAATCTGCTTTTGCAGCTCTTTTGAGCTTTCCCGTATCGTTTCTTCATGTGCTGCATGATATTGCTCCAGCTTTTCCTGTGTCTGTCCGACTGCCTGATCGACCCGTGAAAGCCCTTCCCCAATCTCTTTCATGGACTCCGAAACCTGTTCCCTGATCAGTTCCGTTTTTTCCTTCAGATTTTCAACAGATGTCCCAAGAGACTCCCCTTGAGAAAAAACCTGCTCCAGCGTATTCTGGTTATCCTGTATCTGAAGGTCCAACTGCGTCAGATGCTCCGAAACGGACGACAGGTTTTCTTCCATCTGCGCTGTCACACTGCTTTCCAGATGTTTGACCGTCGTCTGTGTCTTTTGCTCCGATGTGTACACTTCCTGATAGGCATTCACATATAAATCCGTAAGAGCTTCCGCCAACTGATGGATTTCCTCTCCGGAAAGCCCTAAATTTAATTCCAGAATCGCCTGTTCCAGCGCTTTCACCGCAGATTCACGGTCAAAGGAGCTTCCATCCCCGAACAGTCCCTCCAGCATCCGGATTGCGGTATCGATCACTTTTTCCTTTTCGCTCTCCCCCAGTCCCGAAAGCATCTCCAGCCCATTGTCCTCTCCCTCCAGATATGCTTCAAAAACTTCCTGCATGGTCGGGATTTTTTCCCTGCATCCATGCATAAGTCCTCCTGTCAAAAGTGCCGCTGCCACAATTCCTGCCCCTGCCAGCAAAACGATACGATTCCTTTTTCCAGTTTCCTTCTTCTGTCTATTACGGCTGGTTTCACAGCCATCCTTTTTTCTTTTTTCCATCATCTTTTCCTTTCTTCTCATTAATCGTTTTCTCTTCTGGACCGGTTGGGTCCCTGCACCTGCCTGTACCTTTTTTGTTCATCCCGTTTTTTCCTCATTTAAAAGCCCTGATAGGTCTGATATCAGGCTCAGCCTTAAACGGTCCGGCATTGTACGGAACGCTGCCCTCACAAATGCTTCTACCGTCTCCGGGGACTGGTCACCCGGTTCGATCACTGTCACTTTACGCAGTGTTACCTTCCCGTCCGCTATCTCCAACGCCACGATATCCCCATATCCAATCCCGGTTTCCACACGCAGCTCCTTTGGAATCAATACCCTACCTTTTGCATCCATCAGCTTATATATCCTCTTCTCCACTACTCCCCTCCCTGTTTTCTATTTCCGCAAGATTTTGGCAAAATGCTTCTGCCTCCTCTTTTGTCACACTGATTTCCATTTTTTCCAAATCCAGCACGAGGGAAGCAATCTGTGCACATTCTTCCGTCAGGTCTTTCATCCTCGCCCCCGGCCTGTATCCGCCGCACGTCCGGATGTATCCCTTTACCCGGCTGTCATACATCCCTGTCAGCATATTTTTTATCAGTGCAAAATAAACGCCGACCATGCAGGAATCCTCTATCCTTACCGCCGGCATACCATCCCAGCCTAAAGCCAGCTGCTGTCTGCCCCCGGTGCGCGATTCGATCAGTTCCCGCGCCCGGTAAAGTTTTTCCAGATTTGTCATCCCCCACCTCCCAGAAATTCCGGGGCAAAAAGAGTCATCTGACCGCTGCTGCGACGCTTCTCCTCCGGATCATAGTTCGTAATGATCAGCTCCCTGTACTCGCTCCCTTTCTCATAGCGCTGTGCCATGTTATTCAGGCGGGTTGCTTCGGTCAGATAATACCCTGCGTACAAATCCCTGATATAGCTGCAGTCGTTATAGCTGACCATCCACTTTCCCTGACATCCTGCCAGCGTGTTTTTTAACCGTATATGGTCCTGCTCCGGGAAACTCACTTCGTAATAATCTTCCGTCATATAATAGGGCGGGTCACAATAGAAAAAAGCGCCTTCCCGGTCATACTGCCGGATCAGCGCCTCAAAATCCTTATTTTCAATCACGGTATCCGCAAGCCGTTCCGCCGCCTCCCTGATCAGAGAAAAAACCTTCCTCACATCAAAAGGCTGGCAACTGTAGGACGTGCAGCCGCTCCCATAGCTGTAGCGGATTATCTTATAAAATGCGGCTGCCCTCCGCACATCCTCTGCCACTGCTTTCCCCTGCAAAAGCCCCTGCATCTCCTCAAATTCTGCCGGCGGAAGATTGTGAAATGCCAGCTCCAGTTCTTCTGCTACCTGCTTTCTGCCACACTCCCCCATTTCCAGAAAGCTTTTAATCTCCATAAACTCATCCCGGCTGTTCAGCGGCAAAAACCCCAACACCTGCAAAAGCTCCCATGTCCTGTTTTTTACACACCGGTAAAGGTTGATCAGGTCTGCATTGTAGTCATTAAACACTTCCATCACACCCTTGTCCGGTTCTTTTCCAAACAATACCCAGCCGCCACCACCAAAAACCTCAATATAGCGGTCATATTTTGCGGGCATCATCCCATAAATGGTTTTCCGCAGCGCTTTTTTACCGCCTACCCATGAAATAAAACTGTTCAGCTTTCCCCCTGTCCTTTCCTCTTTTCATACAATATCCACTCCTGCCCGGATTTTATTTTCTCCCGAGCCACTGCTTTAATTCTGTCTCAGAAATCTCCTGAAATTCTCCCAGCGAAATATATTCTCCTGCCATTTTTACAGGATTTTCCGGATGATACTCCCCATCCGCCCCAATTGGCAGCTTTTCCCTGCAAAGGATACTTCCCATCCGCCTGTGTTCCACACGCTCTTTTATTTTTCCAAAACTGCAGTCCTCCCTCTCCGAGTCCTCCACCTCATAGCAAAAAATCCCTTCCGGCACACTATTCCGGTCCAGCCTCATATAAGAAAACAGGCAAACCCTTCCGTCTACCTCGACCAGATCATATCCTTCCATCTTTGCATCAAATCCCATTGTTTTCTTCTCTCCTTATCTTTTGATTTTTCCTCTTCCAAGCTCCCCTGCTTCCTTCATCCCATCCGCATCCCTATCCCTCCCCTCCCGACATCTGAATGCCGCAATGATGCATCCTTTAACTTTTCTTCTGTCGTAATGAAATAGTCGCTGCCCGAATTCCAAAAACTGACATACAAGTCCCCCTCTTCTGTCCGGATCGGGCGCTGCTCAAATCCCTCTCCCCATCCGTCGCTTGCCTGACCGCTCCATTCAGCTATTACCGCATTCAGCTCTGTATCTGAAAGCTTCCCATAGCTTTCTATCTCCAATACTCCCCACAGCTCCCCCTGCCACACTTCCACATCGGGGAACATCCGGAATACTTTCTGTCTAAGAATCCGGTTTCTTATATATTCCGCTAACCCACGGTCGCCTTCTGTATCCAGCTGCTCTTTTATGAGCTGCTTTTTGATCGCACTGACATACCTGCACAGCTGCGTTGGCGTGATTTCCTCAGGCTCATCTGATTCATACCCTTCCTGTCCATACATGAGCGCCGTTAAGGGGCTAAACAGTCGTATCCCCTCAAATTCCTTCGGCAGCATCTGTATTGGCTTATCTTTCCGGAATATCAAGCCATGTTCCGTTTGTACGATTCCATTCTTTTCCATTTGGGAGAATCCATAGCCTTCTATGTCAATAAATGGCGCGATTTTCTCATCCAAAACAATCTGTGCCTCCTCCAGCAGATATTCTCCATAATCCTCCGCTGTCACAATTTTTTCCGGGAGGAACTCATACTGTTCCAGCCGCATGGCAATTTCCACCACTTCCTGCATATTTTCCGGACGTTCTGCTTCCAAAGCAGAAAACAATTTTTCCATCCCTTCTTTCGAGCACAGGAACTTCTCCTGTTTTAAACACCCCGCAAATGCATTCATCCCCCTGATTCCATAGGACAACGGAAGGACCTCTTCTATCCCCTGATACCGGCTTCCATAAAAACAAATCCTTCCTTCTTCTATATCAGACACCCCCAGCACTTCCGCGACCCTCTCCAGCTTTTCCTCATCCGCAGGAAGGGACAGGGGATACCATCTGCCATAGTCCCTTTTATAAAATGGAGAATCCAGCCGCAGCCAAAATACCGAATCCTTTTCATATCCTACATCCGGTAACGGCTCCGAATCATACATTGTATCCAGCACTTCTCCCGTCCTGATAACCTTTCCATCTTCCAATAATTCAAATTTATCCAGGTTACAGGACAGGTTTACCATTTCTTCCAGCGTCTCAGGATGTTCCATCTCCAGTGCCTCCTGAAAGACCTGCTGTTCTTTTCTGGTCAGGCACTCCATGCGCCGCTCCAAAAAATCGACTTCTTTATATCCTTTTTCTGGTGGTACTTCTTTCCCGATCAGATATGGGGCAAATACGCTGCCGTCTGATTCTACTTCTACAATTTTCGCTGCATTCATTCCCAGCTGCCCTGACATTTCCCTTATCGTCTGCCTTGGCGCAGGGAATCTGGACCATATCTTCTGACCTGTAGTTATGGCTTGAAAACATACTTTTAACATGATGTACTCCTTTCTGCTATCCTGTGTTTTTTACGAAAAAAAGCCGCAGCTCTCATAAAAGAGAAACTACGGCTTTCTTATGATGAAAAAATCAATAATACTTTATTCCCCCAAATAACACCAATGCGCTCAGTACTTAACTCTTGTTGACTTCTTTTTACTTTCCCTTCTATCTCCCCCCACTAAATAATTTGCTTATAAATTCACAAGTTACTCCATTGTCATCTATTTTCTCCCTTCCTTTCTCCGATGTCATCTGTCAAAAGCTCAAAAAATCGAGGTCGAAAACCGTCCATTTCCGCCTCGATTTTTGCTCATTTTTCAGTTTCAAACCACAATATCTTGTGGTTATACAACCCTATTTCCCCTTATCACCACAATACGTCATCATTATCACCGTCTCCACATGTCCCCCCATCGGGAAGTTGTCAAACGCCCTGCCGCATTTTAACTCATAGCCCTGGCTGCAGAGATATTTTAAGTCACGGGCGAGCGTCGCGGAATCGCAGCTGACGTAAACCAGGCGCTTCGGGCGCATTTTTAAAATGGTATTGAGGCACTCTTCGTCACAGCCCTTGCGCGGAGGATCAACAACGATAACGTCCGCAAAAATTCCTTCTGTTTCGTATAAGTGCGGCAGCACTTCCTCCGCTTTTCCGACATAAAATTTCGCATTGTCGATGCCGTTGCGCACTGCATTCTGGCGCGCATCATCGATTGCCTGCGGGACGATTTCCACGCCATAGACCTGCTTCGCCTGGCGCGCCAGGAACAGGGAAATCGTGCCGATTCCACAGTAAAGATCCCAGACTGTCTCATTTCCGGTCAGTCCTGCATAAGAAAGCGCCTGACTGTAAATATTTTCCGTCTGAACCGGATTGACCTGATAAAAGGACTGGGGCGAAATTGTGAAAACAAGCCCGCCGATCGTGTCCTCAATGCGGTCTTTCCCGCGGATCGTCCGGGTTTTACTGCCCATAATCACATTGGTCCGCTCTGTATTGGAATTGACCGAAAAACTGGTCATTCCGGGCACCTTTTCAAACAGCCTGTCCGCAAGCTCCTGCTCCGCCGCAAACGAACTGCCGTTGAGAATCAGGCAAACCATAATCTGTCCTGTTGAAAAGCCTTTACGGATCAGGACATGGCGCAGCAATCCCTTTCCTGTCGTTTCATCGTATGCTGGAATTTTCTTTTCCGTACAAAAATCCAGCACAATATCCAAAACGATTTTGTTTTCCGCAACGCCGAGCGCACAGTCCCTGTTTTCAATAATCGTGTGTGTCCGTCCGGCATAAAAGCCCGCAATCAAACGACCATTTTTGTCCATTCCGACCGGAAACTGCGCCTTGTTGCGATAATGGAACGGATGCTCCATCCCGACCGGCGCTTCCATAATTTCCTCTACAAAATCCGGGGCAAAGCCGCCGATCCGGATCAGGTTGTTTTTGACCTTGCGGTCCTTAAAGGCGAGCTGCTTTTCATAGGAAACCGCCTGCAGCTGACAGCCGCCACACTGTCTCGCATACGCACAGACCGGCTCCACGCGGTCGGGCGACGGTTCCAACACTTCTTCCAGACGCGCAAAGGCATATCCCTTTTTCGGTTTTACGACTTTTGCACGCACCGTATCGCCCAGAACCGCGTCCTTGACAAACAGCGTATAACCATTGCCTGAAAGGGCACCGGAATCCTCCAGATGTCCGATGCCCTCTCCGTCTATTCCCATATCTGTAATTTTCACTGTAAAAATCTGATTTTTCTGTATATTCACGTCATCCTCCATGCTTCGGCAGCTGTGCTGTATTTTTACCGCTGCAGCTGCGTAGAATGCGCGCCGGTCGTGCTTTCTACGTCCGGCTATGCAAAACCTGCGCAGCTGCACTGCGTCCATTCCTTCGGCCAAGCCGTCTTAGTCCATCCGCGTCATGCGCAGATTGGATTCAAAGAACCGGTTGTAACCCAGCCATCCGGTTTCAGAAGTTCCCTCCAGAATCTCCGTAAAGGTTTCCAGCTTCGCATCTGCATTATCCGCCAGATTCAGTGCCATCGCTTCCATGAGCGCAGGCTTTTTGGGAGAACCGTATTCATATTCTCCGTGGTGCGCCAAAATGCAGTGTTTCAATTCCGAAGCAAGCACAGTCGGAAAGCCCGGGATCATCCGAATTTTGTCGCTGACCATCTCCGTTCCGATTACGATATGACCAAGCAGCTGTCCATCGTCCGTGTAATCGTTCTGCGGGAAAAGGGAAATTTCTTTTGTCTTGCCGATATCATGACACATCGCGGCAGCCAAAAGCAGATCCCTTTTTAACATCGGGTAGGATTTTGCAAAATAATCGCACAGCTTCACAACGCCAAGCGTGTGCTCCAGCAGACCGCCTACAAATCCATGATGTACGCTTTTCGCTGCGGAAGATTTTTTGAAGTTTGTAAGAAACGCCTCGTCTTTTACAAAGAACGCCTCCATCAGCTTTTTGAGCCATTCATTTTCCATGCTGTTAATATAGGAAAGCAGCTCCTGATACATCACGGAAATGTCCTTTTTGCTGACCGGAAGATAGTTGGCAGGCTCGTATTCGCCCTCGCGGCACAGGCGGATTCGTTTGATATTGATCTGGTTTGCGCCCTGAAAACAGGTCACATCGCCATAGACCTCAATATAATCCAGGCTGTCGAAATCATCGATGCCCGCACTGTTGGGATCCCAGATTTTGCCGTCTACCGTGCCGGTCTTATCCTGCAGGATGACGGTTTCATAAGGCTTACCATTCTTCGTCACAGCAGACTGTTTATGCTTACACAGATAAATATCGAATACTCTGTCGCCTTCTTTATAATCCTTAATAAATTTCATTTTCTTTTCCTCTTTTCCAAAAATCTCTATTCTGTTGAAAATGCTACGCAAAACCGAAAACGGCAGCCCTGTATCAAAAGCCTTTCGCTATCCTCTACGCCTTATTCCTGCAAAAGCACCTCAATCTCCATTTCCTGATATTCTTCCTGTCCCTGCCGCATCACAGTGACTGTCACCGTCGTGCCCGGCTCACAGGAAAGAAGCGCCGCATGGTAGTCCGCAAACGAAGTGATCTCTTCTCCTTCCATGCCAACGATTACGTCGCCGCTCTGGATTCCCGCTTTCATCGCGGGAGAATCCATTATGATTCCCGTCACATATGCACCGACCGGCACATGTTTTTCCAGATGGATTTCGTCCGGTACATCCGTCCCGGTAATGCCCATATGGGCGATTTTCTGACCATTCGACAGCTTGCCAACCGTCGTCAGCAGATCGGAAATGCCATATGCGCTGAGCACATCGGAGCTCTCTGCTTCCCCGGCGTGCACGATGCCGAGTACCTTTCCGGAAAGATTGATTAAAACGCCTCCGGTTCCCTGTAACCCCGTCATATCTGTCTTCAACAGGCGGACATTATGATCCGTAAGATTTTGATAATAATCTGCAGAAGTTACCATTCCGAAAATTATCGTTTCCGCACCCTGCGGACGTCCGATTGCAATCACCGGTACAGCCTGTACACTACTGCCGGAGCTTCCCATCGTCGCCGATCCGACATTTTTCCGGATATCCTCCGGAATATCCTCCAGCGCCACACTCAAAATGGCGAGTCCCGTTTCCTCATCCTTTCCTTTCAGTGAAGCGGACACACTCCGTCCGCTGTAAAAGGAAACCTCCAGTTCCTCCGCCTGACGGATGGCTGCCGCGTCCACAAGAATCAGCAGCTCCTTACCGTTATCCGCAACGATCAGCCCTGCCGTCTGTCCCTGGTTTTCATAAGTGTTATCAAACCAGTCCACATCCGACACCACACCGGTCACTGTTACCATCGAATGATCTGCAAATGTCTTCGCCACCGTATACATATTCCGGTACAGCTTCTGATAATCCCCGATTTCCAGCGCGACTTTTTCCACAACGGTCTGCAGCTCTGTCGTTGTCTCCGTTTCCGTCTCTTCTTCCAGAATCATATCCTCCGGACGCATCTCATCCTCGATATTTTCTTCCTTCAGCTCCACCTGCTGCGGCTCCTCCTCCGGATACAGCAGATTGGAAAATACCGGTTCCAGCACAAGGAAGGTCACACAGGCGATCAGCCCAAAAATCGCTGCCATGCTCGCCGTCAGCAACGTTTTTTTGAACAGCTTTCGGCGGTTCAGCGGTCGTTCTTTTACCTTTTCTTTGATAAACTCGATATCCTGATTCGTCAGATCCTGATTCGGTCTGTTATCCTCCATAAGTATCGGTTCCTTTCTGCCCGTTTGGGTACTTTTCAGTATACCTCATCTGCCCGCCTGCACACAAGTGCCGGAAAGACTTTTTCCGGGCGCAAAATTTTTCCCCGGTTTCTCTCTCTATATGGTATGATAGGAGTAGCCGCCTGTACCACAAGACAGCAGCATCAATCCTGTGTAATGATTCTGCTGTGCAGCATTTTATGGAACGAATATATGTGCCTTTTGGCACTGTGTTTTGAAAAACGAAAGGAACTACTATGAACGCGAAAGTTTTACGCGTATTGGAATATGATAAAGTCATTCATATGCTGGAGCAAAAAGCAACCTCGGACCCCGGACGACAGCTTTGCCGGGATCTCGTGCCCATGACCGATCTTGCGCAGATCGAACAGGCTCAGACCGAAACTGCAGATGCCCTGACCCGGATTTTCCAGAAGGGCAGCCTGAATTTCGGCAGCAATAAGCCCCTCGGCATGTGCCTGCGCTCCCTCGAAATCGGCAGCACCCTCTCCTCTGAAGAGCTGCTGCGCATCGCCGGTCTTTTGGAAAACACCGCCCGTGTCAAAAACTTCGGGCGCTCCGACAAGGACGAAGAACAGCAGGATTCCCTGACAGAATATTTTCACTGTCTCGAACCTCTCGCACCCCTTTCCAAAGAAATTCGCCGCTGCATCATCGATGTGGATGAAATTGCGGACGACGCCAGTCCTGCCCTCAAAAAAATCCGGCGGAGCATGGTATTAACCGGAGAAAAGATTCACAACCAATTAAACAGCATGGTAAACGGTTCCGTCAGAAACTATCTGCAGGATGCCGTGATTACCACCCGCGACGGACGCTACTGTATCCCCGTCAAGGCGGAATATAAAGGTCAGGTGCCCGGCATGGTGCACGACCAGTCCTCCACCGGCTCCACCTTTTTCATCGAACCCGCAGCCGTTGTCAGCTTAAACAATCAGCTGCGTGAGCTGGAAATCGAGGAGCAAAAGGAAATCGCCGTTATTCTGGCAAATTTGAGTGCCGAAGCAGGTGCACACACCCTTGAGATCGCAGAAAACCAGCGGATTATGACGCAGCTCGATTTCATCTTTGCAAAGGCTTCCCTTGCGATGGATCAGAATGCTTCCCGTCCGCTTTTCAATGACGAGCATATCGTTCGTATCCGTCAGGGACGACATCCGTTGCTTGACCGCAAAAAAGTCGTTCCGATCGACGTCGAGCTTGGCAAAAATTTCGATCTTCTCGTTATCACCGGTCCCAACACCGGCGGTAAAACCGTATGTTTAAAAACAGTCGGACTGTTCACGCTGATGGGGCAGGCAGGTCTGCACATTCCTGCCCTAGACCGCTCGCAGCTGTCCGTTTTTACAGAGGTTTTCGCAGATATCGGTGACGAACAGAGCATTGAACAGAGCTTGAGTACCTTTTCCTCCCACATGACCTCCATCGTCTCCATTCTGGCAAAGGCAGACGCAGATTCCCTGTGCCTGTTCGACGAGCTGGGGGCCGGAACCGACCCGACCGAGGGTGCGGCGCTGGCGATCGCAATCCTGAACTATCTGCATGACCGCGGTATCCGCACAATGGCGACCACACATTACAGCGAGCTGAAAATCTACGCTCTTTCCACAAATTTTGTAGAAAATGCCTGCTGTGAATTCGATGTGGAAACGCTGCGTCCGACCTACCGACTGCTGATCGGCATTCCCGGAAAGAGCAACGCCTTTGCAATTTCCAAAAAGCTCGGTCTTTCCGACGAAATCATCGAAGCTGCCAAAGAGCAGATCGACGAACAGGACGTCAGCTTTGAAGACGTTATTTCCGATCTGGAAAAGAGCCGCGTTACAATTGAAAAAGAACGCCGCGAAATCGAAGATTACAAAAAAGAAATCGAAGCCCTCCGGCATAAGCTGCAGGAGAAAAACGATAAAATCGACCAGACGCGGGACCGTATCCTGCGCGAAGCGAATGAAAAAGCGCGGGATATTCTGCGTGAAGCAAAGGACACCGCAGACGAAACGATCCGCATTTTCCAGAAAGCCGGTCCCGGCGCTTCCATGAAAGATCTGGAACAGGCGCGTCAGAAGCTGCGCAGCAACATCGACGACAAAAACAGCAAGCTTTCCGTCGCTGCAAAGGACAAGCCCAAAGCTCCGGCGTTAAAGCCCGAACAGCTCAAAAAAGGCGATGCCGTGCGCATTGTTTCCATGGGGCTCAAGGGTACGGTCAGCAGCCTGCCTGATGCAAAGGGCAACCTCTTCGTACAGTGCGGCATCATGCGCACCTCCACGAACATAAAAGACCTTGTCCGCATCGAGGAAGCGACAATTACCACACCTACGATGTCCAAAACAAATACCGGCAAGCTCCGGATGTCCAAGTCCTTCTCCGTTTCCCCTGAGATCAATCTGCTGGGCAAAACGGTAGACGAAGCCCTCGCCGCCCTCGATAAATATCTGGACGACGCTTATCTGGCACATCTGGAAAACGTCCGCGTCGTACATGGCAAGGGGACCGGTGCCCTGCGCAAGGCCATCCAGCAGCATTTAAAGCGCATCAAATATGTCAAATCCTTCCGACAGGGCGAATACGGCGAAGGCGATGCCGGCGTAACGATTGTAGAATTTAAAAAATAATCCGCAGGACGGCAATCATCTGCCGCCTTTGCAGAAAGGAATAACGAGGTTCATTATGGTAAATAAACAGAAAATTCTGATTGTTGACGACGATGCCAATATCGCCGAACTCATTTCGCTGTACCTGACCAAGGAATGCTTTGATACGATGATCGTGGAGGACGGGGAATCCGCCCTCCGCGCTGTGGATACCTTCGCGCCGAACCTGATTCTGCTCGATCTGATGCTCCCCGGCATCGACGGCTATCAGGTCTGCCGTGAAGTCCGCAGCAGTTCCTCTGTTCCCATCATCATGCTGTCCGCCAAAGGCGAAATTTTTGACAAGGTGCTCGGTCTGGAGCTTGGTGCGGATGATTACATGGAAAAGCCCTTCGACTCCAAGGAGCTTGTCGCAAGAGTCAAAGCGGTGCTGCGCCGCTACAAGCCAGCTGCTGCCGTTCCGGCAAAGCCTGCTGTGGAATGTGTCGAATATCCCGATCTGACAATCAATAAAACCAATTATTCCGTTATGTATATGGGGAAAAATGTCGATATGCCGCCAAAGGAGCTGGAGCTTCTCTATTTTCTGGCAGCTTCGCCCAACCACGTTTTTTCCAGAGAACAGCTTCTGGATCAGATCTGGGGCTATGAATACATTGGCGACACCCGCACGGTAGACGTACACATCAAGCGTCTGCGCGAAAAGATCAAGGATCATGCAAACTGGAAAATCGCCACGATCTGGGGAATCGGCTACAAATTCGAGGTAAGATGACATGCGCAAAACCCTGTATCTGAAATTTGTACTCGGCTACCTGATCTTCGGATTTTTCGGATTTTTAGTCGTAGCAACGTTCGTTTCCAGTATGACGCTGGAGCATCTGAAACGGGAAAAGGCGGACTCCCTTTATAAAGAAGCTACTCTGATCGCAAATACCTACGCTTCCGACTTATACAGCAGCAATGTTTCCCTCGAGGAGGTCAAAAAACAGCTGGATGCGCTCAGCACCTACCTGTCCTCCCAAATCTGGATCATTAATCCATCCGGACGTATTATCATGACAACGGAAACACCGCTGGATGTGAATCATGAATCTCGCGTGGAAAATTTTGACTCGACCATCACCGCCGGTTCCTTTTATACGGTTGGTGACTTTTTCGGCTGCTTTCAGGAGGAAATGCTCAGTGTATTTGCGCCCATCACTTCCAATTTTAAAGTGCAGGGCTATGTTGTCATCCATATCCCCATGGCAAATATTCGGGCTTCCAGCGAAAGCCTGCTGAATATTTCCTATATTATGCTCGTGATTTTTTTCCTGCTGTCGCTGATCATTCTGATTTTCTTTACAGAAATGGTCTATCTGCCGCTGCGCAAGATCACAGCAGCCACCGAGCAGTACGCGGCAGGCAATCTGCATTATGAATTTCAGGTAGACAGTGAGGATGAGATCGGTTATCTGGCTGCCTCCCTGTCTCTCATGGCAAGTGAGATCGCACGCGCCGAGGATAACCAGAAAAAATTCATCGCCAACGTTTCTCACGACTTCCGCTCTCCGCTGACTTCAATCAAAGGGTATCTGGAGGCGATGCTGGATGGAACGATCCCGCCAGAGCTCCACGAAAAATATCTCGGCATCGTCTTAAACGAGACGGAACGCCTGACAAAGCTGACCAACAGCCTGCTGACCTTAAACAACCTGAATATGAAGGGCATGATCCTGGAAAAATCTGTTTTCGATTTAAATTCGGTCATTCGCTCTACTGCCGCTTCCTTCGAAGGAACCTGCCAGCAGAAGCATATCGGCATCGAGCTGCTTTTAACCGGCGACCGTATGCCCGTTCTCGCCGACAAAAGCAAAATCGAGCAGGTCTTATACAACCTGCTCGACAACGCGATTAAATTTTCCCACCCAGACTCTGCGATTCGCATCGAGACAAACGAAAAGCATGGAAAGGTTTTTGTCTCCGTCAAGGACAGTGGTATCGGAATCCCGAAGGACAGCCTGCGGCTGATCTTCGATCGTTTCTACAAGACCGACCTTTCCCGCGGCAAAGACAAAAAGGGAACCGGACTGGGACTTTCCATTACAAAAGAAATTATCCAGGCGCACAACGAAAATATCAACGTCATCAGCACCGAGGGCGTCGGGAGCGAGTTTATCTTCTCCCTGCCCGTGCAGGACAACGAAGCGTAGGGCGGGCTGCCTTACGCTTTCCAGTGCAGCCGGTGCAGTTCTCCGCCTTCCTGTAACCCTACGAAATGATTCTGGCGCAGCGCTTCATACAAAACGATCGCTACGGAGTTGGACAGGTTCAGGGAACGGATATCCTGTCCCATCGGAATGCGGATACAGCTCTTTTCATACTCCACAAGGATTTCCTCCGGGATTCCGGCACTCTCCTTGCCGAACATAATATAATCGTCCGGTCCGATCTTTACATCGCTGTAAACCTGATGCGCTTTCGTCGTCGCCATCCAGAGCTTCGGTGCGTCCGGCTCGCCGCTTACAAGCGTCGGATTTTTTTCCAGAAAGTCCGCAAAATTGATGTAGCGGCGCACATCCAGCAGATTCCAGTAATCCATGCCTGCGCGCTTTAACTGCTTCTCACTCAAAGAAAAGCCCAGCGGCTCAATCAGATGCAGAACCGTCCCGGTCGCAACGCAGGTTCTTCCGATATTTCCCGTATTCGCCGGGATTTCCGGCTGATGCAATACGATGTTCAACATATCTTAATCATTCCTTTTCCGCTTTCAGTTTTTTTACAAAATGCGACAGCCGCCCGATCGCAACTTTCAGATTTTCCAGGGAATAAGCGTAGGAAATACGGATGTAGCCCTCGCCGCTGTCCCCAAACGCCGTGCCCGGCACGACTGCAACCTTTTCTTCCTGCAGAAAACGCGTCGCAAACTCATCGCTGGTCATGCCGAATTCCTTGATACAGGGGAACACATAAAACGCGCCGTAAGGCTCGAAGCAGGGCAGCCCCATTTCTGCAAAGGCATGCAGCAGATAGCGTCTGCGCTGATTGTACTGTTCGCGCATTTCCGCTACATCGTCATCGCCGTTTTTCAGCGCCTCTACCGCCGCATACTGGCTCGTCGTAGGAGCACACATAATCGCAAACTGATGGATTTTGAGCATCTGTTTTAAAATCACTTCCGGTCCGCAGGCATAGCCCAGACGCCATCCGGTCATTGCATATGCCTTGGAAAATCCGTTGATCAGAACCGTCCGCTCCCGCATCCCCGGAATCTGTGTGATGGAAACCGGATTGCCTTTATAGGTCAGCTCACTGTAAATTTCATCCGATATCACAAACAGATCTTTTTCTTCCACGATCTTTGCAATCACTTCCAAATCTTCCCGTTCCATGATCGCACCGGTCGGATTGTTCGGATAGGGCAAAATCAGAATTTTCGTCTTTTCTGTGATTGCATCCAGAAGTTCCTGTGCCGTCAGGCGGAACTCGTTTTCCGCTTTCAACGGGATGATGACCGGCTTCGCACCTGCAAGCACGGCGCACGGCTCATAGGAAACATAGGACGGCTGTGGAATCAGCACCTCGTCTCCCGGATTTACCATCGCACGCAGTGCAATATCGATGGCCTCGGAGCCACCGACTGTAATCATGATTTCATGCAGCGGATCATAGGACACCTGATAGCGGCGTCTCAAATAATGCGCAATTTCCTCCCTCAGCTGCTTCAAGCCGGCATTGGAGGTGTAAAAGGTACGTCCCTTTTCCAGAGAATAAATGCCCTCGTCGCGGATGTGCCACGGAGTATCGAAGTCCGGCTCGCCGACACCCAGGGAAATCGCATCCTCCATTTCGCTGACGATATCGAAAAATTTCCGGATTCCGGACGGTTTAATCGTAACGATTGTATCAGAAAGGGGATTTCTCATGGCGTAATCATCTCCCTCTGATCCTCGCATTTGCGGGTCAGGATCGTTCCGTGATCCTTATATTTTTTCAGGATAAAATGGGTCGCTGTGCTCAAAATGCTGTCCAGCGTGGAAAGCTTATCCGAAACGAACGCGGAAACTTCTTTCAGGGATTTGCCCTCCAGTGTTACGAGCAGATCGAAACCGCCGGAGATCAGGTACACTGCATGTACCTCCGGGTACTTGTAAATCCGCTCCGCGATGCTGTCAAAGCCCTGACCGCGCTGGGGTGTTACGCGAACCTCAATCAGCGCGGAAACCTTTTCGATGCTTGTTTTTTCCCAATCAATCAGTGTATGATAGCCGCAGATAATGCCCTCTGCTTCCATCGCTGCCATTTCGTTTACCACGTCAATTTCCTCTACGCCGAGGATGACTGCCAGCTCTTTTAAATCGATCCGGCTGTTTTTCTCAATAATTTTTAATAATTCTTCTCTCATTTTTTCTTCCGTTCCTGCCGGATATCCGGCAACTGTTCTACTACTCCATCCGATAAATCGCGTCCGTATTCGCCGGTTCTAAAAATCTTCGTTCCTCTCCGTTGACAATCACGCGATCGTTGTCCGCCGACAAAAATCCGATCACCGCCGCCGGGATTTTCTGCTGCTGCAGCTGCTCTGCCAGCATCTCGCCCTGATCAGTCACAAACAGCAGACTGCCGTTTCCGGACAGCTCATAAGGATTGACGTCCAGCTCATTACAGATTTCTACCGTTTCCTGTCGGATGGGAAGCTTCTTTAAAGATACCTCCAGTCCGGTCCCGGCCTGCTCTGCCAGTGTCCAGAGTGCATGGAATACACCGCCTTCCGATACTGCACAGGCAAGTCCGACGCCGGACTTACCGGCGACTGCAGCCTCCGGTAAAATCGAAAAGTGCTGTTCCAGCTGTGCTACGTCGTCCAGAAGCTGCGCAGGATAGCGCTTCAAAAGGGCTTCCCGGTATGTTTTTTCCAGGCGGACAGTTCCTGCCAGTCCCGCCCATTTCGTCATTACAATCTGCTGACCGGCGCGCGCCGACAGCGCAGCGCCTGCAGGCGCAGTCCACACTTCTACAAGCGCCTCTGCTGTCGCAACAGGCGCAATGACTGCACCGGACACATGCACTTTCACATCCGCGAGCGTAACCTGCAGCTTCTGCGCTGCTTCCTGCGCTGCGACAGTCATCTTCTGCAGCTCCTGCTCTTGACAGTCTGCCGGAAGCATCAGCTGCATGGACACCATGCGCACCTTTGCTTCTCCTTTTCCCACTGCTGCCGCTGCTGCGCGGTTTACTGCCTCATAAACGCAAAGTTTGGCTCCCTCTGCTCCGGACCAAACAGACAGACTCTGCGCCGTAATCCACAGCTGCTTCGCTTTTTCCGGCGCTTTATCCACATTTTCAGACGTGAGAAAGGCGCAGCCTTCCCCATACTCTGCGCCTTTCACCCCTATGCCGTTTGTTTCTATTTTTCGATGAACGCTGCGTTTATAAACGGTTCCCGTTACGTTCCCTGTTTTCATAAGCTTTTCTCCATTCCGAATACCATCGTATCAAAGCATTGCAGAGCCGGACCTCCAGCCCGGCTCTGCCATCCGCTCTGCTTTAGGATCCGGTGCTTAGTTTCCCGCCGCTGCGTCCTGCTGCGCCTGGGCAGCCTGCGCCTGAGCCTCTGCGATCGCCTGCAGCTGCTCCGGTGTCAATGCCGCCGCTGCTGCCTGCTGCGCTTTGATATTGGAAATGGTCGCTTTGACCGTATCAATGCTGCTGGTCGCAATGGCCGCCTGCATCTGGCTGGTCGCATTCGGATCCGGAGAAGCAATTCCAACGGTTGCCGTTCTGGGGCTCATCTTGTAGTTGCTGCTGTTGACCTGCTCCCGGCTGACTTCCACACCGTTTTCCTTTACAATCTTCCAGAGTCTTGCCTTGTAGCCAATATGTGCGCTGCTGACGCTGATGACGCCGATAGGCTGGGAAGCGTCCGCTATGATCTGATCCGCTTCCGGAACCTTTTTCTCAACCACTTCACTCTCATAAGCTACGGTGCGGTTTTTTGCTCTCGTCTCTACACCATAGATCGTAAATGTAATCTTTTTATCAGCCGTATGTCCATCGATATAAATCGGATAATCCGTATTATTCACAAATACAAAATCCTTGCCGGAGGATTCTGCAATCGCCGCATCTGCAGACGGATCTACATAGGTTACGATCATGGAATGATTGTGACGTTCTGTCACTTCCAGCTCTGCCCGCAGAACCGCATTGTACAGCGTCGTAGATACCTGACAGATACCGCCGCCGATGCTGTCTACCACCTTGCCGTTCAAATAAGAACCCGCCATCTCGTAACCATTTTCGGTGGAGAAGGGCTTCACTGTATTATAGGTAGAAAACGTATCGCCGGGATACAAAGTTGTTCCGTTGATCAGGCTGCAGCCATTTGCAACGTTTTTGCTGCGGGACGCCCCGGAGGTCGAATAGCTTGTCGTAAATGTTCCGAGCACATCTTTTACCTTCGCAAGCTCTTCTGTTTTTCCCTTGGGCTCATCCACTGCCATTACGAGGGCAACGTTTCCGTTTTCCCCTTTGACCCAGGAGCCCGTAAGATAATCGTAGATCGCAGCTACGGACGCATTTTCATCTACCACATATCCGGTCTGTCCATCTTCGATCTGAAAGGATCCGTCAACCCGTGTCAGGTGCGCATCGATCGCTTCCACATTAAATTTACTGCAGCGCTCCGTCACAGCCTGACGAATCGCTTCTTTATCAAAATCCAGAACAACGGGGTAATTCTTTCCTTTATTCTGCAGATCTTTTTCTGCCTTATAGCGCGCTACGATATTTCCCTTTTTTCCAAGGGACACTGCTTCCGAAACAAGCTCCGGGTTTTTCCAGGAAATTCCCAGCTCAGAAAGGCTGATAGATACACTCTGTCCATCCTGCGCCTGCAGCTGCACCTGCGCCTGCCCGAGTTCGTTCACATAGCTCTGAACCGCTCCCTGCGCCTGTTCCTGTGTCATCCCGGAAAGATCCATGCCATCCGCCGAAATCCCGGTCTGGATGGTATCATTCGGTGCTGCGTATACAGTCTTTCCTGCCACCGCCGTGCACGCAAACACGCACACCAGCATGGCTGCCGTCATCAGTACGGTTTTCATTCGATTCATTTTAAAATTCCTTTCTATGCCGCTTATAAAAACGACAGCAATGTAGGAACAATCATCGACAGCACCAGAATAAGAATGATGATCGACGATATAATTTTCTGTGTCTTTTTCTTTCTGAAATTCATGCTCTGCTCCTTTATCCGCAAACTGCCTTATAACATCTGACAAATAGCATCAAAGCACCATCTTCCATGGCTGCGCTTCCACACATTATAAAGCACTTCCCTCACTTTTGCAAGCTTCCATATGCCGCAAGAATCCGGTCGATCTGACGGCTTGCCTCGTTTTTCGTCAGCATGGAAACGTCGTAATCCGGCGTCAGCTGATGCAGCGCAAGAAGCTTTGTCAGACGTTCCTTCTGAGCCTTCGTCGCAGGCGATTCGCGTTTTACCTTGCAAATCAACGGAACCGGCTCAAAATCCTTTGCCCGGTCCGGGTCTGTTCCATAAAGCTCCAGCAGTTTTTCATATAAAATATGCGTTGCCCTCGCGTCCTCCAGCGCCCGATGCGCCTGAATCGGAATTTCGAAATGTTCGCACAGGGCGGATAGTCTTCTGCTCGGAAGCTCCGACAAAAACTGTCTGGAAAGCTTCAGGGTATCCACGCCGCTCCGTTCAAAATCCAGCCGCATATTCACCGCCGCGCGCTTCAAAAATCCATAATCGAACAAAATCCGATGTCCCACAAGGGGCAGATCTCCGGCAAACTCCAGAAAGGCAGGCAAAACGCTTTCCATCGTCTCTGCCTCATCTACCTGCTCCTGTAAAATCCCGGTCAGCTCTGTGATATGCGCAGGCAATATGCGCCCCGGATTGACAAAGGATGTAAAGCTTTCGACAATCTGTCCGTCCCGGACGCGCACTGCCCCGATTTCTATAATTTTATCCTGCTTCGGCGCAAGCCCGGTCGTTTCCACATCTACGCTCACATATTCTTTCACTTCTTTTTCCTGCTCTCCTTTTTTTGACGGTTCTGATAATCCTTACACCATTCCGTCAGAAAACATTCCCCGCATTTCGGCGTCGGCGCCTTGCAGATGGTCCGCCCCAGCGTGATGATCTGAATATTGTACAAAATCAAATGATCCTTCGGTAATACCTTCATCAGCTCATATTCCACTTTTTCCGGGTCATCCTCTTTTGTCAGCCCCAGCTTTTTGGAAATCCGCTTCACATGGGTATCCACCACAACGCTTGGCTCGTGGAAAATATTGCCGCGGATAACATTTGCCGTCTTGCGTCCGACTCCCGGCAGCGCCGTCAGCTCCTCCAGCCCGGAGGGGACCTCGCCGCCATGCAGTGCCATCAGCCTCTGACAGCAGGCAATGATATTTTTCGCTTTATTATGATAAAAACCGGTCGGACGGATATCCTGCTCCAGCTCTTTTAAATCCGCCTCCGCAAAGGCTTCGACCGACGGATATTTCACAAACAGATCTTTCGTGACAATGTTGACCCGTGCGTCGGTGCACTGCGCGCTCAGCATCGTCGCGATCAAAAGCTGCCACGCGTTTTCATGGTTGAGGTAGCAGATATATTCTCTCCCGTAGTGGGCGTCGAGCTGATCCAAAATGGCTTTCGTGTGTGCGTTCAATCGGCGGCCCCCTTTCCTGTCGTAGCGACTGCTTCTGCGTCCGCGGCGGTCGCCTGTCCGGCTGTCGGTTTTGCGTCCGCAGCGGTCGGCAGCTCTACCACCGCTGTTCTCGCATTGTCCGTCAGGCGATCCCGGTTCTGATAATCGAATAAAATTGCCGTTTTCGTCTCCGGAACCTCGCCTCTTTTCAACATACTGATCAGCTCCCACGCCTTTTTCTGTACCGGCCAGGAAAATACCTCCAGATGGGTCATGCGCTGCAGCTGCTTTGCGTGATATTCCTCATACCCCGGCAGATATGTGCGGTTTTTCTCTTCTTCCTGATAAAACTCGACGATCTGATCATGATACGGTTTTTCGTCCAATGCAAATGCCGGTCGGCTCTTCGCATTTTCCCGCAGATACAAATCATACACCGCCAGCTCCCGGTATAACTCCATTCCATCCGGGTCTTCCTGCTGTGCAAACTCCAAAAGCACCTGGTAGCGGTAAGCTCTGGCAGGCGTATGGACAAAATATCCTTTTTCATGATAAAAATCAGCCAATTTATCATACATTGCAAAGGGATTTTCAAAGCGGCTCTGCAGAACCGGAATCAAATGTGTGAACTGATTGCTGTTATAATACAGCTCCACCATTTCCTCCACCCGCTTTAACCGGATGATATCCCCATAGCTCAGCCATTTTGTATACAAGACCTCATAGGGCGGACAGCTCTGGTACACGATCCCATAGGTCTGTGCCATTTCTTCCAGATAGGAGCCTTTTAATACCTTCAGAAATCCGAGCTGCAGCTGCTGTGGCCTCATGCTGTATACATCATTAAAGGACCGGATAAAGCTTCCCATATCTTCATAAGGAAGTCCTGCGATCAGATCCAGGTGCACATGAATATTATATTCGGAATGGATCCGTACCACTGCATGCCGCAGCTTATCCAGATTTGTATGCCGTCTGACCGCTTCAAGGGTTTGCAGATTCGTGGACTGCACACCGATTTCCAGCTGAACCAGACCGGGGCGCATTTTTGCCAGAAGCGCCAGCTCTTCTCCGTTCAGCAGATCTGCCGAGATCTCAAAATGGAAATTCGTAATTCCATTATCGTGCTCTTGAATATATTTCCAGATTTCCATTGCGTGCTGATGATTACAGTTGAAGGTTCTGTCAATAAATTTCACCTGCGGAACCTTTTGATCAAGGAAAAACTGCAGCTCCTCCTTCACCAGTGCCAGATCTCTCAGGCGTACCCGTTTGTCAATCGAGGACAGACAGTAACCACACCGAAACGGACATCCGCGGCTGGATTCATAATAAACGATCCGATTGACAAAATCCTTCATATCCTTATAAAAAAACGGGATCTCACTGATATTGGTCAGGGAACGCTCCTTTGTCCGCACAAGCTCCCCGGTGATCGGATCTCGATAAACAATACCTGCAATACTGTCCAGTCCGGCCTGTTTGATTGCTCCCGGCCAGAATGCCACAATCTGCAGCTGCTGCTGTTCCGAATACCGTCCGCTGCTCTTTTTTTCATAAAAGGTCAAAAGCTCTGAAAACGTCACCTCGCCCTCGCCGACCATGATGCCGGTCAGAAACGGGAATTGCTCCAGAACCTCCTCCGCATGATAGGATACCTCCGGACCGCCCAGCCAGATGGGCAGCTCAGGACGCACCTGATGCAGCTCGGAAATGACCTCCTGCATCATTTTCCAATTCCAGATATAACAGGAAAAAGCCACTGCCTCCGGCTTTCTCTCATAAAGATCGGCAAGGATTTCCTCCACCGTCTGATTGATCGTATACTCGGCAAGCTCCACCTGTGCCGCGGCTTCCGGATGGTATTTTTCCGCATAGGCCCGCAGACTGTAAAGCGCCGGATTGGAATGAATATATTTTGCGTTCAGTGCCGCCAGTAAAAACTTCATCTATAAAACCTTCTTTCGTCAAATGCCTGTTTGATTTCGGTAAACATAATACCACAAATCCGTTTGCTGTGCATCAACATCCACAACAAAATGCACGCGCTGCAAGCATTCTGTTCCCACGAAAAAAGGGCTTGCCGCACGTTAGTACGACAGCCCTTTCCTTTCGCTTGTGTTTATTATACCTGCTGCAGGTCTTTCTATATAGTGCACAGCAATATATCGTGAGCATAGCTCACTCAATAGCTTCGCCGTTCGCGATGAGCAGGCTTCGCCTGTTCCCGCTCTCTTGCGCTCATTATATCACGAGCCCGCGCTGACGCGCTTTATCGCCTGCTACGCAGGCTGCTCGTTCTCTAATGGCACAAGAAAAACAAATGCCGCCTTCGGCGTCGCTTGTTTTTCTTTTGTGCTCATTATATCACATTTGCAGACTTGTGCACAAAGTCATGCATTTAAGCGGTCAATAAACCGTTCGAATCCTTTTCTTCCGTCCTCCGTGCATTTATAAACGCCTGCGTCCTCCAGAACCTGCATGAACACCAGTCCAATCTCCTGCTGCACAATTTCATGGATATTTTCGGCATTTACCTCGCTGTGTCTGGTCAAAAATTCCTCCGCCCAGTCCGCGTGAGCTGCAAGCACCTCGTTTTGCCGAAGATCAGCCCCGCAAAGGATCGCTTCTTCCAGCTCTGCCATCTCTTTTTTCAGACGGGCAGGAAGTACTGCAAGTCCCATTACTTCGATCAAACCGATGTTTTCCTTTTTGATGTGGTGTAGGTTTGCATGGGGATGGAACACACCAAGGGGATGCTCTTTCGTGGTGATATTATTGCGCAGAACCAGATCCAGCTCATAATGATCGCCACGTTTTCTAGCGATAGGCGTGATCGTGTTGTGCTTCTCCCCCTCTGTCTCTGCAAAGATAAAGGAGGCCTCATCACTGTAGCTGCGCCATGCATCCAGGATCACATCCGCCAGGGCGATCAGCCGCTCTGTATCCGGACCGGAAATTCGGATTACGGACATCGGCCAGTTTACAATTCCTGCCTGTACATCTTCAAAGCCTTTGACCGTAACCCTTTTTTCGACCGGTGCTTTTGCCATCGGGAACTCATATCTGCCGCCCTGAAAATGATCATGGCTCAAAATCGAACCGCCGACGATCGGCAGATCCGCATTGGAGCCGAGCATATAATGAGGAAACTGTTTTACAAAGTCAAACAGCTTCACAAAGGTATTGTGCTCGATTTTCATCGGGGTGTGCTGGCCATTAAACACGATGCAGTGCTCATTATAATACACATAGGGAGAATACTGAAATCCCCATCTGCTGCCGTTGATCGTCAACGGAATGATCCGGTGATTCTGACGTGCCGGATGATTGATACGACCTGCATAACCCTCGTTTTCCACACAAAGCAGACATTTCGGATAACCGCCCTGCTTTGCCAGCCTTGCCGCCGCAATCGCTTTGGGGTCTTTTTCCGGCTTGGACAGATTGATCGTAATATCCAGATCGCCGTATTTCGTTGGCGTTACCCACTTTTCATCCCGGCAAACACGGTATCTTCGAATATAGTCCGTGTCCTGACTGAATTTATAAAAGAAATTCGTCGCTGCTTCCGGGGACTTTTCATATTCCTCATGAAACCGGCGGATGATCTCGCTGGGACGCCCTACCAGACAGCTCATGATCTTTGTGTCAAACAGATCCCGATAAACGATACCATCCTCCTGCAGGATCCCGTTTTCCACCGCATAATCCATCATTTCCGTCAGAAGATCCGGCAGCCTTTTGACCGACTCTTCTTCTGTCTGTTCTATCTTTTCCCCGAATCCATAGGGATAATCTTCTATCTGGAACAGCTCCAGCAGCCGGTTTGTCGTATAAATTTCATCCTCTGCAGATACCAGACCTGTCAAAAGTCCATACTGCACCAGTTCACGGATTTTATCCTGAATCATTGCCCTGATTGCCTGCCTTTCTTATAATACTACCGGACCGTCACCGATCTCTACCACATAAAAATCTGCCGTGTAACCGATTTTTTCCAGATAAGCCTTTCCAACCTGCTCCTGAAAGGCCTCGATTGCTTCATCCTTTACGATGCTGACCGTACAGCCGCCAAAGCCAGCACCGGTCATTCTGGAACCGATGACACCGTCTACCTTCCAGGCTTCCTCTACCAGCGTATCCAGCTCAATGCCGGTTACTTCATAATCATCCCGCAGGGAAACGTGGGACGCATTCATCAGCTTGCCAAACTCTGTGATATTGTTTGCTTTCAGCGCTGCAACTGCCTTGATCGTGCGCTGATTCTCATAAACCGCATGACGCGCACGCTTTACTCTGACGGGATCCTTGATGGCAGACTTGTAGGTTTCAAACTGCTCCTCCGACAGATCCCCCAGCGACTCGATGCCGATCACCTGCTGCAGCTCTGCCAGAGCCGCTTCGCACTCGCTTCTTCTTTCATTATATTTAGAATCGCCCAGACCGCGCTTTTTATTGCTGCAGGAAATCACAAGCTTCGCGCCCTCCAGCTGAATCGGCGCATACTCAAATTCCATCGTCGCAGTATCCAGGAAAATCGCATGATCCTTTTTGCCCATCGCGATTGCGAACTGATCCATAATGCCGCAGTTTACACCGTTAAACTTGTTCTCGGAAAACTGACCGATCAGCGCCAGATCCTGATTGGAAACCTCAAAACCATACTGATCGCGCAGGATATAGCCTGTCAGAACCTCGACCGATGCGGAAGAAGACAGCCCGGAGCCGTTCGGAATATTGCCAAACAGCAGCAAATCCATACCGTTTGTCACTTCCACCCCCTTCTCGCCAAATGCCCACATCACACCCTTGGGATAATTCGTCCAGTCCGCTTCCTTCTCCGGCTTCAAGCCCTCAACGCTCGACTCGATCACACCCAGCTGCTCGAAATTCATCGAATAAAACCGCAGCTTCTTATCCTCACGCCTGCGTGCCACACCATAAGTACCGATCGTCAGTGCACACGGAAAAACATGACCGCCGTTATAGTCGGTATGTTCTCCGATCAGATTCACTCTACCCGGCGCAAAATAAACCTTCGCACCGTCTGTTCCTCCAAAAAGTTCCCCAAATTTTGCTAAAAGCTGATCTTTCATCATAACCTCCCATTCCGCAGGCGCTTCGCGCCGGAGGAACCGCGAGCAGAACATCCGGTTCTGCTCTGCGATCATGGCTGCTTTGTGACGCCTGCGGCACAAACAGCCGTTTGAAGAATGAGCGACCACGCTTATTCTTCAAACTGACCTCCCATAAAATAATCTCAAACACAGGGCTCTCGCCCCTCCTGTAATTATCATACCATACCCCTTCCGTCCTGCCACCCCCAATTGTTAACAAGAACAGTCAAATTGTTGCATAACAATGAGCAGTGCCACCGGAAGGAAACCGACGGATGCGGGAAGCTTGCTCACCGGCAGACGCCGGCTTCCTCCTGGTGATGCGTCGAATGCCGCCAATCCGGTGAATGCGCAGCATTTACCGGATTGCAGCGCTGCGGACTTCCCCGCTCCCCAAGCCCTCCCAACTCCCTTCCGCCCTCCACTGCCCCGTCAGGCAACGCCTGACGTTTTCCCGCCAACATCCCATCGCCTCTCACTCCCCTTTCACCCCTCCGCCCTCCACCGCCCCGTCAGACGTTTTCCCATCACAACCTGCCTCCCTCACTTTTTGTAGTATAAAAAATCGCCACCCGTTTCCGAATGACGATTTTTCATCCACTATTTTTTTTTAACAGCCATCCAAAACATGATCCCCACACTCACCCAAACCATTACTTTTCCTTTTCTATTTTATTCCGGATTTCATCCAGATATTTTCCCAAAAATCCCGGCATATTCACTCCCAGCCGTTGAATATTTTCAAGAATAGACAGCAATTCCGTAATCGACAGCCATATCGTTATCAACATTCCAAAATTCACTTTATCACTGACTTCAATTCCTACAAACGCGCCAAAATTTCCTATCAATTCCCTGTTGTGAAGTTACAAATTCCATTTTCTTTTCTCCTCGTTTGATCTATTTTACATGCAAATGTCCTTCTCGTTCCTTATGTGCACCTTTATAGAAGAAGAAAGAAAACCAGTTAATGACAAACTACAACATAATAATGGGAAGCTTATCACAATCATGTGACAGGCTCCCCATTGATATCAATGTCTTTATTGCTATCGCTTCACTATTTTCACTCAACCCGAATGATCGCCACCGTCTCCGCATTTACCAATCTGCAAGCCCTATGGTGCTTCATCTGGCGAAGGATAGACCATGACTTCCGGTATTGTGGTTTTTTTCGTCCGAAGAAGACCTGCAATTGTCCCATTCTCCCTCTGATACAGATCCATCTCCGAAATCACAAGAAGCTCTCTTCCATCCCGGATGATTTTCTGTGCATGAAGCGCTTCTTCTTCAGAAAGTGTGAGTATCGTGATAGGAGAAGCATCTCCGGTGCAGACCATCACGGCGGCATGAAGCCTCATGCATCATACCGGCATCCGCACATTCTCTACTTACTTATTTAAGGCTCACACCTCAACAACCATTCCGTCCAGCTTCTGCGAAAAGCCATCCTCAAACACCATTACCACCAGTCCCTGAAATTCTTCCAAAACATGCTCCACCAGAAATCTTGCCGTTGCAGAATCCACCCGATCCGCCACACCATCCAGAAACAGCACATCCGCATCCTGATAAAGTCCCCGTGCGATCCCGACTCTTTTTCTCTGCCCACCGGACAGGTTCTCTCCCTTTTTTCCACACCGCTTGAGCAGTCCATCCTCAAAGGTTTTCACATCCTCGACCAGAGCTGTTTTTTCCAGAATGCCATTCATTTTTACATCCTCAATCCGCCCTCCCATAGAAATATTTTCCAAAAGAGAGTCATCGAATAAAACCGGCTCACTCGGTACATAGACGCATTTTTTATCCTTCAATTCTCTGTCGCATACGGAAAATAATGTGCGCAGCGCTTCGCTGCTCTTTTCGCCTTTTAAAATCACGATTTCTTTTTCCGCCGCATGGAACGTTTTCTTTCCACCGCCTGCACAGATTAAAAAATCATATCCGTCTTTTTCCCTGACAAAGCCTGCACCATCTGTCTCCTGAAGCAAAAATCCAAGGCGTTCCAGCGATGCGTTCGTCTGCTTCTTTCTTTTTACCAGATTTCCGATCGCATCCGGCAGATATGCCAGAAACGCATAGTAATAGTCAAACATGACAAATTCGCCAACCGAAAAGATTCCGTTCATCATAAACGGCAATGCAATCAGTAAAATAATGCCCAATGCCATATTCGAAGAATTGCCGGAAATACTGCCCAGCAGGCTGTCAAAAATTCTGTCCCGAATCTCGCTTTTCGATCTCTCCTGACATTTTCTCTCATACGCGGAAATCACCCGTTCCCGGTTTCCGATCATATAAAAATACTCGGTGTTTTCAAAAAAGTTATTCAGAAAACTCGTCACTTCTTTTGTGTTTTTCCGGGAATTCGTCCGGTATAAGAAAATATTCTTGCCAAGAACTTTTACCAGAAAAACCGTCAAAGCGGTCGGGAACAGGCTTACAGCTGCAAAGATCGGGTTGATAAAAAACATCACGATTAATATCGAAACGGATAATACGATTTTGGGAACCTGATAATAAAATTCCAAAAAGAAATTTACGACGTCCTCGCATTCATTCCGGTAATAATTTAAAACTGCGCCGTCTGTCTCCCGCGCCGGATTCAGCGATTCCCTCAACACATAGTTTAACAATACACTTTTTACGTTGTATCTCGCCTTGGTTTTCCATTTTTCCACAAAAGCGGAATTGACCTGTTTTACACAATTGATGATCAGTGGAACCATCACGTTGATCAAGATTAAAATGTTTAGGGAATAGATTCCAAGTGTGACGTCTTTTCCTTCAATCACGTTAAAAATGTCTTTTTTTGCAATACCGCTCATTAAAAAACTGAACGTATAAGTGATCGTTTCGACCGCTATCACAAGTAGTCCAAAAGCCTTTATGTCTTTCGTGAAAGCCCGATATAGTTCTCTCTTTTTCATTTTCATAATTTGTCCCTCTCGATTCTCAGCAGGTTTCTACCTGTATCCGACTTTCTTCCATATGTATCTTTTTGTGGAATTTCAAGGCACTCCTGTTTTTATGGGACACCATGATAATCGTAGAATCCGTAAATTCCTTTTCAAGGAGCGTATCAATCGTCGTGAGGATTTTATCGTCTATGGAAGCGTCGAATTCATCAACCAGCAAAATACGGGGCTTTGCAATTAATGCTGCCGTCCATGCCAAAATCTGCGCCTCATTTACCGTAAAATCTTCCGGTTTGATGGTATCTTCCAGACCGATTTTCGTCTCTTCCATCCACTGATCCATATGGGTGATTTTCAGCGCCAGCTCAACCGACTGCTTCTCGTAATTGTCGTAAAACCGCACCAGATTGTTCAGCAGCGTATCTTCGATAATCGGATAAAACTGGGAAATATAGAAAACATTTTCCACATATTTTCTCCGGTTAAACTCCCGGATTTCTTTTCCACCGATCAGAATTTTGCCGCAGTCCGGTACATACAGTCCTGCAATCAGATGCAAAATAGTGCTCTTTCCGCAGCCTGTCCTTCCCTCGATCAGCACATTTTCATTCGAGCCGATCGTAAACGATATATCTGACAAAACCCTCGACTGATTGTAGCCAAAAGAAACGTCCGAAAACACAATCTCATTGCCGCTAAATTCTGCAGCTTTTTCGTTTTGATCCTCCTGGGATTCCATTTCAAATATGGAATTCACTCTTTTTAGAGCAGCAAGCGACATCGGCATCTGCGCAAACTGATATTTTAAATGAAAAAACGGCATGTTCAATAAGCCGACATAACTCGTCAGCAAATACAGTTCTCCAATTGACAATCTGCCACGATTTAACAGCTGGACTCCGATCAGCAGTGCAATGCCTTCCGCAACATTTAGCAGGGAGAAAAACACCGTCGCCGGCAAATTTCCCCAGAAGGACGCCTTTACCTGTTTTTGCTCAAACTCTGCAAAATCCTTATGGAACCGCTCATGGATATAAGCTTCTTTGCCAATTCCTTTTACATCTGCCGCAGCATACACATCTTCGGAAAACTCTCCAAACAGCTTTGTTTCACTCACTCGCGCATCGTTCCATAATGCAGAAAGGCTCTTCTGGGTTCCGATAAAAATGACAAATATCAGAACCGCTATCACACAAAAAATTCCGCCGAGAATCAGCGACTTTGTCAGGAATACAACCAGGATTCCCACTATCATAAATGAGCTGCTCATGATGTCGATCAGCATATTGGAAAAGAATCCAACCATAACGTTGACGTCGCCTTCGATCTTCTCAAAAAAGTCTCCGGTTTTCGACATTTTATGCTGGGAGACGGAAAACTGGAATAATTTTTTCAACAACTCTTTCCGGATTTCATCGCAGACGCTCCTGCCCATTTTTTCGCTTAAATAAGAATTTAAAACTGTTGCAAATCCTTTTACGACCACAACTGCCAAAAAGAACAGAATAAATGCAACAAGCCATGTAATTGTCTGTTTCCCCAGACCGTCTATGATCTTGCTGAGTATGCCTGGCAGCCCCAAAGAGATCACTGTCTCCAAAATCAGCGAAATTAAAATGCCAAAAACAAACCGTTTCCTGGTTCGAAAGATCTGCAATAATGTGTCACTCAATATTTTCTTTTTCATTGTAGTTTACCCCTGTTATTACCCCGTTGATAGATTTCTCTTTTTCAAACAATAGAATGCAATACAAACTCCCGATGCTTTGATACTCACCCTTCCAATCTATAACTCGCTCTGCGCGAACGTACTGTTGTCACCAATCAACTGCCTGCGCGAATTATCTGCCTCCCCACACGCACAGTTCGTCATAAAATATATCTTATATCGATTGTACCATACTTTTCGGGGTTGCAAATAATCTCGTCGAAATTAGCAGCCTGCTCGTAGAAATTGGTAAAAATAGGGGGAAAGTTCCGCGAACATTCTATTGTTATGAAGGGAATTTTCCGCCTGCAAAGCAATAGAATGCACGCTCTGCGAGCATTCTATTGTCATGAATAAAAAATACCTATACATCATGCGACTTTTTTGCACGGTGTACCGGTATCTATAAAGTTTTCCCAGCTTCAAAATTAACTATACTTAATTTCCATTCCGCTGCTACTCTGCGATTTTGACTGCATTCCTTTATTCTTTTACTCTTCTGTAGTTTGCAGCCATTTTTTCACTGTTTCCACGTTAAAGCCAATCAACTCCGCGATTTCTTCCGGCGAACGCCCTTTTTTGCCCATTCTGAAAGCAGTTATTTTTGCCTGTTCTTCGCGTCCTTCTTCGCGTCCTTCCGCGTAGCTCTCATTTCTCAAATCTTCCATAACCTTGCACATTTCATTCACTCCTTTCGGATTCTCTTTCAGATACCGCGTCTTTTCCGCCATTAGATCAAAATACATATCTTCCGCATCCGTACAATTAAAATCGTGCATCAGCTTGCCCAAATCCGAATCGCCGCGGTATTCGCCATTTACATATAAAATATGTGTTCCATCCTCAAACGGCTGGTTCAGCGTAAGGTTCATATTCTGAATCACATACATTGGCTTCCCTGCCTTATAATAATCTTTTTCCGTGATAAAGATCACATAAGTATCCGGCAAGTCTCTGTAATCCTGTTTTTCATCGAGATTTTCCACGTCCATCACACTGGAATGGTATCTCGCACGATGCGGATCGGCTCCATTATCCGACCGTTGAACCTCCATATCGTATTTTTTCCCTGTACTGTCCTCTGCATACGCATCCAGACAAATCGACCTTGCTCCGGTCACCCGCTTTAAATCCGCCTGTGTCTCACACTTTAACAGTGTCAGATCCTTTTTCCCGGTAATAATCCGAAGAACCATTTCTGCCAGTGGGAGATTATCTTTGAAAAGTCCCCGCATGAATGTATCGTCAATCGGTCGGAAACTGCGCAGACGCTCAAGATCTTCCTGATGCCGTTTTTCTCTTTTTTTATCTTCCGTTTCACTCATATGCTATCCTTTCCGATTCTGCGGATAGCCTAAAGCCTTTCTTTGCTTTTATCCTACCACAGAACCCTTGCTTTATCAATCCTTATTACTACCATATAATACACTATCATTATTGATAATTATAAAAGCACATCACCTCTCCTTTTCTCAGGGTCAAGCGGAGCCGACGCTTCCTATCCTATTCCGTCCGATTCAGATACCCGTCAGCTCCTGCCTGCTTCTGTCGTTTCTCCAGTCCGGTGCAATTTTTCTTATCCACTGAAAACGAAACTCTTATTCCGATTTTCCGCCAGCCTGTACAATCAGAAAGTTCATGGTCTCTAAAATCCGCTTCCGATCTGCCCTCGACAACTCCTCCAGCTTTTTGGAAAGAGCGTTCGCTTCCGCGATAAAGCCGAAATCCAGTTCGTCCTGCAGAAGTTCATCTGCTGAAACGCCAAGCTGATTTGCGATCGCTACAAAATTCTGCAGTCTGGGCATTTTGATGCCCCGTTCAATACTGGAAATCGTCTCTATGCTGACTCCGATTTTTTCCGCAAGCTGCTCCTGTGTAAATCCACGCTTCTCCCTGCACCGTTTAATCTGCTCCCCAAGCATATACTTTTTCCCTTCCCCTTATCGTTATAGTCTCGTACTGATAGTATGGGTAAAGTATAGGTTTCCTATCTGTTCTGCTCCACGATCCCTTAGTTCTACTTAAGAACCTATAGTTCTATTTTCGGAAATTTTTCAACCAAATTTGTTAAAAATAATGGTATGGTAGAGTAAATTTAAAACTCCCTGAAACTTTTTTCCCGCCTACAACGTCTAATCCTCAGAACAACAAAAGAAGGAGGCGAATTTCTTCGTGATATCATTATCCAGAAAAACAAAAGAAAAAGCGGTAGAAGATCTGCTTTTGCAAAATTACGATCAATATTACCGGCTCGCTTACAGCTACGTCCACAACGAAGCAGACGCAGGAGATATCGTCCAGAACGGCGCATATAAAGCTATCCGAAGCAGCTCTGACTTAAAAGAGGTCCGTTATGCAGCCACCTGGCTGTATCGAATCATGCTCAACGAGATTTTTTCTTTCTGTAAGCAGAAAAAAACGGAGCCGTTGGAAGAAGGAAACGACGAGCCACACTACGAAGACGCTTACGAGAATTTCGATCTGAAACATGCGCTGGAGCTGCTGCCGCCCCGCGACCGCATGATCGTAGAGCTGAAATATTTTGAAGATATGAAGCTGGAAGACATTGCAGCCATCATGGAAGAAAACACAAATACCATCAAAAGCAGACTATATCGCAGTCTCAAAAAACTCCGGTTGTCGCTGGACTGACCGCCCGACACAGCTGCCGACCACATTCGAGACCCATCAGCGTGCAGCAAGTTCAACACCATTCAAGCGGTGGCTCAGCCCCGCCATTACTCTCAGAAAGGATTTTTATTATGGAAAACCGTGAAAAACAGTTACAGGAATTGAAAAAAGAATATCAGGACATCCACATGTCCGAAGAACAGCTTTTACAAATGAAACTAAAGATCTCTCAGGCAAAGCAGGAGAACAGCCAGCAGGGTTCCAATGCTGCCCACAGCTCTGTCTCCCACAGATGCTCCATCACACGCCGCTGCGGGATCGCCGCCGCTGCAGCTGCTGCAGCTCTGGTCATCTTACCGAACACCTCTGCTTCCGTTGCCTACGCAATGAGTCAGGTTCCTGTGCTCTCCAGGCTTGTTGAAGTCGTTACCTTCCGGGACTATCACTACGAAGATGACCGAAACAGCGCAGACATTCAGGTTCCGGAGGTAACTGTCGCACCGGACACCGACGCGGATACACAAAAATCCTCCGCCGTTTCCGAACAGACGAAGAAAACAGCAGAGGAAATCAATACAGAGATTCAGACCATCACAGACCGCCTGATCGCAGAATTCGAAGAAAGCAAGAAAAACGAAGAAGGCTACCAGAATATGACCGTCAAATCCGAAATTCTGGCGACCACCGATCAGTATTTCACCCTGAAACTGATCTGTTTCCAGTCTGCCGGAAGCGGTGCGGAATGGAACTACTACTACACCATTGACCTTTCCACCGGAAAACGCCTGCAGCTTGCAGATCTCTTCCAGGAGGGCAGCGATTATTTAACCACTATCAGCGACAATATCAAACAGCAGATGAAAGAACAGATGGCGGCAGATGAAAATAAAATCTACTGGCTCGATTCCGATATGCCGGAATGGGATTTTACCTCCATCACAGACAACACTTCCTTCTACTTGAATCAGAACAACGAGGTTGTGGTTTGCTTCAACGAAGGCGATGTTGCACCGATGTCCATGGGCTGCCCGGAATTTGTTATTCCTAACGAGGTGCTCGCCGGAATTCGGAAGTAAAGTCAACGAGGTATGCCGTGCCGCGTGTCACGGTGCTGCGCGATCTGTCTGCGTGTCCGCAACATCCTACGTTTTATCATGCCCGACACACCCGCGCAGCACTGCCGTCACGGCTCCCCGCCCAGCTCAAGCCTGCCGACTCTGGAGATAAACTCCTCTACCTGTTTTAAGTGCTCCCGGTTGACGCGGTTTTCATCCTGCTGAATCTGCTTCCGATACATCGTCGGAGAAACCCCCTTCATCTGCCGAAACGCCTTGCTGAACACAAGCGGATCCTGATATCCGCAGGACAATGCGATGCTTTCCACCGGCAGATGCGGCACCATCAGCATTTCCGCAGCCTTTGTCAGCCGATACGCCGCCAAAAACTGCTGCGGGGACATACCGAGAGATTTCTGAAACAGAGTATATAGATAACTGCGGTTGACACAGACATAATCCGCCACGTCCGTCACCCGGATCGGGTTGCAGTAGTTACGCTGAATAAATTCCACTGCCCGGCGGACATACTGGTTCGCCCGATCCGTTTCCTCCCGCCTTTCCTCCGGCATACTCTGCGCCACAACCGACAGAAAAATATGCAGCAAACCGTTTCGGCGCAGCTCGTTTGCAACACCGACCGTATTATGATCCATCATGTCCCGGACAATGCTGTAAAGCTCGTCCGACTGCTCCGAATGAAACACCGGGTGCCGCGGGGAAATCCCCATGCTTTTGACATATTCTTCCGCGCGCTCGCCCGCAAAGCCGACCCAGATGTACATCCACGGATCTTTTTCATCCGCCTGATAAAAGCTCATCTGCCCCGGCTCGATCAAAAATCCGCAGCCTGCTTCCAGCGGATATTCCTCGCCCTCCATTTTGAAAATCCCCCTGCCGTTTAATACATAATGAATCAGATAATGCGGCTTCATCGCCGGTCCGAAGCAGTGCAGGGGTTCTGTCCGGGAACACCCGCAGCAAGTCATGAAAAGCTCTCCGCCGGGCTGTCCCCCAAATTCCAGTTTATATGCTTTTTCCATACTGATCTCCATTTTGCAGGCGCTTTGCGCTAAAATCCCACACAATTCACTGGGACTCTACACGCCTGCGGTACATAACTGCCAGCAATCCACAGTTGCTTTACAGGCACTTTACTCCCGATACCCCGTCTGCAGATTCACAAGATTTTCAATCAGCTGCCCTGCAAAATACCGCTCCAGATTGTCTGCAAACAGTCCGACGATCTTTTCCAGCGTCTCCGGGAGGGAAAACCCTCCGGAAACATGCGGCGTAATCAAGAGATTCGGCGCATTCCAGAGCCGATGGTCTGCCGGAAGCGGCTCCGGATCTGTGACGTCCAGCGCGGCCCCCGCGATTTTTCCCGTATACAGCGCATCCGCAAGGGCATCCGTATCGATCGCCGTTCCCCGTCCGACGTTTAAAACAACCGCATTGTCCGACAACAACGCAATCCGTTCACGGCTCAGCACATGATACGTCGATGCATTGCCCGGCAGGCTCATCGCCACGATATCCGCCTTTGGAAGCAGTTCTTCCAGACTGTCCATGCCGTACATACCCTCCATCCATTCCGGGCAGTCGCTCTTTTTAGAAACTCTTCTGCGAATTCCGCTCACCCGACAGCCAAGTGCATTCATCTTTCTGCCGAACGTCATTCCGATATCACCGCAGCCGATCACCAGTACATTCGATCTTTCGATTACTTTTACATGCCCTTCCGAATGCCAGCAATGTGCTTTCTGGTTGTCCCAATACAGCAGCAATTTTTTCCGCAAGGCAAACAGACAACCGATCATATGCTCCGAAATCGCCATTCCATAAGCACCCGTCGCATTCGCAAGCTGTGCACCCTCCGGCAGAAGCCCCGGTTCACAATAGCCTTCCGTCCCGGCATTATTCAACTGAATCCATTTGAGGTTTTCACACTTTTTTAACTGCAAAGGACTCTGCAAATTGCCAAGGATAATGTCCGCGCGCCGCAGCTGTTCTTCTGTCACCTCCGGCTTTTCCGTAAAGAAAAACTTCTGTCCCGGCGCAGCCTGCAAAAGCTGTTGCTTTTCTTCCTCCGTCACTGGCGGCGTGACCAGAATACAGAGCCTTTCCCGCTTCCGCACCTCTGGAAGCAGCATCTGCAACTCTTCCAAATAAATGCAATGCGGAATTTCGTTCTTCTCAACCAGTCTCAGACAGCTTTCAAATTCAAACCAGCGCACTTCCTCCAGTTCTTCTTTCTGCAGGACAAAATCCTCCGGCCTTCGATCCAGCCATAGCGCATAAACGTTGCTGACCTGCCTGTCATGAAATTCCTTTCCATGAAAAACGCCGTCATAGGAAAATCTGCGCTGTCCGCAATAAATCAACTCATTTTCCGAAACACTGCAGCCCAGTTCTTCCTTTAACTCCCGCAGCGCAGACGGAATGAAATCTACCCCTGCAGGGATATGTCCGGCGCTGGAAATATCGTAACAGCCCGGAAAGGAATCTTTATTCTGACTTCTTTTCTGCAGCAGTACCTCGACTTTTCCTGCCCGTTCCCGCAGGATCCAGACATGGGAAGTACGGTGCCGCAGTCCCTGCTTATGCGCAGCTGTCCGTTCTGCTGTTTTCCCGGTCGGTACTCCATTTTCATCTACGATATCCAAATATTCCATACTCTACTGCCCCTGTTTTTTGTCTCTTTCTTTCTATTTTAATGAAATCTATCGCCATGTCAATCTTATGTGAAGCTCCATGTCCGGGATAGAAAGCCAACCCGTCCGTCTGTTTTCTCCTATTTCTTAGACACATTTCAAAAACTGGGAAATTTTGCTACACTCTTTCAATTCTGTGAATTGAGGAACCCCATTTCCTGCGATATGATACAGCTACAAAACAAACAGAGGAAAAAATTTCTCATTGTTTCCCGAAAATTCGGGCATCCTTTTACTGACAAATTTGTATTGAAAATCGAAAATGGAGGATTTTATCATGGCAAAGAAACATTCCGGTCTTTCAAAGGCAGCTATCCTCGCAGCAGGCGTCGGTGCAGCGGCATTTGCAGCAAAAAAGCATACAGACCATCTTGCAGAGGAAGGTCAGACCTTATCCGGTGAGATTAAAGAAGCAGTCGCAAAGACCGCAGAAAAAACCATCAAAATGCCTGCTCCTGACCCGAGCTACCGCAACACAGAGCGGGGCAAATATGAGAAAAACAGCACGGGCATTTACTACACCAACGGTAACTACGAAGCATTCGCTCGTCCCGAAAAACCGGAAGGCGTTGACAACAAAAATGCTTATCTGGTGGGTAGCGGACTGGCTTCTCTTGCAGCAGCGTGCTTCCTTGTAAGAGACGGTCAGATGCCCGGCTCCCACATCCACATTCTGGAAGCAATGGACGTTGCAGGCGGCGCATGTGACGGTATCTTCGATCCCTCCAGAGGCTATGTAATGCGTGGTGGACGTGAGATGGAAAACCATTTCGAGTGCCTGTGGGATCTGTTCCACAGCATTCCTTCCCTGGAAAAGCCCGGTGCATCCGTACTGGACGAGTATTACTGGTTAAATAAGCACGATCCCAACTACTCCCTGTGCCGCGCAACTGTAAACCGCGGTGAAGACGCACACACGGACGGCAAGTTCAATTTAAGCCAGAAGGGCTGCATGGAAATCATGAAGCTGTTCCTGACAAAAGATGAAGACCTGTACGACAAGACCATCGAAGACGTATTCGATGACGAGGTATTCAACTCCACCTTCTGGTTATACTGGCGCACCATGTTTGCTTTCGAGAACTGGCACAGCGCACTGGAAATGAAGCTGTACTTCCAGCGTTTCATCCACCATATCGGCGGACTCCCGGATTTCAGTGCACTGAAATTCACCAAATACAATCAGTATGAATCCCTGATCCTTCCGATGAAGAAATACCTGGAGGACGCAGGCGTACAGTTCCAGTTCAATACCGAGGTTACCAACGTTATCTTTGATTTCCATGACGGCAAAAAGGTTGCAAAGACCATCGAATGCAAGGTAAAGGGGAAAGAGCAGAAAATTGCCTTAACCGAAAACGATCTGGTATTCGTAACAAACGGCAGCTGCACAGAGGGAACGATCTACGGAGATCAGAATCACGCTCCGGTGGGCGATGCAGAGGTTCGCAACAGCGGCGTATGGGATCTGTGGAAAAATATCGCCCGTCAGGATCCTTCCTTTGGTCATCCCGAGAAGTTCTGCTCCGATATTGAAAAGACCAACTGGGAATCTGCAACTGTTACCACTCTGGATGATAAAATCATTCCTTATATTGAGAAAATCTGCCAGAGAGATCCCAGAAGCGGCAAAGTCGTTACCGGCGGTATCGTAAGCTGTCAGGATTCCAGCTGGCTGTTAAGCTGGACCATCAACCGTCAGGGTCAGTTCAAAGAACAGGATAAGAAGCAGGTTTGTGTATGGGTATACAGCCTGTTCACCGACGTTCCCGGCGATTATATCAAGAAGCCCATGAAAGAATGCACCGGTAAGGAAATTACAGAAGAATGGCTGTATCATCTCGGCGTTCCGGTAGAGGAAATTCCGGAGCTGGCAGAGCACAGTGCAGTCTGCGTTCCTACCATGATGCCTTATATTACCGCATTCTTCATGCCCAGAGCAAAGGGTGACCGCCCTGATGTTATCCCGGATGGCTGCGTAAACTTCGCATTCCTGGGTCAGTTTGCGGAAACCCCCAGAGACACTATCTTCACGACAGAATATTCTGTTCGTACTGCTATGGAAGCCGTTTACGGACTGCTTGGCGTAGACCGTGGTGTTCCGGAGGTATGGGGCAGCGTTTATGATATCCGTGAACTTCTCGACAGCTCCGTAAAGCTGATGGATGGCGTGTCTCCGCTGGAGATCGAACTTCCCGGACCGCTCAATAAGCTCAAGAAGCCTCTGTTAAAAGCAATTTCCGGTACAGTGATCGAAAAGCTTCTGCGCGACCATAATATTCTCAAAGAAGGCATGATGTAATTCCATTTCCAAAAAGGGGCAGCGCCTGGGGATTTTCCCAGGCGCTGCCCCTGATTCATGACAATAGAATGCTCGCAGAGCGTGCATTCTATTGTTTTTTATCAATCTGCTTCTGTCCGGACTGCTTCCTTCAGAATCCGCACCATCGGCTCCACACTTCCGACGTGGTATCCGCAGCTTCCGTAAATGCCAGTGCCATCCGGTCTGACAGCTGCCAGAACCGGGAGCTTTTCGGCAAGCCTCATTCTCTTCGCAGTTTCCTGCCAGCCACAGAGGGTACCGGACGCTGTGTCACCAGTCGCGGTGCGCGGTGCGGCGTTGGAATCCGAAGCGCCGCCAGATATATCGTATAAAATTTCTATCTCAGATCCCGCATCCAGCGCCAGCACTTCCTGCAGCGTTTTATGCTGCAGGTCTTTTTCCTGCCGCAGAACGAAAAGCATCTGACAGCCAATTCCTTTGGAATTTCCTTTTGCGCTCTTTTCCAGTGCCAGAACCTCATTCAGCACATGCTCTGTCGGCTCTGCCCCAATTTCCAGAAACGCCAGAATACTGCGTTTTCCGCTTACCAGCTTTTCCAGACTGCAACGCGTTCCATCTGCTCTCTGTAAGAAGATGTCCCGAAGCAGGCAGCTTTGTATTTCCTCCCAGAGACTGTTGTTTTTGTTTTGCAGCTTCCGGCAGCTCTGGCTTTCATCCGGTACACTGTTTTTTCCCCACGGCATCACACCATCCGTTTTTTCAAAATCCGGCATATAAAGCTCGGTCTGTTTCTCCTTTTCGATCGCAAACAAAAGCTCTGCTGCCTCCTGATCCCCGTTCAATAGCCGTTTTACTGCAATCAGGCGATAAATTCCCACCGGAAGTAAAAGCTCTAACGTTTCCTTTTCAAATACCAGTCCGGCATGATTCATTGTCACGAAATGATCCTTTTCCAGACGCCCCAGCGTCCAGTGCTGCGCATAAATCCATTCTTTTCCCGGAATATTTCGCAGCAGAAGCGTTCCTTTCGAGGCCTGCGCCCTGCTGACCGGTACATGGAATGCGCCGTCCGCCCAGTATTCCGGAAGCATCAGGCTTTTATCCAATCTCGCCGGGATATTCAGGCTTCTGCAAATCGCAATAAACAAAATCGTCCGGGAAACTGCACTGCCCATTTTCAGCTTCAGACAGCCGATCGGCGACGCGCAAAGGGTATCATATTCTTCTTCCGGGATATAGGTAATGTTTTGGTTTACATAATTCCATATCAGCTCTGGATTGGAGGCAAATGCTTCCTGCTCCTGAGCAGTCAGCACACTGCAAATGTAACTTCTGTAAGCGCCGATTTCTTCCAGCCAGATTCTGGGACACAGCAGATCCTGTACATGTATATCTTCCGGCCAGCTGCCGCGCTTTGCTGACAAGTGGTCTTCCAGCACTTCTGCCCGCAGATCTTTATTATCTTTTTTCGTCAGACTGTCCAGCAGCTTTTTGCGATCCGGGTTATCATCCTTTTCCAGAAAAGCTGTCAACTCCTCTGCATTCTCTCCCGCAACGCGCATCCTCTCTTCCTCCTCCGGATGCACTGCAATCGCGTGCCGGGTCAGCTGATCGAAGCGTTCTTCCCGCAGCTTCACTGCATCTGCCAGTCTCCGCGTGCCGCGCGACACTTCTTCCTCACTCAATACACTTTCCCGGACAACGACTTCTTTCGGAGCGCAGAGCTTCGCCAAATGCCATTCGCAGGCAGAGACGCCAGAAAGCGCATCTTTCATTCCCGCTTCCGAATCCTTCAGCACAAGCGTAACAGCGCAATCCTCATCTGCCGCCCCGACGCCGTCCTCTGCCAGATTACAATAACGCTCCACAAACTTTCCCTCTGACCGCGCCTGCAGCCGGATGTCGCCCAGCCCAAGCCTGATCGAAGTCTCGCCCTGTTCGTCGGTTTCCAGCACTGCTGCCGGAAAATATTCCGCCATGTTCAGAATTTCCACCGAAACTTGTGCGTGCGCTGCCGGGGTGTTGTCCTGTTTTCGCACCTGAATCCGGAGCTTGCGTGTCTTTGTATACGAAGCGGTGACATTGTGGCAGACAACCGCGCCGTCCCTGCCGATTACCTCTTCCCGCTTTCCCGCCGCATAATCGCCGAATGTGCGGCTGTGAATCAAAAGCGCCTGTCCGGCAGGTCCTGTAAACCAGCCGCGATCCAGTTTTTCTTCCGGCTCGCAGGCCCCCAGAAAGTGCCATTCTCCATTTACCCAAACCTCGACCCAGGCATGGTTATCGTCGCAGTGCGCCCAACGCGGCGTGTATACCTGACGTGCTGCAAGCCCGACACTGCGCAATGCCGTCACCGTAAAGGTGGATTCTTCTCCGCAGCGTCCTTTTCCGCTCCGGTACATCGTCATCGGCCCCGCCGTTCGGTCATCCGCCATTTCATACGTTGCATGCTCTACGCACCAGTAGTTGATCTCTACCGCTGCCTGATATTCGTCAAGTCCCGCAATTCGATCTTTTAACTGCTCGTAAAAAAATCTGCGGCAATCGCTGATGTCCTCCGAGTTGATCCGATAATACAGTACGTCGTGGACAAACAGATCCTCCGGCAGCTTCTTGCACCAGTCTATCGTTTTCCGCAGCCAGAGAGCATGGCGCACATAACTCAGAAATATTTCAAACGGATATTCCCCGGCATCCCGCAGCGGCATCGTCCCGTAAAAAAATTTTATCAGCAGGGCCTCTTCCTCGCTGCACAAAGACAAGCCTGCCTCGATTTCGGATAAAATCGGCGCAAAATATTTTTTTCTGTTTTCAAAGTGCGTTTCCGCATATATTTTTAATTGTTCTGAAAATTCCATGTTTCCTCTGATTTCCGCGCACGCTTTTTGCGCATACCGAGTTTGTGTCAAGTGCGCGCAGACACAAATCTCGCGATTGAAAAATTTTATTTTTCAATTTTCCTCTGATTTCCGTGCACGATGCACGATCGGATGACCGCCGTATGGTGTCCTTTAAGCCCTAAAAAACGCCCCACAGGTTTTCCTGCGGAGCGCTTCTGTGTAACGTATTCAATCCCACTTTTTGAGGATCGACATCATTTCTGCTGCATTTTTTGCCGGATCCTTAAAAACAGCGGAGCCTGCCACAATCACATTCGCACCGGCCTCCAGCACCAGCTCGACATTTCCTGCACCAACGCCGCCGTCTACCTCCAGCTCGATCTCGCGACCGCTTTTCCGGATCAGCTCTGCGGTCTGGCGGATGCGTTCCGTTGACTCCGGAATATATTTCTGACCGCCAAAGCCAGGCTCAACACTCATAATCAGAATCAGCTCGACCTCATCCAGATATTCCTCCAACACCTCTATCGGCGTACCGGGCTTGATGCTGACACCAGCCTTACAGCCGCAGCTGTGAATCTGTCGGATGACCTCATGCGCGTCTGCACAGGCTTCCAGATGGATCGTAATAATATCTGCGCCTGCTTTTGCAAACGCTTCCACATGCCGTCCCGGTTCTACGATCATCAGGTGCACGTCCAGAACCATATCGCAGGACTTGCGGATCGACTCCACAACACACATGCCATAGGACAGCGCCGGAACGAACATACCGTCCATCACATCGATATGAAGATATTTCGCGCCAGCATTTTTTACCGCTTCAATCTGCTCCCCAAGCCGCATAATATCGGCTGCCAGAATTGACGGAGCCAGAATTTTTTCCATACTTTCCTCCACTTAACGGGTCACAAAATTCTTTACGGTATTGTATACACCGTTCCCGTCAAGACCATATTTTACAAGAAGCTCGCCCGCAGAACCGGACTCGCCGAATACATCCTGAATGCCGATTCTGCATACCTTTGTCGGGCACTCTTCGGACAATGCCTCGCAAACGGCAGAACCAAGGCCGCCGATCACGGAATGCTCTTCCGCCGTCACGACTTTTCCGGTCTTCTTTGCGCTGTTGATGATCAGCTCTTTGTCCAGAGGCTTGATCGTATGAATATTGATAACCTCTGCGCTGATGCCCTCTGCTGCCAGCTTTTCAGCCGCTTCCAGCGTAGAGCTTACCAAAATACCGGTTGCAACGATCGTCACATCCGTACCCTCACGCAGCACGATACCTTTTCCCATCTCGAAATGATAACCGGGACGGTCATTGATTACCGGCACTGCAGAACGTCCGAAACGCATATATACAGGGCCAACATATTCGATTGCAGCACGGACACACTCTGCCGCCTCAACCGCATCGGAGGGGTTCATGACAACCATACCCGGAATGGAGCGCATCAGGGCGATATCTTCGTTACACTGATGGCTCGCACCATCCTCGCCGACGGTGATGCCGGCATGGCTTGCGCCGATTTTTACGTTCAAATGAGGATAGCCGATAGAGTTACGGATCTGTTCGTAAGCACGGCCTGTTGCAAACATGGCAAAGGAGCTCGCCACCGGAATTTTCCCAACGAGGGAAAGTCCTGCTGCCACGCCCATCATATTTGCCTCTGCGATACCGCAGTCAAAATGACGGTCAGGAAAGCTCTTTTTAAACACAGCAGTCTTTGTCGCTGCGGCCAGATCTGCGTCCAGCACTACCAGCTCAGGATGTTTCTTTCCCAACTCTACCAGAGTTTCCCCGAAAGCTTCTCTGGTCGCAATCTTCTTTACTTCTGACATAATGCTTCACCGATCCTTTCCAGATCCGCCATTGCGATCTGATACTCTTCATCGTTGGGCGCCTTACCATGCCAGCCTGCCTGATCTTCCATAAAGGAAACACCCTTGCCCTTTACCGTATGGGCAATAATTGCAGTCGGCATGCCCTTTGTGCTGCGCGCTTCTGCAAACGCCTGACGCAGCTGTTCCATATCGTTGCCGTCTGCAACGTCAATTACATGGAAATTGAAAGCGCGGAACTTCTCGTCGATCGGATACGGGGAGCATACGTCCTCGATCTTTCCATCGATCTGCAGACCGTTGTTATCTACAATAAGCACGAGATTATCCAGCTTATGGAAGCCAGCAAACATCGCAGCTTCCCAAACCTGGCCTTCCTGAATCTCGCCATCGCCCAGAAGCGAATATACGCGGAACTTTTCGTCTGTCATTTTTCCGCCCAGTGCCATGCCGACAGCGGCAGAAACACCCTGTCCAAGGGAGCCTGTGGACATATCTACGCCCGGAATCTTATCCAGACAGGGATGTCCCTGCAAATAAGAACCGAGATGACGCAGTGTCTCCAGATCCTCTACCGGGAAAAAGCCTCTATGTGCCAGGGCAGAATACAGACCGGGTGCCGTATGTCCCTTGGAAAGAACAAAACGATCCCGGTCTTCCTTCTTCGGATCTGCCGGATCAATATTCATCTCTTCAAAATACAGGTAGGTAAAGATATCTGCTGCAGAAAGCGATCCTCCCGGATGACCGGATTTTGCGCCATGTACAGCAGTCAAAACGCCCTTGCGGACTTCATTCGCCACTTTGGCAAGTTCCAAATTATCCATAATTCCTCTCATTCCGCCGCGAAAACGGCCCAAAAATTAACCACTTACTTTACTTTGTATCACATTTTACTATAGACAGTCAACCCATTTACAGGGGGTTTTCTCATATCTTTTCCCAAAACCACATATAAATATGAAAAAATCTGGTGGCGCTTTTTGAAAAATATTTTCCGCAAACGGACTCCTCTGTTTCTATGCACGCTTTTTCTGTGTATTTTTCTGCCCGCAATTTTGCTGTGTTCCCACTGCTTTGACCGGGCTCTTTTCCATAAAATAACAAGTGCATATGTGCAGTCCAGCCTTGAACACGATGCCCTCAGCCTGCACTTTGTCATGGCGTATCCGAATCTGCAAGGGATTCATCTAAAAGACGCTGCGCTTCCGGTTTATTCTAAGGAAGCTTCCGAGGCTTCTGCCGCCTCCCGGCAGAAATTGTTATCCGTGCTCTCCTTTCTCGATTCAAAAAAATTAAATGAGGAGGAACGTTATACCTACGATCTGCTCTGCGACAGGCTGGCTCTCGACCTCGAAGAATCCGATTTTTCCTATTATGAGGAACCCCTTTCCCCGACCTCCGGCATGCAGAGCGAGCTGCTTTTATTATTTGCAGAATATCCGTTTTATACCGCTGACGACGTGGAAACCTATCTTTCCCTCCTGCAGTCCGTTCCCGATTACGTGCAGGGTCTGCTTTCTTATGAATCCGAAAAAAGTGCAGCCGGGCTTTTTATGGAAAAAGAGGACGCCGAAAAAAGTGCACAGCAGTGCCGCGAAATCCTCACAAAGGAGGCGCTTTCCTCCGGCACGCACTTTTTACAGACGACGTTTTCTTCCAGACTTGCATCTCTTTTACAAAAAGGACTTCTGACCGCCAAGCAGCAGTCACAATACGAAGCCCAAAACCAGTCGCTTTTGTCAAAATCCGTCCTGCCCGCCTGGCAGTTGCTCGCAGACGGGCTGGAACAGCTTTCCGACACCGGTCGCACGAGGGGAGGACTTTCCCAGAAGCCCGACGGGCGGCAATATTATGCCTGGCTCGTCAAGGAATCCACCGGTTCCTCCCTTTCCATGGATCAGCTCTATTTGCTCCTTCAAAAACAGTTTCAGAAAACCTACAAAGAGATGAAGCAGACGCTGACCACTTATCAGGAGCTGACCGGCGGTACGCCTGACCTTGCCCCGGTTAACGATGGATTTCCACTTTCTGATCCAACCGCCATTCTGGAAGATCTGCAAAACCGGATGCAGCAGGACTTTCCGGCTCTGGCCGATCTAACCGCCCAGACGGTTCAATGCGACATTCAGGATGTGGACGCCGGGCTCGAGGCATATTCCAGTCCCGCCTTTTATATGATCCCGCCTATCGATGCTCTGATGCAGAATACGATCCGCATCAACCGTTCCTCGACCGCGGACGGAATTGAGCTTTACACCACACTCGCTCACGAGGGTTATCCGGGGCATCTCTACCAGACCGTCTATTCCTCCCTTGTCTGCGACACGCAGACGCTGCCAATTCGCAAGCTGTTCTCCTACGGCGGATATGTGGAGGGCTGGGCGTACTATACCGAACGGATTTCCTATGAATATGCCGCACAGGTCCTTGCGGAGGCGGAAGGCAGCTTGGGCAGCTCCTATCCCGCTGCGCTGCTCTGTACGCTTCTGGCACAGCAGCGCGATCTGCAAATCAACCTGTTTTGCTTACTCGACCTTTCTCTGCACTATTACGGCGCGGAAGAGTCAGAGCTTCTGCGCTCCCTCGAATCCTTCGGTCTTTCGGAAGAGCAGTCGGAACGTGTTTACGACTATCTGCGCACTGCCCCTGCGGTCTATTTGAAGTATTACGTTGGTTATCTCGAAATGAATGCCCTCAAAAAAAGAGCCGAACTTCAGTGGAGCGACAACTTTTCCCTGCTGCGCTTCCATCGCTTTGTCCTGGAAGCTGGTCCGTCTGATTTCGAAAACCTTACAAAACGGCTGAAACAGACTGCAGCAAAAACGGGCTGACCACGCGCCAGCCCGTTTGGTTCATGCCCATAGATCGCTCACAGAGCATGCATTTTATTGTTTTATTCCACGCTTTTCAACGATTCCGCCATATTGATCCGTTCCAGCTTCAGATACATCACAACATCTACAATGACCATAAATACAAAGGTCAGCAGGATACTCTTTACAAAACTAAAGGGAAGCACCCGCGGCTGAAATGTAACCATATCGACATCAATATTTGCAATAACAAACCGGTGCAGGCAAATTCCGGCTCCCAGTCCGACAATTGTTCCGAGCGCTGTCAGCACGACATTTTCCCGGAACACATAGGATGCTGTCTCCTTTGGTCGGAAACCAAGTACCTTGATCGTTGCAATCTCCCGGATTCGCTCGGTGATGTTGATGTTCGTCAGGTTATAAATTACGATAAATGCCAACGCACCGGCGCAGAGGATGACCAAAAGCACCACTGCATCCAGACTGCCCATCATTTTGTTGATCTGGCTGAGCATATCCGCATTGACCGCAACCGCAGAAACGACGTCGCATGCCAGCAGCTTTTCCGACAGTTCCCGGTTCTCCTGCGCACCATCCGATGCATGGATATAAATGCTCTTGTAAACCGGATCACTTCCGTTATCGAGTTTCCATGTCTCCGGCGAAATATAAACGTAATTATAAATATAGTTTCGAGACAGAGCAGTCACCTTCACTTTTAGCTTTTCGCCATCCTCTGTCCGCAGTGTAACGGTATCCCCAACGCGGATCCCGCATTTTCGCGCAAGCTTTGCACTGATAACAGCCTCTTCCTCACCAGGCCATGGAATATCCTCACCCTCTTCTGTCCGCAGCCGGATATACTCCTGCGCTGCCCCGGTATCCTGCGGAATGACGACATTGGCGGTCTTGACACCACTGCGCCCCGTCAGATCCATTGCAATCTCACAGAAGGGCATCCAATCCTCAGAGGATTCGGAAAGCACCTCGGTAAGTTCAGAAAAGTCTGCCGCATCCGCGGCCGGATACCCCTCTTTCAGTGTCGCGCTCATATCATACAGCTGCACTTCCTCATACTGCATATCCGCAATGTCCGCAATCGTATCCTTTATACCATATCCGGTTACAAGAAGGGCTGTGCAGCCGCCGATACCGATTACCATCATAAAAAATCTCTGCTTATACCGGAAAACATTCCGCACGGAAACCTTTGCCAGAAAGCTCATATGGTTCCAGAGCAACGGGATGTGCTCCAGCCATACCCTTCTGCCGCTCTTTGGCGACTTGGGACGGATCAGATTTGCAGCCGTGCTCATCAGCTCGTACCGACAGGTCAGCCACGTTACGCCAACCGAGCATAAAAGTGCCACTGCAAGCGAGGCAGCCGCCAGCCCCGGGTCAAACATCAGCTCATAATCCCCCATATGGTACATGATCTTATATGCATTCCAGATGACGGTCGGGAAAATCGTCGAACCGATCAGAAAACCGATGACAGAACCGATCCATGCCGCACTTCCCGCATAAAACAGATATTTCCCCATAATCCGGGCTTCCGAATAACCGAGTGCCTTGAGTACACCGATCTGTGTCCGCTGCTCCTCTACCATCCGGTTCATTGTCGTCATACACACCAGCGCCGCTACCAGGAAAAAGAAAAACGGCAATACCTTCGCAATTCCGGCAACGATCGTAGAATCATTTTCATAACTGGCGTAACCGATATTAGTATCCCTGCCCAGCACATAGACATCCGGCTCCTGGATCTCGTCGATCTGCTTCTGCGCATCCGCAATCTCTTCCTTTGCATCTGCGGTCTTTTCATCCAGTGTCTGTAAGCCGTCTTCATATTCTTTCTGACCGTCGGCAAGCTCCTTCTCTGCATCCGCCAGCTTCTGTTCCTGCTCGTTTAGCTGTTTTTCCTGCGAGGAAAGCTCCTGCTTTGCAGCCGCAAGCTGCTTTTCTCCGGCTGTAAGCTCTGCCTCACTGCTTTCCAGCTGATTGCGCTGCGCATCCAGAGCTGCCTGCTGCGCATCGAGCTGGGCCAGCTGCTGCCAAAGCTGCGCAGGACTGGCGGCGGCACTGCCGGACATGCCGGATTCTGCGCCCGCCTGGCTTCCAGCACTCTGCGCAGCCGCAATCGCTGCATTCAACTGTGCCCGCGCGCTGTCAAGCTGCACCTGCCCGGCTTCCAGCTGGCTGCGTCCATCCACAAGCTGCGCGCGTCCGTTGTTAAGTTCCGTCTGCTTCTGAGCAATCGTCTGTTTTGCCTGCTGCAGCTGCTTCCTTGCGTCCGCGATCTGCTCTTTGCCGTCTGCAAGCTCTTTTTGCCCGTCTGTCAGCTTCTGCTTCGCCTCTTCCAGATCGGTACGCGCATCCGCCGTCTGATCCCGCAGCTCCTTCTGCGCATCGTCCACCTTCTGCTGCGCATCTGCTTTCAGGCTGTCGTAGCGGTTCTGCGCCTCCTGCTCTGCAATCGGCTCTGCCCAGGTCTTGAGTTCTTCGATTTTTTTCTTGTAAACGTCACTGTAAATCCGGTCATTCTGATCGAGCCGGACAAAAATTTCCGTATAATAATTCGTATCAAATCCATCCGGAAGCATGTATACAAAGCCGGAAACCCGCCCCGTTCCAAGTGTGGTCGAGCCACGCTGATAGTTAATATAATAGGAAGCATCTGCTATGCCGACGATTGTATACACGTCATATGCGAACAAATCTGCCGTCTCTTCGGGATTTTCATCCGAAACCTGAATCGTTTTTCCGATATCGTCTTTCGAAAACAGACTGGAATCCATGACGATTTCATCCGCCGCCTCCGGCAGCCGTCCCGCTTTTAATTCGACCTGATTCTGTACTTCCAAAAGTGTCTGCGCCACAAGCACCCGGCTTTTGCCGCTCTCATCCACCGCCAGGAAATCCGAAGAAACCGCGCCCTCCACTGCTTTGACATCCTCTCGGCCTGTAAAAGCGTCCACCGAATCCTTTTCAAAGCCGAGCGTCGATAACAGCCGCAGATCATACAGGTCATGGTTGTTCAAATACCGCCCGCCGTTTCGCACCATTGCAGGTGTCACCACCATCAGCCCGACGAAAAATCCCACACCCAGCGCTACAATCGCCAAAATTGCAGCATATCTGCCGAAGCTCTGCCGAATTTCCCGATATGTTGTTTTCCACATCGCTGATTTTCTTCTTTTCACGTCTCCTCACCTTCTGCCGCGCCGCGGCACAAGCCTATATTTCCAACAAACAAAATGCTTGACGAGCATCCATTCTATCCTTTACCACTCGATCTGCTCTACCGGAACAATATGTTCGTTTTTACGCATATCTGTGACTGTTCCATTCTTCACGGTGATAATCCGATCCGCCATCGCCGTAATTGCCTGGTTGTGTGTAATAACAACGACAGTAACGCCCTTTTTGCGGCAGGTATCCTGCAGCAGCTTCAGCACTGCCTTACCTGTATTGTAATCCAGCGCGCCGGTTGGTTCATCGCACAGCAAAAGCTTTGGATTTTTGGCAAGGGCACGGGCGATCGCCACACGCTGCTGTTCCCCGCCGGAAAGCTGCGCAGGGAAGTTCGATGCTCGGTCTGCAAGCCCCACGTCTGCAAGCACCTGCCCTGCATCCAGCGGATCGCTGCAGATCTGGGATGCCAGCTCCACATTTTCCAGCGCTGTCAGGTTTCCGACCAGATTATAAAACTGGAACACAAAGCCAATATCATATCTGCGGTAGTCTGTCAGCTGCTTCTTTCCGTAAGAGGAAATTTCTTTTCCATCCAGCAGGACCTTTCCCTCCGTCAGCGTATCCATTCCGCCAAGGATATTCAGGATCGTTGTCTTGCCAGCGCCGCTGGCTCCGACGATCACGCAGAATTCGCCTTTTTCGATTTCGAAATTGACGCCCTGCAGTGCCGGGATCTCCACCTCTCCCATGTGATAAATTTTTTTCACGTCATGAAATTCCACAAAACTCATACTTTCCACTCATTTCTGCGCACGCCTTTTGCGCATGTCGAGTTTGTGTCAAGTGCGCGCAGACACAAATCCCGCGATTGAAAAATTTTATTTTTCGTAACTGTTCAGTACCTCCACAGTTACCATTTTTCAATCTTATTCCTCTTCTTCCATCATGCTTTCCAGATATCCCCTGTCCCACAGGAGAATCTTCAGCTTCTTTGCCGCCTTGACCGCAGGCTCCGTAAAATACTGGTTCGTCATCACAGCACCCACCATCCGGTCGTAATAATCCCGCCCCGCATAGGCTTCCTGAACCGCCTTGACGCCAACAGGCCCATCGTAGCGCTTACACTGTACCGCATAGGTCACGCCCTCCTTTTCCGCCAGGACATCAACACCGTAATCACCGCTCCCGCGGGTCACTTCTACACTTTTAAAACCATGGTCTTCCAAAAGGTCCGCACAGAAATATTCGAAATCGTGTCCCTCCATTGCATCCAGCTCACGTCCCTTTAAATGCTCCCGTATCCGGCGTGCGCAGAAAAAAATCAGCCATATGACAAAAACAACCGCCGCCACAATGCCTGCTGCACCGGCAAGCAGCTTCCAATCCAACATGCTCTTTCATTTCCTCCAGTTTCTGACTGCAGCCCTCCTGCTAAAACGAACTACAGTTCTTCTCTTTAAGGGTACAATATTCTCCACCTCTTTACAATCCTGCCGCCGAAAATTTCATTTAGTTTTTATAATTTCTCGCTCCGTTCGTTGCGTAAAATACCGTTTTATGCTATGCTTTTCTACAGATTGTCCGATACCGTTCAATCGTATTTTTTAAGAATCCGGGAGAGCTGCAAATGAACAATAGAGAACGTTTTTCCTCCAGGCTTGGATTTATCCTGATTTCTGCCGGCTGTGCGGTAGGATTGGGTAATGTCTGGCGTTTTCCTTATATTACGGGACAATACGGCGGCGCCGCGTTTGTCCTTGTTTACCTTATTTTCCTTGTCCTGCTCGGTCTTCCGATCATGGTCATGGAATTTTCGGTGGGCCGCGCCAGCCAGAAATCCGCGGCGCGCTCTTTCCATGTGCTTGAGCCTGCCGGTACAAAATGGCATCTTCAGGGCTATGCCTGTATGGCAGGCAACTATCTTCTGATGATGTTTTACACCACGGTCGGCGGCTGGATGGCAGCCTATATCTTCAAGACGCTGACCGGAGAATTCAAAGGTCTGGATTCTGACGGCGTTGCAGCAGTTTTTAATGACATGCTCGCCCGCCCCGGTTACATGACATTCTGGATGGTTCTTGTGGTTCTGCTGAGCTTTTTTATCTGCAGTCTCGGTCTGCAAAAAGGTGTGGAGCGTATTACCAAGGCAATGATGAGCTGTCTTTTCCTCATCCTGCTCATTCTGTGTATCCGCAGTGTGACACTGCCCGGCGCTTCCGAGGGACTGCGCTTTTATCTGATTCCCGATTTTACCAGATTTACAGAAAACGGCGTCGGCAACACGATTTTCGCCGCAATGGGACAGGCGTTCTTTACCCTGAGCCTCGGCATCGGTGCGATGGCGATTTTCGGCAGCTACATCGGTAAAGACCACACCCTGACAGGGGAAACAATCAATATCTGCCTTCTGGACACACTGGTTGCTTTTCTCGCAGGACTGATTATTTTCCCGTCCTGCTTTGCATTCGGCGTCGATCCCGGACAGGGACCCGGTCTGGTGTTCATCACTCTGCCCAACATCTTCAACCAGATGGTCGGCGGACGGATTTTCGGCGTTTTGTTCTTCGTCTTCATGACGTTTGCCGCCCAGTCCACGATTATTGCCGTATTTGAAAATATCATCAGCTTTTCCATGGATCTGTTCGGCACATCCCGTAAAAAAACCGTCCTGATCAATGGAATTGCGATTATCCTCCTGTCCCTGCCCTGCGTATTCGGCTTCAACATCTGGTCCGGTTTCCAGCCGATGGGCGCTGGCTCCACGATTCAGGATCTCGAGGACTTCATTGTTTCCAACAACCTCCTGCCCCTGGGCAGCATGGTCTATCTGCTGTTCTGTACCAGCAGATACGGCTGGGGCTGGAAAAACTTCCTGGCAGAAGCCGACACCGGCAAGGGCGTAAAATTTCCCGCCTGGGCGCGCGTTTACGTTTCCTATATTCTGCCGCTGATCGTCCTGTTCATTTTTATTATGGGCTATTATCAGAAATTTAAATAAGGAGTAAAAAACTATGCAGCTTTTGGAAGAAAGAATTCGCAAAGACGGAATCATTAAAGAAGGAAATGTCCTCAAAGTAGACCGCTTTCTGAATCATCAGATGGATATCCACCTGTTTGAAGAAATCGGCAAAGAGTTTTACCGCCGTTTCTCGGATGCCGGCGTCAACAAGATCCTGACCATCGAAGCCTCCGGTATCGGCATTGCCTGCATCACGGCGCAGTATTTTGATGTTCCTGTCGTTTTTGCGAAGAAAAATCAGACCAAAAATATTGCCGGAGACGTTTTCACCACACAGGTGGAATCCTACACCCACGGCAGAATCTATGACATCATCGTATCCAAAGAATTCCTTTCTCCCAACGACAGAGTCCTGCTGATCGATGATTTCTTAGCAAACGGAAGAGCTCTCGAGGGTCTTGCTGCCCTGGTAGAATCCTCCGGTGCAACCCTAGTCGGTGCGGGCATCGTAATTGAAAAAGGCTTCCAGCCCGGCGGCGATGAGCTGCGCAAAAAAGGCATCCATCTGGAATCTCTCGCTATCGTTGAAAGCATGGACGAAAAGACTGGCACAATCACGTTCCGCGAGCAGTAATGCGGTACTTTTTTCCCAAAGTCCCATATCATAAATAGTAAAAAGGACTCTGAGGAAATTTTATGACAAAGGAATCTTTAAACAGCAGCCGGACGCCGTCTGACGGACATCTGGCTGACACCAATCCAAACTCAGCACAGACTCTCGCTGCTTCCTGCAGCCAGCCTGTGCTGACTCTTTCTCAAGGCGCTCCCGTTTCGGACACCGCCAGCTCCCAGACCCTCGGGCAAAACGGTCCCGTCCTCTTACAGGACGTGGATTTTATTGAAAAACTTGCACATTTCGACCGGGAACGCATCCCGGAGCGCGTTGTGCACGCTAAAGGAAGCGGCGCATTCGGCACATTCCGCCCTTACCGTTCCATGCGGGATTATACGAGCGCTGCGTTTTTACAGGATCCGTCCGTATCCACCCGTTTTCTGATCCGTTTCTCCACCGTCATCGGCTCCAAGGGCTCTCCTGACACTGACCGCGACCCGCGCGGCTTTGCTGTTAAATTTTACACCTCTCAGGGTAATTATGACGTCGTCGGCTTAAGCCTTCCAGTCTTTTTTATCCGCGATGCCATGCGGTTTCCCGATTTCATCCATTCCCAGAAGCCTGATCCCTGCACAAATATCAAAAACTACGCGCATGTCTGGGACTTTTTCTCCCTCACACCGGAAAGCCTTCATCAACTGATGTGGCTCTACAGTGACCGCGGCATCGTTAAGGATTTTGCCAAAATGGACGGTTTTGGTGTCAATACCTTTGTCTGGGTCAATGGAAAAGGGGAACGTTTTTACGTCAAATATCGTTTTACCGCGCAGGAACCCTTCGACATCATCGACCGAAAAGAAGGAAAACGCCTTGCCGGTCAGGATCCGGACATCGCTGTGCGCACGCTGCACAGGCGGCTCGCTTTGGGCAACCCGATCCGATATGAATTTCAGGTACAGATCATGAAGCCAGAAATGGCTGACCAGCTGTCCTTCGATCCACTCGACGATACCAAAATTTGGCCGGAGGATCAGTTCCCGTTCCAGAAGGTCGGCATGATGGTTTTAAACGAAAATCCCAAAAACTTCTTTACCGACATTGAGCAGGCAGCGTTCTGTCCCGCAAACATCGTTCCCGGCATCGAATTTTCCGCCGATAAAATGCTGCAGGGACGCACATTTTCCTACACCGACACACAGCGTTACCGCATCGGCGCAAACTTCGCCCAGCTTCCGGTCAACCGCCCGGTTTCTCCTGTCGCCAACGACCAGCAGGACGGCTATATGGCATACAAAAACCCGCCCGGCTGCGTCAACTACAAGCCAAACTCCTTAGATCGCAACAATCCGCAGGAAGCCCCCATGCCCTGCTATCCGGGCATGCGCTATCCCGGTGGGACTGTGCAGCGCTCCGTCCTTGAGAAAACCGACGACTATTCCCAGGCGCGCACCCGTTACCGCTCTTTGCCGGATGCGGAAAAAGCCCGCCTCGCGGACGCCATCGGCTGGGAGCTCGCCCAGGCGCCGATGGAAATTCGCAAACGACAGCTCGATCTGTTCGCCAAAGTAAGCGCCGACCTCGCCAACCGCGTCAGCCGTGAAATCTATCTGTTCGAGACGGGAAGGAAAGGATAAAATGTAAAAAAGAATGTGCCTTGGCACATTCTCGCGCCGAGGCGCGGTTGCTTCGGCAACCATCTACCCCTGCGCCGAGTGCGCATCCCCGTAGCGCGTTTTTATTTCATAGGACGCATTTTCCTATGAAACAATAGAATGCACGCTCTGCGAGCATTCTATTGTCATGAATAAAAAAACAGCCACAGGCGCTTCTGAATTTGCGGCGCGCCTGCGGCTGTTCTTATTTTCTTTGAGATAGAACAGCATACGCACTCTTCTAAATATTGGAAGCCTGTTTATTGCTGACTTCCTGTCGTTTTCCCCAGGATTTCTTCTACTTCTTCCTCACTCATCAAGAGATCCTTGGCGATCTTTTCGGGACTGTCTCCAAGCTGATATTTTCTGGTTACCAATTGCACAATACTTTCCTTTTGTCCTTCTTTTCTTCCAAATGCGCAACCTTCCAGATAAATCTCTTTCGACCGATAATTCAGCACTTTTCCTCCCATAACTTCCGTAACCTCCTTTTCTACATTGCTATACTTCGACGCCAGTTTTTCCACCACATTATTGGACAATTCACACAGTGCGCCACAGGTGATCGGCTTCATATGACCGCTTTGGCACTCCTTTCTGCAAGGTCTTCCCGGCATGCCCATCTGTTCCTTATTCAGTTTTTGTCTGATAGAAATCTCTGGTCGATCCGACCTTGAAAAAGTAGAAAAGATTTCAGATTCTACGGCAGGGGCGGCTCTCCCTCTGCAAAAGCCGCCTGCCATAATAGAATATATTTGATGCCAGGGTCAAAAGGTCTAAGCCCACATGAGCTTGCTCATAGGTGGGTGAAAGACCTCTTGACCCGCCCAGATAGGAGCATAAAAGTGGGATGATAATCCCACGATATGCGACTATCGGGCAGGATTGTGGGAGTGCGCAGCACGGAACAATCCGCAGGCATCAAGGTCGGGGGCTTTTGCCCCCGACATCATAGATTTAACGTAAACGATATTTCAGAAAAAATCAATCATAATCGGTTATTTATCGAAAAATCTCCCCATTTTCGATAAACACCACCCGATCAAACAACTCCAGACAGTTTTCCCGGTGTGTAATAAAAATTCGCGTTGCATCCGGATAAAATTTCCGGATATTTTCCATAATCTCTTTTTCCGTATTGACGTCCAGCGCAGAAGTGCTTTCATCAAAAATAAAAATCTTCGGATTCCGCAGCAGCGCCCGTGCCAGCAAAATACGCTGACGTTCTCCGCCGGATACCGCGTTTGCCCGTTCACCGACCACTGTATCCAAGCCCTCTGGCAGCTTCTTAATCCATTCCTCTAATTTCACAAGACGAAGCACTTTTTCCAGATCTTCGTCCGTGTGACTTTGACTGTAAAAAAGAATGTTATCCCGAATCGACAGATTCATCAAATATCCGTCTTGTCCCAGATAAATCAGATTTTTCGTCATCCAGTCACGAGGAACTTTGCGGATATCTTCTCTTCCTACAAAAACTTCCCCATCATATCCATCCAGCAGCCCTGCCATAAGGTTTGCAAGTGTACTTTTCCCGCTGCCGCTTTTTCCACAGATCCCCAGAAATTCCCCGGATTTGATCTGCAAGGAAACATCATTCAAAACCATTTTTGTTCCATAGCGGTAGCTGAGATGTTCGACCGCAATGCTGGCATCCGCAGGAACCATGCCTTGCGGCTTGCACGAAGCAAACTCCGACAGCGTCGCGTTCTCTACTCCGCCTGGCGCCGTCTTCCAGCCGCCTGACACATCTGCAACGCTATCTCCAGCTGTCACCGCGTCCGCAAACACTCCAAACACACGCACGATGCTGCTCTTTTTCTGCCGGAAATCGATATGCAAATCAATATATCCGTCCAGCGCAGGCACGATCCAATCGTAAGCTGCCACAAAAGCAACCAGCGTTCCAGGAAGCATTTCCCCGTTTGCAATGAGCAGTCCTCCGTACAGGTAAAACAGCACATTGATCAGCAGCTCAAATCCGCCGAATACCGCTTTATTGAGCACTTTTCCGTTAAAGGCATTTCGCTGAATCCTGTATTTTTCCGACAGCGCTTCTTGTACCCGGTTCAGCTCTTTTTCCTCGCTCGCCGTCGCCTTGATAAAGAAGATATTCGACATCTGCTCCTTGACCGTCTGGTTCACCCGGCTGTTGGTTTCATTGATTTTCTGACCGATCACTTCCTGCTTTTTATTGATTTTCCGGATCAGCACAATCCGCAGGATCATGAGCGCAATCGTCAATGCCGCCAGCAGCAGATTCTGTGCCGCCATGATCGTCATCCCTGCAAACACCGTCGTGTTAATCCAGATTAAACTTCCAAAGCCGAAGTAGAAAAAGTTCGCCAGCCCTTCCGTTTCATCTACAATTTTACTGATCGTGTCCCCGGAACGGATTGCTGCAAACTCCCGCAGCGGTTTTTCCAGAAAAAATCGGTACATGTCCCGCCGCAATGTTCCAAACGCATCCAAGATATATTTTTCCAGATGCAAATCCAGAATAATCAGCGTCGTGGTCACAAAATAGATCGAAACATTCACGCAGCTTAACAGAATCAGCATCGGGACATTTTCCTGCGGAATCGAGCGGTTGATGATCTGTTTTACAAGCAACGTCGGCAGCAATAATACCAGACTTCTGAATATGGAAGAAAAGAGCGACAGCCCGAACTTTCCTTTATTCTGGAGAATAACGTTCTGAATCCATTTCTCGGAATAAACCTTTGAATAATCGTTAGAACTTCCCGGATAATCTCTCATCTTGCGCCTCCTTCTACAAACTGCTCCGAGTCCTGAAATGCCGCACTCTCCGTATATTTTTCAAAATAACGGTTCCGCCGTATCACTTCTTCGGCCTTTCCGAAATCTTCAATTTTTCCCTTTTTCAGGTATAAAATTTTATCCGCATATAGGAGCGTTTTCAGCTTATGCGCAGTATAAATAACCGTCCTTTCCTTCGCCGTTTCAAAAATAAAATCCATGACGGTTTCTTCCATCTTCGGGTCAAGCTCCGATGTCGGCTCATCCATCAAAAGCATATCGAACGGGCACAACAGGCTTCTTCCGATATTGATCCGCTGGCGTTCCCCGCCGGAAACTGTATTCAGATTTTCTCCCAGATCTCCTGCGTTACTTTTTACCACTTCCTCCAATCCAAGCGCCCTGCACATCCCATCAATTTCAGCCTCACTACAGTCGCTCAAATATCCCATATTTTTGACAATGCTGCTGTCAAACACATAATTTTCCTGCAGGATTACCCGGATATGCTCCCGTAGCTGTCGGCAGTTGATTTCTGCAATATTTTCCCCGCCAACCATTACTGTTCCTGCGTTTGGGCGCACCAATCCGACGATCATCTTTAACAGCGTGGTTTTCCCACAGCCGGTTTCTCCAACGATCGCTATTTTTTCCCCTTTTTCAATCCGAAAAGAAATGCCATCGAGCACCGTTCCGCGTTCATTTTTCAGAGAAACATCGGCAAATTCCACGGTATCAAACGCCATTTCCCGTTCCGGCAAATCGTACTGTATTTCCCGTGGTGCGGATAAAAACTGCTGGAACTTTTCCCCGATTTTCTCCACGACATTGATATCGATATAGAATCCGGAATACGCCCGGATCGGTTCGCTCAGCTTCGGCAAAAGTGCGGCTAACGTCACAACGCTTCCGATGCTCAGATTTCCATGAATGACCGCAATTCCCGCAAAAATATACACCAGTGCAGGTCCCAGCGCCGCCAGCACGCGCGGAACGCTTTTGAACATATTTACCGCTACATATTTTTGCTTGATATCCTCACTCCACTGCTCCTGCAGTCCGCCGAAAACCTCCGTGCTCGCCTGCTCTGCACCGTAGATTTTGATATCTTTGATATTCTCAAACGTTTCAATAATAAAGCCCCGGCTTTTCGCTTTTACATCCCGCAGACTGCGCTCCGCATTTTCCTGCATTCGGCTGTTTTTCCCGAGCGGCAGAAGATACAGCGGATAGACAATCGCCGCCACTAAAAGCACCGGATAATAAACCCGTGCGATTGTCACCGTGCTCGTAACTGCCACAAGCAGCATGTAAAGAAACTGCGGCAGAGTGCTCACGCTGATCCGCTTGACCGTCTCCACATCGTCGGATACTGCCTGCAGAATTTCGCCCCGTTTCTGCCCGGACAGCCATGCGGTTTCTGCATGCATCAGCCGCTCCATGATCCTGTCGGTCAGGCTGTTTGCAACCGAAATAGACGATTCTGCAGTGATGTATTCCTGCGTGATTTCCAGAATTTTGCCCCCTCCCAGCGCTAAAATCAACCCGACGTTCAGCATGAATAAACCGTCTATCCTGCCCGCTGCCGCCATGTCGATAATCTTACCGATCAGAAATGACGGCATTACCCCGACAACAGCCAGTAAGACAATCACTGTTAACGAAAGGACTACGCTGAATAAATTCTCCCGATAAATCTGCTTTAACAGACCAAGTGCTCTCTTGCAATTCCATATTTTCATGACTTCGGTAATTCTTTTGATATTGCGCATGATTACAACTCCCCCCCTGTTGTGATCGGTGTCAATTTGATTATACCACTCCCCCCGAAATTTTGTACATAGTCAGCGTTCCAGAGTCGGTTCTGTAATTTTACCACAAAACAAACAGCCTCCTCGCCGGATCATATACCGCGACAGGAAGGCTGTTAAAAATATCCTATAAGATTATTCCACCTTTTCGGAAACAACTTTTCCCAAAATTTCTTCTACTTCTTCCTCACTCATCAAGAGATCCTTGGCGATCTTTTCGGGACTGTCTCCAAGCTGATATTTTCTGGTTACCAATTGCACAATACTTTCCTTTTGTCCTTCTTTTCTTCCAAATGCGCAACCTTCCAGATAAATCTCTTTCGACCGATAATTCAGCACTTTTCCTCCCATAACTTCTGTGACCTCCTTTTCTACATTGCTATACTTCGATGCCAGTTTTTCCACCACATTATTGGACAATTCACACAGTGCGCCACAGGTGAACGGCTTCATATGACCGCTTTGGCACTCCTGATCCAGCATTTCCGCAATTTTTTCGTATTCCAGTCTCAGTCCGCTTAACTGTTTCTGATTTCCATCAATTTTTCGAAATTCTTTTTCATATCGAAAAATATAAAACGGGATCAACATCCACAGTTGTTTTTCAAAAAGTTCTTCCAGGGTATAGTCCTTTACCTTCAAAATCGGAATCCCGTACTGCAATTGCTTCTGCCGTACATGGATACAGATTTTCAGTTCGTCCGACGTTGTCTTGCTGCTTCTTAAATAGATGACTGCAGAATCCGGGAATTTTACATGCAGTACTCCATTCCGATATTCTTTCTCCATCAAAGCAATCTGCGCATCATATTCCCACATCCGAATTTCCATCGTCCCATCCGCTGTGCTCTGACATTCCAGATGATATCGTTTGGAAATTCCCTTTAAAGAAATCAATGTCAGGTTGGAATCCGTAACCCGCTTCTCCTTTTTCCCCTCCGGGTTCCTAAAAAAAATCTCGTTTTCATTCGATACCACTACTTCCCGCCCGGTATAATTCGTGCCGAACAGCTCGTTAATCAGCGGAACCACCAGCTCTGGGCAGTCCTGCAGCAGCGTGCGGAAAGTGTCATCATAAGGTGTATTGATTGTCTCCATCTTTTGCCTTTCTGATACATTCATCTTATACCAGGAAGGCTCCTTCCTGCAAGGTCTTCCCGGTATCTCCATCTGTTCCTTATTCAGTTTTTGTCTGATAGAAATCTCTGGTCGATCCGACCTTGAAAAAGTAGAAAAGATTTCAGATTCTACGGCAGGGGCGGCTCTCCCTCTGCAAAAGCCGCCTGCCATAATAGAATGTATTTAATGTAAACGATATTTCGAGAAAGATCAAGATGTATCGCACAAAAAAGCGCCCCGGAGATTTCTCTCCGAAGACGCTTTTCTCTCGCACCGACGTTTTTGCGCCGGCAATATCTTTTCCTGGAAGAAACGCGACTTGCGTTTTCTCCTTATGCCAGAGATCCCATCGGGTCCCAGGGCTTTAATACGATCGGCTCCTGCTCGTAAGCTTCCAGAACCTCTTTCGGCAGGTACTTGCGGTTTACAACGATCTGATAGGTATACTCGTCAAACCATCTGTCTGTCATAGTGTAGTAGCCATCTCTTCCGGCATCGGGTCCCCAACTGTTCTCCACTCTCCAGCGATTGGGCTGTCCGTTTTCATCGATGTTCACGCCCTGGAATACCATTGCGTGGGTCATCAGGCTCTGTCCGTAATCCAGACGCTGTGCCTTGGTCATAGGGAAGTCGGTCTGGAACAGATCTTCCAGTGCAAAGATCTTGGTATCCATAACGCCGCTCTCTCTGGTGGAGCGCTTGCCGACGTCACAGCCGAACCATACCGGCTCGCCATCCTTCATCTGTGCAATTGCAGCCTTTTTCAGCTCTTCGATCGGCAGATTGACATATCTTACCTGACGGCCTTCTGCAACGTTGCCCAGGTACTGTACAGTGTAGCTTCTGTAGTACGGCTTGTCCGCAGTCGGCGCATTGATCAGGCTGATGTAATCATTTAAGTTCAGACCGATATATTTTGCATAGAATTCCTTCGGGGTCAGGCCACATTCCCGATGGAACTGCTTGTCTTTGTCACGGTATTCGAAATCAAAGGTCTTGGGCGGATTGCCAAGGCAGATGCAAAGCATGTTGTAAACAATCTGCATCATTTCTTCCTTCTTTGCAAGCAGCTCTTCTTTGGTGCTGCCGGCACGGTATGCTTCCCGCAGAGTGCATGCGAACTCCCGCAGCTTTTCTGTCATGTAAGATACCATTTCGTTTGTGTTGGAGGAAATTTCGCTTTCCGGCATCGCTTCCTTCGGAACCAGTCCGTATTTGTCTACGATTGCACAGAGCATATCCCACTGTCCGCCGTCATTTAAGGGTGCGGAAAGCAAATGTGCGATCAACCGGCTGTCTGTATCCTCTTCCAGAGTATCCAGAATTGTATTCAGGAAATAGTTGGATTTCTCCAGCTTGTCATAAAACAGGGTATAGTTCTGGGACAACTCAAAAGTTTCCAGATTGCAGTGCTTCATTACCTGAAAACGCATGCAGTTTAAGGCTGCGAACATCCAACAGCGGCCGCTCTTTTTCTGGTTGGTAATCTTGCCCTGCTCCAGGCTGATAGAAAATGTATTCGCAATCTCTCTTTCTACGCCGCTGTCTGTTGCAGCTGCATTTACGCCCTTGCCCACAACTGCGTTCTGAGCAACGCGGTTTGCACGATCCTGTACAAATTCTTTTCCGTACTTTTCCAGAAGTTCCATTGTCACTTCTCTGTTCATCTTACAGTTCTCCTTTCGTTATGCCTTACTTTGCTCCTTTATGCTTCTGCCCTAAAAACATATTTATCCAGACGATGAAAGGCCTCCTGCACTCTCGAAAATGGCAGCGCCAGATTCATCCGGATGCTGTCCGGGTAGAAAAATGCTCTGCCGTCCTGCCAGATAACACCGACTTTAACACCTGCCTGCAGCAGCTCATCCATTGTCTTATGATGTGCTTCACACCATTTATGACAATCCAGATACAGCATATAAGTGCCCTCCGGCTTTGCAAGCTCTACACCATCCCAGTTTTTCGTGATAAAATCATATGCCCATTCCATATTTTCTGTCAGCACAGCTTTCAGCTCATCCGCCCATTCCTGACCATCCTTACTGTAGGCACCGATCAGTCCGTGCATGGAAAAAATATTCATATTGTTATAATGAGACAGCGAGGTCTGCTTGTTCATCCGATCTCGAAGATACGGGTTGTATACAATATGATAGGAACCGATCAGTCCGGCAAGATTAAAGGTTTTCGTCGGCGCATACATTGCAATCGTTCTGTTTTTTGCATCCTCGGAAACCGTCTGTGTCGGAATATGCTGACGATTGCCCAGTGTCAGGTCTGACCAGATTTCATCCGAAATAACGATACAGTCGTTTTTACGATAAACCTCCATCGCAGCTTCAATTTCTTCCCGTTCCCAGACACGTCCGCTCGGATTGTGGGGAGAACAAAAAATTGCCAGATGAATATGGTTTTCTTTGAGCTTTTTATCCATATCCTCATAATCCATCCGCCAGATGCCCTCTGCATCCCGTTTCAGCTCGGTATGTACTGCCCGGCGTCCATTATTGTTCAGGACACTGGTAAATCCGGTATACGTCGGAGAATGAACCAGGATTGCCTCGCCCGGTGCAGAAAATGCCTGCAGCGCAGCGACAACACCGCCCAGCACGCCATTTTCATAACCGATCGCTTCTTTTGTCAGCCCTTCAACGCCGTTGCGGACCTTCTGCCAATTGATGATGCTGTTGTAATAGTCCTCGGACGGATCAAAATATCCGAACACCTGATGCTCCAGACGCTTCGTGATCGCTTCGCAAACTGACGGCGCTGTCTGGAAATTCATGTCCGCCACCCACATCGGAATCCGGTCAAACCCCTCTGCAATCTCTGCATTCGGCACCGGAATGTTTTCCCATGCGATGGAATCCTTTCCCGTTCTGTCGATCACTGATGTAAAATCGTACTTCATGTTTCTTTTTCTCTCCTGAATGAATTGTAAAATTCTGTCCGGCCTCTGCCTGCCTCAGGCTGCGTCGACTTTTTGCATCCCTTGAATTCCATAATCGGCTCCTCCTTTTTATCTGCAAAAAATCGCACTTCCCCTGTTTGCCTTTCCCAGTGGTTTAAGCATATTCCTTTTGCAGTGCCATGTCAAGCGAGCGCAAAACGCAGGCAAAAGCTCTACTGTAGTCCACGCCTGCGCTGACATTTTCCATGCCACGTATTTTTCTGCCACGCTAAAACGGGCTGCCTGTCTTTCGACAAAACAGCCCGTTTTCCCTGTTCATAATCTCTATCGTAAATTAAGCGTCGATTTCTTTATCTCTGATGTAATCCATAACATCGCCGACGGTTTCCAGCTTCTCAAGGTCTTCGGAAGGGATCTCAACATTGTAAGCTTCTTCAAATGCCATAACCAGTTCAAACAGATCCAGGGAATCTGCATCCAGATCATCTTTAAAAGAGGTTTCCTCTGTAATTTCAACATTGTCCAGATTCAGCTGCTCGCGAATAATGCCTGCGATTCTCTCTAACATAATACTATCTCCTTTAATTCCAAATCATATTTCAGTGAATTGACATTCAAAGTATATTATCCATCCTATCAGTTGTCAACTGTTTTCCGGTATTTTTTAAAGTAGGCTCTGATAGATGTCGCGCTTACTCACGCCCCTGTCTTTTGCCGCTTTTTTCATGGCTTCCTTCCGGTCAAAGCCCTGGCTTTCATACAGTGCAACATGTTCCTCCACCGGCATTTCCAGCCAGTTTTTCTGTGCTTCCTGCTTCTTTTCCTCGTAGCTTTTTCCCTCGATCACAAGGACATATTCTCCCCGCGGATCATTCGTTTCGAAATAGTCCGTCGCGGCAAAAATCGTCGTCGGCATCACCGTTTCAAACCGCTTTGTCAGTTCACGGCATAACGTAATTTTCCGGTCGCCCAGCACCGCCGCAAGCTCCTGCAGCGTTTTTTTCAGATGATGGGGCGCTTCATAAAAAATCATCGTCCGGCTCTCCTCCCGGCAATCCTCCAGGATTTCGGTGCGCTCTTTTTTATCCGGCGGCAAAAAACCTTCAAAGCAAAACCGTCTGGTCGAAAGCCCCGACATCGTGAGCGCCGTGATACATGCAGCCGCACCCGGCAGGCTCGTCACCCGGATTCCTGCTTCCAGACACATCCGCACGAGCACCTCGCCCGGATCGGAGATCGCCGGCGTCCCCGCATCCGTAATCAGCGCAATATTTTGTCCCTCCTGTAGCTTTGCAATCAGCGTATATGCTTTTTCCACTTTATTATATTCGTGATAACTTGTCATAGGAGTATGAATTTCAAAATGCGTCATCAGCTTCAGGCTGTTTCGCGTATCTTCCGCCGCAATCAGATCCACGCTGCGCAGCGTTTCCACCACGCGGGGTGTCATATCTCCCAGATTGCCGATCGGTGTCGCACACAAATATAAAATTCCCGTCATTGTTCCTCTTCCTCCTGTGTCAGCAGTCCGCCCTCCGTGTAGCGGTTGGCTGCATTCCAGAGAATCCACTCCTCATATCCGGCATCGTAGACCGCCTGAATCTGCGCGCGGATTTCCTCCGGGCCATAGGAAATATGCCCCTTTACCCATGTCGCGGTAAAATCCTGCAACCATGGTCGAACCGTCGCCTGCACGCCGGTCGTAGGGTCCAGCTGGGCGATCTCTTCTTTGCTGAGAGCAGGGGTTTTCGCAGCCGCGTCCTCTGCGGCTTGCGCGTCTTTTGCGGCTTGCGCGTCCGCTGTAGCTTGCGCACCATCTGCAGCTTGCGCGTTCTCTGCATCCTGTGCAGCGTCGTTACCGCTAACTGCGGTTGTGCCGGACGTGCTCTGGCTGTCTGCTGCCGCGTCCGCCGCATTGTTGCCGCTGACCGCTTCCCCGCCTACAATCGCTGCGTCCACCGCATCATTCCCACTCACATCCGCCGAAACCGGCTTCTTCCCGGTCTTCGGATCAAGCCCGGCCAGCACCATTTTGGATGCCTGCATCGCTGCGAGCACCGTGTCGTATGGCTGCGCATCCGGAACCGGAATCTGATAATTATACGGTCCATAGTGCGACGGATAAATCATCGGGCTGATCGCATCCAGTGACCTGGACATTTCCACATAGTTCTGTCCTACGATCTGCTGATCCTCTTCACTATCGATCACAACACCATAAACATCTGCAGAAATCCGTCCGCCTGCCGCGTGGATTCTCTCCGAGGCATACAGCGTAAATCCGCTGATCGCCTCGGTTTTCGTTCTTCCCTTCGTACTGTCGCCAAAATCTACCTGCTTCATCCGGCTGTCTGTCGAAAAACGCACATAATCATACTGTACTTCATCAAATCCGGCTTTTATCGCCGCTTCCCCGACAGATGCCAGATATTCCCAGACTTCTTTGCGGTAAGGATTGACCCATGCCAGCCCGCTTTTATCCCGGAAAACGCTTCCATCACTGTTATGTAAGCTCCACTCCGGCATTTTTTCCGCCAGAATCGGATCTTTAAACGCAACCACGCGCGCAATCAAATAAATGTTCTTTTCTTTGCAGGTCTGCACGAGCGCCGGAAGGTCTTTGATATAGTGCTTCTCAGAGCCGATCTGCTCTGCCAGCGGCACATCCAGCTCACAGGTCAGATACCCGTCGTCATTTTTGACGTCGATGACGAGCGCGTTTAACTCTGTACGATCGACCAGCGCAATCAGATTGTCCATTCCCGCCGTGCCCGCCATCGGACCACTGACATAAATGCCCTTTACCTTGACGCGATTCAGCTCTTTAACGGTGGCTGCATCCTCTACACTGCCTGTACTCGCGCCGGGATTTGCAGTTGTGTCGCCGTCCACAGTGGTTTCAGCCTCAGACTCGTTCGACATCCCGAACTCGCCGTCTACGCTGTCTGCGGCTCCAGTGCCGTCCTCTGTTCCTTCCTTTTCCGCAAACGCCGCCATCGTTTCCACATTTTTTCCCTGGCATCCGCTCAGGCAAAGCCCTGCCGCAAGCACTGCTGCCAGAACACCGCAGCGCAATCGACGGCACTTGCTCCTGGTACAAAACTGTCCGTCCGCTGCACCCTCCGGGCGGTCTCCCTTAATACCCATAAATCCCATAGATCTCCTCTGTATACACACCTGGCTCTTTATAGATCACCAGCGGCTTTTCCACCGTCATCCGCGGTTTCCCGCCGCGCACCGCCTGCAGCAGCACCATGTTCGGCTCGCGGTCGGCATACGGATACACCAGCTGCATCCTTTTAGGCTCGAGCTTATATTTCGACAGGGTGACGATCAGCTCTGCCAGCCGAAACGGGCGATGCACCAGATAAAAGCTTCCGCCCGATGCAAGCAGCCGCGCCGTCTGCGCTGCGATATCCTCAAAGGTACATAAAACCTCATGCCTCGCAATCGCCTTCGGCGCTTCGGGATTGGTCAGACCATGCTGCCCGATCATATATGGCGGATTAGACGTTACAACGTCAAAAGAAGCAGCCGCAAAAAGCTTATCTGCTTCTTTGATATCTCCCTGTATGACAGAAATCCGATCCTCCAGATGGTTCATGGCAATGCTGCGCCTCGCCATATCCGCACTGTCTGCCTGAATCTCCAGACCGCACAGGGACTCCGCCTGCGTCTTTGCGGACAGCAACAGCGGAATAATCCCCGTCCCGGTTCCCAGATCCAGCACACGCATACCCTGCCGGATGCCTGCAGAAGCGAAACCCGAAAGGAGCACCGCGTCCATTCCGAAGCAAAATCTCCCCGGGTCCTGAATGATTTTCAGCCCGTTTCTCTGCAGATCGTCAATCCGTTCGCCTGATTTTAACAAATTTGTCCGGTCAGTCATCCAGCTTTGATTTTCCTTCCTTCTTCTCCTGGCGTTCGAGCTTTTCGAGTTCTTTCATCTCTTTCTCGTCGCCCTCACCGTTTTTGCGTCCGCGTCCATGCTGTCTGCGGCGGAATTTCAGCTGCTCTACCTTATATTCGCGCAGTTCCTTTTCGTCGTTGACCTCAACCAGCACCTTGACCAGCTGGCGCAGGACGTTGACAGAGGAAACCTCGCCCTTTAAGCCGTCGTCCGTTGTCACATAATCGCCGGCATTGGGCAGACGGCGGTTCAATTCCTCATAGGTTTCCTCCTCATGCTTCAGACAGCACATCAGTCTTCCGCACACGCCGGAAATTTTGCCCGGATTCAGGGAAAGGTTCTGCTCCTTCGCCATCTTGATGGAAACCGGAATAAACTCGGACAGATGGCTGTGACAGCAAAGCACTCTGCCGCAGATACCGATTCCGCCCAGAATCTTCGTCTCGTCGCGCACGCCGATCTGGCGCAGCTCGATTCTCGTTTTAAAAACGCCTGCAAGGTCTTTTACCAGCTCGCGGAAATCCACACGTCCGTCCGCCGTAAAATAGAACAGAACCTTATTGTTGTCAAAGGTATATTCCGCATCGATCAGCTTCATTTCCAGACCGTGCTTGCGGATTTTTTCCTGACAGATCTTAAACGCTTCTTTTTCTTTTGCCTTATTTCCGGCTTCCTGCTCGTCGTCGCGCTCTGTCGCCACGCGCAGCACCGGCTTTAAGGGCTGTACAACCTTGTCGTCCTCAACTTCCCTGGGGGAACCGACTACCGTACCGTACTCTACCCCTCTGGCAGTCTCTACAATGACATGGTCACCTCTTTTTACCTGAAAGTTCAGCGGATCAAAATAGTAGATCTTGCCCGCTGTCCGAAATCTTACGCCAATTACCTTTACCATCTAATCTATCTACCTCCATGTTCAGGTATTCTCCTGAATCGTCAAAAACAAAAGCTCCATCGTCAGTTCGAAGCTGACATTTGCACGCAGTCTCGCCTTTGCCTTTTCAAGGGCGTCCAGAATTTTTTCCAATCCTTCATAGGAGCTTCTGTCAGCCACCCTTTTAATATACTGTATTTCTTCCCGGAAAATCAAGTGATTTGCGTCATTCATCGCCTTGAACATCAGTACATCGCGGTACCAGACGGAAATGATATCCAGATAATCCGTCATGTCGAGCTGATACTCCGTAATCTTGCGGACTGCTGCTGCCAGCTCCGTGATTTCCATCTCGTTAATATATTTGAGCAGCGTCACCGCCTCTTCCCGCACCCGGTCAAAGTCCTCGCTCGATGCAAGCAGCTTTGCCTGTCCGATATTCCCGCGTGCAAACGCCGTACACAGCTTCGCCCGGTAATCCGGCACCTGCAGCTGCTCCATCAGGTATTTTTGCACCAGCTCGTCACGTACCGGACGCATATTCAATAGCACGCACCGGCTCTGGATCGTCGGAAGCAGCGCTTCGAGACTCGATGTCATCAGAATAATCACGCCGTATTCCGGCGGCTCCTCCAGCGTCTTTAACAGCGCGTTCTGCGCCTGAACCGTCATTTTTTCCGCCTCTTCAATCAAATAAACCTTATAAGGTCCCTGATAGGGCTTGATTCCCATATCGTTATTGACCTGCGTGCGGATATCCTCTACACCGATGCTGTTCGGTTTTTCATGCGTAATCCGGATAATATCCGGATGGTTTTCCGAAAGTGCCTGTCTGCACGAACGGCAAACCTGACAGGGCTTTTCCCCCTCTCCGGTACATTGCAGCGCCATGGCGAAAATCCGCGCGATAAATTTTTTACCGGAATTGCGTTCTCCGTTGATAATATAGGCATGCGATACTTTCTGAAGCTTCAGCGCAGTTTGCAGATGCTCGCAGATCTGTTCCTGCCCGATAATATCCTGAAATCCCGCCATGTCACTCATCTCCTTCCAATTTCGTAATTTCCCTGAAAATCTCCTGCAGGCAGCGTTCCAGATCGTCGTTTTGGAATCTTTTCACAATTCCCGCGCTGGAAAGCTTTTCTTCGGAAAAATCCGCTTCATCCGCCAGGAACCGTCGGCACAGCTCTGCATACTTCGGCTCCCTCTGCGCCCGTTCCCGTTCAACGGCACGGGACAGTCTCAGTCCGTCCTCGACCTCCACATAAATCGGAATTACCTGTTCCAAACCGTAGTAAGCCTGGACTTTCCGGTAGGATTCCAGCGTCCCCACCAACAGATAGCTATCGTTTGCCAGATCCACCTGCCCGTCGTCTACCGTAAAATAATTCCAGATTCCATGCACTGTCTGATACGAACGCAGCTCGATTACCCTGCCCGCTTCCTGCAGCCGGGACAGCCCTGCTTCGTCTGTAAAAAAATAATCTCTGCCGTTTACTTCCGTACTCCGCATCGGTCTTGTCGTATACGGCACCAGCGTGTGAAACGCAAACGTTTTATCTTCCATCAATCTCCGGTAAATCGTATCTTTTCCGGAGGCGCTTTTTCCCATAATATAATAGATTTTTCCCATAACAGCTTACTTCTTTTACTCTTCCTCGTCATTGGCGAAATACAGCGCCGCACGGACTGCCTTTTTCCAGCCCTTTAAACGTCTGTCGCGGTCTTTGGGCTCCATTACCGGTGCAAAGGTACGCTCCAGTGCCCAGTTGCTTCGGATATCGTCCTTATCTTTCCAGAAGCCGACCGCAAGTCCCGCCAGATAAGCGGCTCCCAGTGCGGTCGTCTCGATACATTCCGGGCGCAGCACATGCTTCTGCAGCATATCCGCCTGAAACTGCATCAAAAAGTTGTTAGCGCTCGCACCGCCATCCACACGCAGGGCCCTCAGCTCGATTCCAGAGTCCTTTTCCATCGCTTCGATGACTTCCTCCGCCTGATAGGCAAGCGATTCCAAAACAGCGCGGATAAAATGCTCCTTCGAAGTTCCTCTCGTCAGCCCGGTCACAATCCCGCGCGCATACGGATTCCAGTAAGGCGCACCTAATCCGGTGAATGCAGGCACAACATATACGCCCTGGGTATCCTCCACTGCCGACGCATATTCCTCCGACTGCGGCGCACTCTTTAACATCCGCATCTCATCCCTCAGCCACTGCAGCGCAGCGCCTGCCACGAAAACGCTTCCTTCCAGCGCATAACGCACTTCGTCTTTGCCGCTCGCTGCGATCGTCGTCAGCAGTCCGTTTTGGGATTCAATCGGCTTTTCGCCCGTATTCATCAAAAGGAAGCAGCCGGTTCCATATGTATTTTTGGCTTCGCCCGCATCAAAACAGCACTGTCCGAACAGCGCCGCCTGCTGGTCACCCGCAGCTCCTGCAATCGGAATTTCCCCGCCGATCACGGATTCCTCCGTCACGCCAAACATTCCGCTCGACGGCAGAACCTCCGGAAGCATGCTTTTCGGAATCTGAAAATAATCCAGAATTTCCGGATCCCACTGCCGTTTGTGGATATCAAACAGCATCGTCCGGGATGCGTTGGTATAATCCGTCGCAAACACCTGTCCCTTGGTCAGGTTCCACATCAGCCAGGTGTCCACAGTGCCGAACAAAAGCTCTCCGTCCTCTGCCATCTGGCGCGCGCCCTCCACGTGCTCCAGAATCCAGCAGATTTTCGTTGCGGAAAAATAAGCGTCCGGAATCAGTCCCGTCCGTTCCCGGATCACTTTATCAAAACCGTCCTTTTTGAGCGCGTTGATCTTATCCGCTGTCCGCCTGCACTGCCATACAATCGCCGGATAAACCGGTTTTCCGGTCTTTTTCGAAAAACAGATCGTCGTCTCACGCTGATTCGTAATGCCAATTGCCGCAATATCGTCCGCCTCCGCGCCGATCTGTCCCATCGCCTCGACCGCTACGGAAAGCTGGGACGACCAGATTTCCATCGGATTGTGCTCTACCCAGCCCGGCTGGGGATAATACTGTGCAAACTCTTTCTGCGCAACAGAGCATACCTTTCCGCTCCTGTCAAACAAAATACAACGGGAACTCGTCGTTCCCTGATCCAGTGCCATGACGTACTTCTTCGCTTTCTGCATACCCGTACCCCCTGTATCGTATTTTTGCATCTGTCTTGTCTGTACCTTTGGACCTGTAAGCTGCAGCAGTCCTGCTTTTACAGAAAGAAAACCCCTCCTCCGAAATTTTTCTTCCTGTAAAAACAGAACTGCCGCGCTGAACCTCTTCAGTGCGGCAGTATGTTATTGTCTATTAAACCTCTACAACACGCAGCATGTTAGTTCTGCCGGGGATACCCAGAGGCATACCTGCAGTCAGGACAACCTTGTCGCCCTTCTTGATCAGACCTGCGTTCTCTGCAGCCTTAACTGCTTCACGGAACAGATCCTCTGCAGTGTTCTCTTCTGCGATCAGCAGAGGAGTTACGCCCCACTGCAGGTTCATCTGACGCCATACCAGACGGCTGGTTGTGCATGCGATGATCGGGCAGTTGGGTTTGAAACGTGCTACCATGCCGGAAGTAAAGCCAGACATGGATACCGGGATGATTGCTGCTGCATTCAGGTCAGTAGCAACGGTGCAGGTTGCGTGGCAGATAGAAGTGGTTGTATCCTGCTCCTGAGGAAGTCTTGCACCAGTCTTCTGCAGACGGCCTACATAGTCGATATCCTTTTCTGCGCGCTCTGCGATACGAACCATGGTCTGAACAGCTTCCAGCGGGTAATCGCCGTTTGCTGTCTCACCGGAAAGCATAATACCGGTTGTGCCATCGTAGATAGCGTTTGCAACGTCGGTTGCCTCTGCACGGGTCGGACGGGGATGCTTCATCATGGAATCCAGCATCTGTGTAGCAGTGATAACGTTCTTACCAGCTGCAGTTGTCAGCTTGATGATTCTCTTCTGGATGATCGGAACCTCTTCCATCGGGATCTCAACACCCATATCGCCACGGGCTACCATGATACCGTCGGAAACTTCGATGATCTCTTCCAGGTTCTGAATACCCTGCAGGCTCTCGATCTTGGAGATGATCTGGATCTTGGAGTTGTGCTCCTTTAAGATCTCACGGATCTGCAGTACGTCTTCTTTGCTTCTTACGAAGGAAGCTGCGATGAAATCAAAGCCCTTTTCGCAAGCGTAAACGATATCTGCGTGATCCTTCTCATCGATGAAGGGCAGGTTTAATTTTACGCCGGGAACGTTAACGCCCTTGTGGTTGGAGATAGGGCCGTCGTTCATAACGGTGCAGACGATTTCTGTGTCGCCCTGTACTTCTTCAACCTTCAGACCGATCAGACCGTCATCCAGCAGGATGGAATCGCCAGGCTTAACATCCTGAGGCAGGTTCTTATAGGTAATGGTTGCGCGCTCTGCGGTACCCATGATCTCTTCGGTGGTCAGAGTGAACTTCTGGCCTGCCTTTAATTCTACTTTGCCTTCTGCAAAGTCGCGCAGACGGATTTCAGGACCTCTTGTATCAAGCAGTACTGCAACAGGAAGGTTCAGCTCACGGCTGATCTTTCTGGTTCTTTCAAGCTTCAGTCCATGCTCTTCATAGTCGCCGTGGGAAAAGTTGAATCTCGCCACGTTCATGCCGGCCAGAATGATCTTACGAAGCATGTCTTCATCCTGAGACGACGGACCAATTGTGCAGATAATTTTGGTTCTTCTCATTGTAAATCTCCTTTTAGCATAATTTGAGTATTGTTATGGCATCATGATCGACTCCCTGAACCGGGAGATTCATTTGCCTGTAACGCGTAATCACATCGACAGCTTCCTGCGTGATCTGTTCCCCGGGCGCCACAATTGGAATTCCGGGCGGATACAGATTGATAAACGCACCAGCTGTCTGTCCTGCCGCTTCTGTAAACGGCACCTGCGCTTTTGGCGCATCCAGCGCATCCGTCAGACTGATCTGCTGTTTTAAAACCGGATACGCAAGCAGCTTACGGTTTTCCTGTACCGGCTCGTCCGCGGCGACACAGAAATCATCGATCTCTTTCAGGGCGTCCCACAGACGCTGCCAACCGTCTGCTGTATCACAACAGGTCATAATCGCGGTCACATAATTTCCGGCCGCCATTTCCATCTGCAAATGATATTGCTTTAAAAGAATATCGTAAAAACGCTTTCCGGTCAAACATGTTTTTGAAGTTTCTGATAAAATTTTGCCGGAATCCATCAAAAAACCGGTTTCTGACGTCATTTTCCGGCTCCATTTCGTGCCGTCCGTCAAAACCTGCAGCCGTTTCAGACTGCTGCAGCGTTCCAGAAAACGTTCTTTTTCCGTAAAAAAGCTGTCCCACAGTCCTGCGCCATGTTTTTTCACCATGTCCATACAGGAATCCATCGCCGCCATCATCAGATAGGAGGGCGAGCTCGTCTGATAAATTCCTTCAAACAGCCGGAGCCGTTCCGTACTGACCCGGCTGCCTTTTTGCAACAGGAGTGCGGTCTGTGTCAGGCACGGCATCGTCTTATGAAGGCTTACGATCGTCAGATCTGCCCCCAGTGCGACCGGACTTTTGGGAAATCCCGGATGAAATCCGAAATGTGCTCCGTGGGCGGCATCTACGATTAAAGTCTTCCCGAACCGGTGAACGGTCTCTGCAATCGACGCAATGTCTGCCGTGATTCCGTCATAGGTCGGAGAGGTCAAAAGCACTGCAGATGCGTCCGGATTCTGAATCAGCGCAGCTTCGATCTGTTCCTTTGTCAGCGTGCCTGCCAGGGATGTCCCCGGCACGATATCCGGATACAGATAAACCGGCGTCAGCCGCCGCAGATAAATGCTATGGTAAACCGCCTTGTGGCAGTTGCGCGCCAGAATCAGCTTTCCACCCTCCGGCACTGCTGCTGAAATTGCGGTCAGAAGCCCTGCCGTGCTTCCGTTGACACTGTAGTAACAGCTGTCCGCACCATACAGCGCCGCCGCCTTTTCCTCCGCGTCTTTCAAAATTCCTTCGGGATCGTGCAGATTGTCAAATCCGTCGATCTCTGTAATGTCCAGTCTCGCCGCCCTTTGCAACGCCTCCGGAAAATCCGGCAGCATCTCTGTAAGCCGCCGTTTATGTCCCGGCATATGAAAGGGATAGCAATCGCTGTCTGCATAAGCTGCCAGACTCTCAGCAAGTGTCCTCTGCGTCATCGTTTTCTGATTTCTTTCTGTTCTTATTACGCCCCTTGCGCTCCAGAAGCGTCTCCTTCAAGGAGCAGTATTTATCCGCAGTCGTCACGACCCATGCTTCCCGACAGCGCGGGATGTGGAACAGGGTCAACGGCCACATATGCTTCCGGATAATATCCCGTTCCCGCGGCGTCAGCTGATACTCCCGACTCGCATTTTCCAGCGCAACATGCGGATGGTGAAAGCCGTGCAGCTTCTCGTGGGAATACTTGTCATGCCAGTCATAGAGGAAGTAGTCGTGGAGCAGCGCGCCCCGGACCAGGTCCCGTTCGTGACAGTGGATGCCAAGTTTTTCAAGAAATTTTTCCAGCTTTAAGCTGCATTCCGCCACGCGGATCGAATGGCTGTGTACGGACACGCTTCCGTGCTGGATAAAGCTATTGGTGCTTTTAAAGTTGCCGGACTGCAGAATGTCCCCACCATGCTTTCTCAGATTCCTGCGCAGCTTTGCATGCTGCCGTGCCCATTTCCGGAAAGCTTCTTTGCGCTTCTGCTCTTTGCGCTCGTCCTTCGTCATATTCCGGCCTTCCTGTGCCGATACACGAATCTATGCCGTTCTTTTGTCGGCACTTGCTCTTTTTCATAAAACAGCGCTTTTTTACAGTTTTATAGTATACCACATTTTGCCTTTACTTACTACGTACAAACCGTGAAATATTTGCAAAATAAAGCAGTTTTGTCATTCAAATTACATAATTATCTCCGGGCTGCCATTGCTTGGTCAGCTCCTGAATGGTGATACCCGACAAATATTCCCGAACAACCTTTTCCAGCCCCTCCCAGACCGGAAGCGTCGCACACATTCCTCTTCGCTCACATTCCCTTGCAGCGTCCTCTAAACAGGACACCGGAGCCATGCTGCCCTCCGTGAGCTTCAGGATCTCATATACATTGTATTCCTCCGCCGGTCTGGTCAGCCGGTACCCTCCGCCTTTGCCGCGCAGACCCTCCAGCACGTCTGCCTTCGTTAAGGATTTCACGATGCTTTCCAGATATTTTTCTGAAATTTCCTGCCGCTCCGCGATATCCTTCAGCGGAATAAATTTTCCATTATTATGCTCTGCCAGATCGATCATCACGCGCAGCGCATATCGTCCTCTCGTTGAAACCATCATATCCTGTTACCCTTCCTTTCAAAGCTTTTTCAAAATTTCTTCCACACTTTCCGCCCGTAAAAATTCATGGCTTTGCCCAAAGCCCGCCTGATCGAGTGCCGAATTTTTCATAATCCACGGATGCCCGACCTCTGCCAGCATCGGCAGATCGTTATAGTTATCCCCAATCGCGATCACATCTTCCAGAGAAATCCCCAGCACACCGCAAAGATCCCGCATTCCGGTTCCTTTGTCCGACAGCATAAAATCCAGCCATTTTTCTCCTGCAACCGCCGCTGAGAACTCTCCTCTCCACGGATCACCGAACGGCTTGTCATATTTTGCCGCGCCGCTTCTGCAATAAGCTGATACCTTTATCATATCCTCTTTAATTTCGTCCAGGCTGTGAACAATTTCTACACGATTTCCCAAAAAATACTGAATATGATAAATATAATCTTCATGCTTTGGCATCAGATAACTGGTATTGGCTCCGGAAATCAGAACTTCCATATCGTCATTGGCAAGAATCTGCTTCGCAAGCGCTTCTGCTCGGCTGCGCGGCATCGGCCGTTTCTTTAAAATCTGATCCTTTCGATAAAGAATCGCACCGTTTTCGCACAGAAACGTCATCTCTTCCGCCTTCGGAGCAAACAGATTTTTCAGATTGCTGTACTGTCTGCCGCTCGCTGCCGCAAATAATATTCCTTTTTTCAAAAGTCTGTCGATCTGAACAAAAACTGCTTCCGGTACTTCCCTTTCTCCACTCTGAAGCAATGTTCCATCAATATCTGTCACCACCAGTTTGATCATGTGTTCTCCATTCTCAGTTCACCCGTGCCATTCGCGAAATACCCATTTCCCCTATTACCTACTATGATAACCTCTTTTTACTGTATTTGTAAAGCACCAAACGCTTCCAATTCCTCTGTGCTGTCTCCGAACCTGTATGCTTCCATGCTTTCTTCTGCCTGGCAGCTCATTTTTTCCTCATTTTTCCAAATCTGACCGGTGTTTTTTTCCTGCTGCCGTTCTATACTGAGCTTATACGGAACGGAAAACAGTGTCCGCATCCGCAAATATGCAGGAATCGAGGACTTTTACCATGAGATATTCCAATCATATTGTTGATGAAACCACGCATGCTTTCAAATGTGCCAAATGGTTCGCACTGGTCAGCTCCCTGCTGCTTGGCATTTTCGGCACGGTGCTGCTGATCTGGCCCAATACTTCCATGAACGTTATCTGCACCCTGCTCGGTGTTTTGATGGTTGTTTTCGGCGTCAGCAAAATAGTCGGCTACTTCTTTAACGTCAGCTACCACATCGGCTTCCAGTTCGATCTTGCACTCGGACTTTTCGCCCTGCTGTTTGGTATTTTGTTTCTGACCCATCCCGGTGCTATACTTTCCATTACCTGGGTGCTGGTCGGTATCTATGAAATCGTAGAGAGTGTATTTAAAATCCAGACCGCGATGGATGCCCGCCACTATCAGCTCTCCGGCTGGGGACTGCTTTTATTCTCTGCCATTGTCTATTTGCTGTTTGGTATTTTCCTGACCTTCAACCCTGCAAAGGGCGGCAGCCTGTTCGTTCAGGTCATGGGCATTTCGCTGATCTTCGCCGGAATTGAAAATATTATCTTCACGTTCTATACCTCCAAACGTTTAAAAGACATCCGCAACCGTCTGCACGACGAGTGGATCGCGTTGGATGAGGACAATATTATCGACTGATCGACGTTACATACACGTACACACCGGTATCCACATTCCATGTACGCACGCAAAAAGCCCGTCGGTTCGCAGCTTCGCCTGAAAGTTTTCTTTCGGGCAACCGCGAATCATCGGGCTTTTTTTATATAGCATTTTCTAACTGATATTTCATTCCGGGTGCCTATCCTTACACCAGCATGATCATCTGGCGTCTTGCGCCGTCTTTTCTAAATACTGTTTTAACATAATATTCCTTTTTTAGCCAAACTCCCAGAAGCTGCGCCGGTTTTTGGGCTTCACCGGCTTTTCTTCCTCTTCTGTCCGATACTGCAAAATCATGGAGGATGTCTTCGGCATCGTCACCGTAATTCGTCCTGCTGAAACTTCTATCTCCATCGGATTGATGTCATAGCCCCTTTCCCCGGTCAGGATCAGCCGCTGCAGCGTGCAGTCCCGCGGGATCCCCAGCTCCCAGACAGAAAGCTCTTTTGTAATCTCATTTTCATTATTATTGATCAAAACAACCGAATGATTATTTTTTGTAAATCGCCCATATGCCAGGAAATTATAGTCCAGGGTCAGACATTTTAAGGAGCCTGTCTTAAATTCCTTATTCTGACGATGAATCCGGATGATCTCCCGATGAAAGTTGATCAGTTCTTTATCTTCCCTGCCCCACGGATAGGTACGGCGGTTATCCGGATCGGTAAAGCCACAGACGCCCGCTTCGTCGCCATAATAAACCGTAGGCGCGCCAGGCCATGTCATCTGCATGACAACAGCCTCCAGAAGCACTGCTTTTTTTACATCATGATTTGCCGCCTCTGCGCCGAGACTGTTCGTTCTGCCGACACGACGGTTTGTTCTGGTCAAAAATCTGGAATGGTCATGGTTGGAGAGCTCATTCATGGCAGTTAACCAGGACGGCATCGCCATATTTGCTCCGTGATATGCCATTGCGCCCACAAAGCTGTCCGCGTTTCCCAGAAGATCCTGCCGATAATCATCGCTGTGCTTCTCCATGCCTGTTAAAAACCAGCTGACCGGCTCCATAAATGCATCATAGTTCATAACCGTATCCCACTGATCTCCCTGCAGCCAGGAAGACGGATCTCCGTAATGCTCCGCAACAATCAATGCATGGGGATTGGCCTCCTTGACCGTATCCCGGAATTTTGCCCAGAACCGGTGGTTATACTCCGGGGAATGTCCAAGATCTGCCGCAACGTCCAGTCTCCAGCCATCTGCATGAAAGGGCGCAGATACCCATTTTCTCGCGACCTGCAAAATATAGTCCTCAAGCTGTCTGGATCCCTCATAATTCAGCTTGGGAAGTGTATCGTGGCCCCACCATCCATCATAGGTCGGATTATATAGGAACCGGTTATTGTCATGGAAACTGAAGTAATCATGATATGGACTGTCTTCTGAAATATACGCGCCCTTCTCATAGCCGGGCTTGTTTTCATAAATCCGCTCCCGATCAAGCCACTTATTGAAGGAACCGCAATGATTGAATACACCGTCCAGAATTACCCGTATTCCACGTTTATGGGCTTCCTCAATGACCCGGATCAGTAATCTGTCACTTGCTTCCAGATTTTCGCTGTCTGTGGTTCTGAGGATATAACGGTCTGCGTGGGTATTATCTGTTTCCCAGCCCTCCAGAAGCCGTCCGCCATCCTTTACGATCTTTCCGCAGTGCGGATCCACATGGTCATAATCCTGGCTGTCATATTTATGGTTGGAAGGCGAAACGAACAGCGGATTGAAATAAATTACCTCCACGCCGAGCTGCTCCAGGTAATCCATTTTATCCAACACGCCCTGTAAATCTCCGCCATAAAAATCACGCACATCCATTGAGGACGGATACCGGTACCAGTCCTCTACATGCTGTGATTTTGCGCCGATATAATGATATTCATTTGTCAGGACATCATTTGTCGGATCCCCGTTGCAGAAGCGATCCACATAAATCTGATACATCACGGCACCCTTCGCCCAGTCCGGCGTATCAAAGCCAGGAATCAGGACGAAATTGTAGTGCTCATCCGGCCGTTTTACCACACCACGAAAATCGTAATAGCAGGTGATCGCACCTGCCTGAATTTCAAAATACCAGCTGATCTTTTCATTATCCAGCTGCAGCTTTACTTCATAATAATCAAACTGCGCGTCTGATGATGCCTTAAACATCAGATTTTTCTGCCCTTTACAGACTAAAAAAACGCGATCGACATTGCTGCGCTTGGTGCGGAATGCGATCTTTACCCTGCTGTAGGGTGCAGGCTCCGGCGGTGTCACATAATTTTCTGTCGTATCACTATAAAGCGCCCTTTTACTGAAAACAGGGCGCATTTCATTCATATATTTCTGATCACTGAAAAAACGATTAAATTCCATGATTTTCTTTACCTATCCTTTACAGACCCATTTTATACTACCGTTTTCGGAATGGCAAGCCAAAATCCTGCTCCAGCGCTATATCGCAGCATAAGGATATTCTGCCGCATGATAAAAGGACAGCCGTTAAGCTGTCCTTTTCAGAGAAGGTATTTCTTCTTATGGGGTATAGCAAAAATATATAATGTATTGGGGGGGGTTACAAAGAGTATAATAGCAGACCCGCCCCTTTTTGTATATTCTCCGTTTTCACAAATATCACAAATTTTCGCTTTTGTTTTTGTGACTATTTACCATTTACGCGAAGAAATCTTCCGGTTGCTTTTCAAACAGCGCTTCAAATTCTGCGCGGCTGATCTTTTCTTTTTTCAGAAGCAGCTGTGCGCTCTTATGCAGCACATCACTGTTTTCCAGAATCAATGCCTTTGCCTTTGCATAACACTCGTCGATAATCCGGTGGATTTCTCTGTCGATCTCCCCGCTCACCAGTTCGCTGTGGGCCTTTGCATGCGCCAGATCCCGTCCGATGAACACTTCATCATCGTCATCATCATAGCAGATCACACCTACGTTTTCAGACATTCCGTACCGTGTTACCATCTTTTTCGCAATCTGTGTCGCCTTTTTGATATCACTGGATGCGCCGGTGGTAATATCATCAAAAATAATTTCTTCCGCGATTCTTCCGCCCAGGGATACCATAATCTCCTGCAGCATGCGACCCTTTGTCATAAACATATCGTCACGCTCCGGCAGCGGCATCGTATAACCAGCTGCACCTGCGCCGGTCGGAATGATCGACACCGAATAAACCGGTCCGACATCCGGCAGCACATGGAACAAAATCGCATGTCCGGATTCGTGATACGCTGTGATCTTCCGTTCTTTATCGGAAATAATACGGCTCTTTCGTTCTGTTCCGATTCCTACTTTTACAAAAGCAGTCTTGATATCCTCCTGACTGATAAAGCACCGGTTATCCTTTGCTGCTACAATTGCCGCCTCGTTTAACAGATTTTCCAGATCGGCTCCGGTAAATCCTGCCGTTGTCTGAGCGATCTGTTTTAAATCCACGTTATCACCCAAGGGTTTATTTTTCGCGTGAACCTGCAGGATCGCCTCTCTTCCTCCAACATCCGGCAGTCCAACTGCGATCTTTCGATCAAATCGGCCGGGACGCAGGATCGCCGGATCCAGGATATCTACGCGGTTTGTCGCTGCCATTACGATGATTCCTGCATTTGCAGCGAAACCGTCCATCTCTACCAGCATCTGATTCAGCGTCTGCTCTCTTTCATCATGACCGCCGCCCATACCGGTTCCACGTCGTCTCGCCACCGCGTCTATTTCATCAATGAACACGATACATGGTGCATTTTTTTTCGCTTCTTCGAACAAATCCCGAACACGGGAAGCACCGACACCGACGAACATTTCCACGAAATCAGAACCGGAAATGGAGAAAAACGGAACGTTTGCTTCGCCCGCAATCGCCTTTGCCAGAAGGGTTTTACCGGTTCCGGGAGGTCCCTCCAGCAAAACACCCTTGGGGATTCTCGCCCCGACCTTTGTAAACTTGCCCGGATCTCTTAAAAAATCAACGATCTCCTGCAGGTCTTCCTTCTCTTCCTTCAGTCCGGCAACATCCTTTAATGTAACCTTGCTGTCGCCTGCCAGGCTCAGCCGCGCACGGCTTTTGCCGAAATTCATCATCTTATTGCCGCCATTCATCTGGGCATTCTGTGCATTCATCATCATGAAGATCAGAAGCACACCGCCCACAGTGATCAGCGCAGGCAGGATGGACGTTAAAAATATATTATCGCCGGGCACATCCCTCACGATCGTCTTGACTCCTGCCGTTTCCAGCTCCTCCAGCACCGGATTGACATCCGATACCACCAGCACCTTTTCGTCTCCCGAGGTAAGATGTACCTCCACGGAACCGGTCGGCACTTCCCGGTTCTGCACCACTACAGCTCCCGATATTTCTCCGGCATCCAGCATCTGATTGAATTCCGCCTGTGTACAGGTATCCTCCATGCTGCGCAGTATTCCCGAAAACCAGAAAACCAGGAGCACAATAAGCAAAAGGGAAATGACGAGATTCATTCCTCTGCCGTTTTTGTTCACTGCATCCTCCTTCGGCTAAAAGCCTGCATCAATCAAATTTTACCACTCCGATGTACGGAAGGTTGCGGTAACGCTGGTCGTAATCCAGACCATAGCCTACCACAAATTCGTCCGGAATCTGGAATCCGGTATAATCTACCTTTACATCGATCACACGGCGATCCGGCTTATCCAGAAGCGTGCAGAGCGCCATGGACTTCGGTCCGCGTGCCTTTAACATATCCAGCAGATAGCTCAGGGTACGTCCGGAATCCACGATATCCTCCACAACAATAACATCCTTGTCGCGCAGAGGCTCATCCAGATCCTTTACGATCTTAATAACTCCGCTTGATTTGGTATCACCGCCGTAGCTGGATACCGACATGAAATCCAGGGATACCGGAACGGTAATCCGCTTTGCCAGTTCACATAAGAAAAAGCTGCCGCCCTTTAATACGCATACCAGATGAACCTGTTTTCCGGCATAATCTTTACTGATCTGCTCACCAATCTCCTGAATCCTTCTGTCTACCTCTTCTTCCGACAACATCACTTCAACTCTTTCTGCCATGCCCAAATCCTCCTTGGTTTTTCTGTTCTATTCTTGCTTCTCCATACAGGTAACTTCCAAAATCACCCTCGTCTGCTCCGTTACCCGATAGTATGTGCTGATTCTTCCGCCCGGTACCCAGATAATGTGATTCCCGTCTGCCAGCACCATCATACTGTTCCGCTCATTTGCAGGAATTTTTTCTTCGATCATATATTTCTTTAAGCTTTTTTTTGAAAAATTATCATCGATTGTCAGATAATCTCCGCTCCTGCGCGTTCGAAATACGACAGATTGTATTATTTTATCATAATCCAACCATTTCGTATACTTTTTTTGAGGGATATTTTTTAAAAAAGCACTAACAGCAGCGCCGCTTTCCTCGCCTGCCGCAGTATTTTTTTCGCCTGCTGCGGTATTTTTTTCACCTGCTGTCGGCTCGTCCCGCTGCAGGTATCGCACTGACACCACACCCATCCCCGGAACATGCAGCTCGCTAGAATGCTCTGGGAGCGGAAGCTCTGTGGTCTGAAGCCCAACCTGCCCGCCCCGGTCAAACCGCTGCTCCAACGATGCGTCCTGCTGCTCCAACGATGCGTCCTGCTGCTCCGGCAATGCGTCCTGCTGCTCCAACCTGCGAAATACCAGCAGCCTAAACTGCCGCTCCACCTCGAGCTGACACGCTGAAATCCGCAGCTTCCTACCGCTCTGGCAGTCCGTCCCTACAAGGTGCCACACTGCTTCGATATGCGCTGCCGTCAGGTCGCGCCCCGTGCCGATCTCCAGCAGACATTCCCTCACGCACTGCTTCTGCAGGAAAATATCTTCCTGTTGCAGAAGTTCGATATTTAATTTTATTATAGTCTGTTTATCGTATCTCGTATGCTCCGCAGTTACTTTTCTTCGCCCCACATGCTCTACTCTCTCTCTGCCGCACACATTCGTTTTCAAAGCATCTGCTTCCACCCTGCAGCGTTCCAGCGCCTGTCGGGTGCAGCTGCGCACAAAATCCGCCGTCTCTGCCAGGAGCTGTGCCTCTTTCGCCAGATGCGCTCCGGCTCCGCTGCAAATTTCCTTTTCCGCATACGGCAGAACCCGATTCCTGATTCGGTTCCTTGTATAATCTTCTCCGGTGTTCGTAGAATCTATCCGCCAGGAAATCCCTTTTTCCTGGAGAAAGCCTTCTATTTCTGTCTTTCCAGTTTCCAAAAGCGGACGGATAATCATGCTTTCCCGTTCCGTCTTTCGCACCGGGCGAATCCCTGCCATTCCGTCCAGACCAGTGCCTCGGAACATGTGAAACAAAAGCGTCTCCGCGCAGTCGTCCCGATGATGCGCCACCGCAATTGCACCGTGACAATCGCCCATCTCCTGTAAGCACTCTTCAAAAATTTCATAGCGTGCCCGGCGTCCGGCTTCTTCGCAGCCGATTCCCCACTGTTTCGCCAGCGCCGCCGCATCAATCCGCATTGCCTTTAACGGCACATTCCACGCCCGGCAAATATCGCGCACATACGCCTCATCCGCATCAGCCTCTATCCCGCGCAGGCCATGATGAACATGCACCGCGCACAGCTGCAGTCCCAGCTTCTTGCGCAGCGCAACCAACACATACAGCAGGCAGACGGAATCTGCTCCCCCGGAAAGTCCGACTACAATATTTTTATTTTCCGGGATCATATGATACTGCTTCATATAGAAAAGAATTTTTTCCGTCAGATCCATCCTGCAGTCTCCTTTTTTCCTTTGTGCTGATAAACTCGAGTGCCCGCGCTGACGCGCTCTTTGCACTCTCGTTAGGCGCACGCGAAAACCAATTGCTGCCTTCGGCAGCCCTTGCTTTTCCTTTCTGCTGATAAACTCGAGTGCCCGCGCTGACGCGCTCTTTGCACTCTCGTTAGGGGCACACGAAAACCAATTGCTGCCTTCGGCAGCCCTTGCTTTTCCTTTGTGCCCCTACATTATACCTCAGATGTTTGTCCAGCGAAACTTCTTATTCTATATCCTCTATCTCCCGTTCTTCGTTTTTCCAGATTCCCGTAACTAAAACCGTCATATCATCTCGGATTTTGCCGCCGCACTGGCGGATTGCATAACGCAAAATCAGGTTTGCCAGGTCGACCGGTGAGCTGACGTTCAACGAAGCGATTTTCTGCTCCAACAGATATTCCCCGTCCCCGCACGGCCAGTTCTGCACTACACCATCCGAAACCAAAATGACCAGATCGCCGCTGTTTAACTGCCACTTTTTTTCACTGATGTCCTCTGACGCCGACATGCCGAGCGGCAGCTGTCTGCTCTGAATTTTCTCCACACGGTCGCTGCGCTTGATAAACCCTGCTGCCCCGCCAGCTTTCACTGTCTCGCACTCCCCCCGGTAAAGATCAATCCGGCACAGATCAAGCGTCGCCATCCGGTTTTCGTCCCCCTCCGCGCCTGCCATCCCATTTAAAAAAAGCATCGCCATATCCGGTCCAAGCCCCGCATCCAATATCCGCTCCGTCAAGTCTACAATCCTGCCGCTGTCCCGCGCCGCGCTCTCCCCGGAACCAACTCCATCCGACAAAATCATGGCAACGCTGTCGTCCGTTTCCAGAAAAGAATAGCTGTCCCCGGAGACGCTCTCCGTTTCTTCCGTCGCGCATGCCGCCGCTGTCAAACAGCTGAAAATCGGCTCTTCCTCAAAATACAGACTCACGGATTCTTCTCCGACAAAATATGGATTCCTCTTCTGCGGCACCAGCCGGATATCCATCAGCACCGACAAATACCCGGCAATTTCCTCTACCGTCATGCTTTTGTTCTTTGTCAGGCGGACAGATATCGTGATCTGCAGCCTGTTCTCTTTTCCCCGCAGCAGATAAATATCCTCTACTACAATGCCTTCTCCCGCCAGGGCGCGCACAATCTGCTTTTCCTGCCGACCGCCCAGCCGGATCAGCTGAACGGACGTATCCGCTACCGACTGCAGCATTCCCGCCATCTGACGCATATGCGCCGCATATTGTTTCCGGCTCTCCATCGCCTGTCTGCGCCGAAGCAGCTCTTCCCGATCGTCCGGCGTTTTTTCCTGCTCCAGCTCCCAGTTCATCTCACCCATAACCGCAGCAAGATTTTGAAACGTATCCGCACAGTCCAGCATACATCTTCGGTCATAATCCAGCAGCCATGCCGACTGCTGCACTTCGTCATTCCAATATTGAGATTCCATGGCATGTCCTTTCCTGCGACCTTTTTTCTCCAGTATAACTGCTGACATGCGCGCCTTTTGTCAAAGCAGGCAAACCGTAGATTCTTTTTTTTCAGGAAAAGAGGTATCCGCAGAACTGTACAAAAAAGAATGTGCCCTGGCACATTCTCGCGCCGAGGCGCGGTTGCTTTAGCAACCATCTACCCTTGCGCCGAGTGCACATCCTCGCGGAGCGTTTTTATTTCATAGGACGCATTTTCCTATGAAATAAAAAAACGCGGATCCCATCCGGAATCCGCAATCCTTTTTCTTCTTATATTATATCGTGAGCACAGCTCACTCAATAATTTCGCCGTTCGCGATGAGCAGGCTTCGCCTGTTCCCGCTCTCTTGCGCTCATTATATTACATTCGTCCTGCCGATACGAACGTTTTCACAGCCGTCTCTCAATTCTCCGGTTTAAAAATAATTTCACCGTCATACACCAGTCCGAGCTTATCCTTTGCAACCTCTTCGACATATTTGCGCGTCTTGGTGTATTTTTCGTATTCTTCGATTTCCGCCGTCCGCTGTGTCTCTTCTTCAATCTGTTGCGTAAGCTGTTTAATTTGATCCTGATATCCCTGCTGCTTCTGTCGCAGCTCCATGCTCCGGATCGATACTACCGCCAGCACCATCAGAACTACCATCGTTACCAGAAGCATGCTCAAACGGTTCTCCCGTTTCTTCCGGCGAAAAACAATCTTTCTTTTAACCATTTTTCCTGCCTCGCAATGCTTTTCTGTTCTGTTTACATAAAGCTATTTTAGCCAGTTTTAAACGGCTAGTCAACCGCTTTTTCAAAATTCTTGCACTCCGTCTGGCACCTCTGAAAATTTTCGAAAAACCGTTTTTTCCTATTCGAAAGGTATACTTTACGGGACGCATCAGCCATCCTGCAACATAGGAAATCACCTTTTTTATCCAGAGACCGAACCGCGCTCCAGCTTTTACCAGAAAAGGACTCGCCGTGCTTTTTACAACGAGCATCCCAACTGCTGCCCCGAATACGCAAAACCACCGAAATGTCCCATTATTTTCCAGATATAACAGGGAAAAAAAGCTGCCTGCCACAACACACCAGTAAATAAGATCCTCTATCGAAATCCAGAATATTCCGTGTGGAAATACTCTCCGGAAAATCCGCAGAAAATCGTAAACAAGTGTCACCGCCATCCCCAGCAAAACCGAATGCAGCCAGAACGTTCCCTCTCTGGCGATCTCACTGCTCATCCGTCACCGAAACAGCCGACTCAGCAGCGATTCCGCTTTGCTGCCCGCCGAAGCTGTCTGTTCTGAATAGGTCAAGCTATCAATCCGCCCGTCAATGTCCACTTCTCCCTTTTCCAGCGTCAGGCGGCTCACATGCAGCTCACTGCCGCGGATCATCAGCATCCCCTGCTCCGTCTCCAGAAGCACTTCCCCCACATCAAAGGAAAGCACATCAGAAACGCCGTTAATCGCACACGCTTCCCGGTTGACCAAACTGATCCGGTGCTGTCCTGCTCTGCTGTTTAATTCTTCCATCGCGCGCCCTCCTTACTGTTCCTTACACAGTATACGCGCCGATGTCTGCCGTTATGACTTTAGAGATATTGAAACATCTCTTTTGCTTCTTCTTTGCGTACAGTTTCCTGTACAGTCAGGACCTCGACCTTTACATCCTTATTGCCAAACTGAATCGTAATCACGTCTCCTGCCTTTACTTCTGCGGACGCCCGCGCCACCTTGTCATTTAACAACACTCTGCCCGCGTCGCATGCCTCGTTTGCAACGGTGCGGCGCTTAATCAGCCGGGATACCTTCAAATATTTGTCCAGTCTCATCTTTTTTTCCCTTCTCTACTAAATGCTAACCACCGCCGGCGGAGCATTTGTTATCGTATAAGAACAACGTTATTTATAGAATAACAAAAGGCAGCCGCATCAGCAGCTGCCCTGTCATCTTCTGATTTAGTTAATAGAATCCTTTAAAGCCTTACCAGCTTTGAACTTAGGGGTCTTAGAAGCTGCGATTGTCATTGCTTCGCCAGTCTGAGGATTTCTGCCTTCTCTTGCAGCTCTTTCAGATACTTCAAAAGTACCGAAGCCAACCAGCTGAATCTTCTCGCCTTTCTTCAGTTCTTCTGCTACAACATCAGTGAAAGCCTTTAAAGCCTTCTCTGCATCCTTCTTCGAAATCTCTGCCTGCTCAGCGATGGCAGCAACTAATTCTGTCTTGTTCATTATGAACTCCTCCTGTATTTCTTTTCCTGTTCCATTCGAAATGTCTAAAAGGGCAGTCCTGCCCAGAAACATTATATTCTATTTATACCTGTAGTTCCTTTGTTTGTCAATACTTACAGGGAAAATGTCTGCTCCAGGAAAGCCTTTTTCGCACCCTGCTGAATAAGCAGCCGCTCCAGCTTTTCCATGTGCCTTCCAGGTATCCATACTTTCCGACTATTGTAGTAAAAATTGACAATTTTCCAGAATTTTTCCGGGTATGCAAAGCGATAATACAGCTGCAGATAATCCACCGCAGACAGCGGACTGATCCTTCCGTAAACGTCTAAAAGTCCTCTCGCCAGCGGCACTGACCAGTTCGTCTTCTCTAATAGCTTACGCAGGAAAAGATACAGATCCCGCATCTGGCTGTCCAGGGCACATTTTTCAAAATTGATGACGGACGTCGTATTCTGACAGAGCAGATTGTGATGCTGATAATCCCCGTGACAAAAGCTTCCGCTTTCCTCGCATTCCCGCGCATCCAGAAGAGATCCATAGGAACGGACGTCCTCCGTCACCCGCTCCGCCTCTTCCAAAAACAGGTCAAACGTCTGCTGCAGGTTGATCTCAAACGTTGTCTTCTGACTCTTTTCCCGCAAAAAACGTCTGACCTTACGCAGCTCCCGGTTCCGTTTCTCATATTCCTCTGCCAGGCTGACTGCGTGCAGCCCATACTCCTGCTGCAGCTGTGGAAAATGCAGCGCGCTGTGCAGAACCGCCAGGGTGCGCATGGCATCCCGACATTCCTGTCCATCCTTTAAACTGCATTCTCTTCCCTGTGGCCAGCTTTTTACAATGCATCTGTTCTGCTCCTGATCGCAGCAAAACAGCGCGCCTTCTTTTGTATACAGAAGCTGTTCCGCACGCGTAAAGCCGTTTTGCCGGACTCCCTCCAGTACCTTTGCCATCATTTCCAGCCGGAAGACCGGTCCTTTATATTCTTTCAGGATATACCAACCTTTATTCGTTTCACACAAAATTGCATTTCTGCTTTTCTGTGTGCGGATCACTTCAAAATCATAATTTTCCAGTACGCTTACGGACCTGTCATTCACCAGCATTCCCTCCCGCCTCTTAGGTACTACCTATCCTATGAGCAAAATGTTCCGGTTATGTATCAACGTTACAGTTCACTCGTGGTTTCTTGTGGACAGATTCCATGCTCGCATGAGAATCTGTCCACAAGAAACCATGAAGGGAGCGCCCTTTTATGAGCAAAAATGAGCTGCGAAGCAGCGGAAAGCATCGAAGATGCGCTTTTGCGAATGGCGCGAGTGAACTGTAACATGTCAACATCTTCCTGAAAATCCTATTTCATTTTCAGACTCCATCTGATACAATAACCGTATAAAGGGTCAGCGTATCAATACGCTGAGGAAAGGGAAAACAAATGAGCGAATTAAATGTAAAATATCAGCTCGGCACCAAGGAAAACGAAGCTTTTCTGGCTGATGTCAGAGAAGGACTGTTTTCTTTCGGCCATAACTTCCCCGCTCCTGGCGGAAGTTCTTATTATTTAGGAGATGATGGTACTCCGTGGAAAGATCGCAACCGTGAGACATGGATCACCAGCCGTATGGCACATGTATACAGCCTGGCATCCTTCCTCGGTCATCCCGGCAGCAAAGAGCTTGCTGCAGCAGCGATCAAAGGTCTGCGCGGCGAACTGCATGATACTGCAAACGGCGGCTGGTATGCCGGTCTGACTGCAGACGGCAATATCCTGCCTAACAAACAGTGCTATGCACACGCATTCGTAATTCTTGCAGCTTCCTCCGGCGTCCTTGCAGACGTTCCCGGTGCAAAAGAGCTGTTAGACGATGCCCTTGCTCTGTATGACCTGCGTTTCTGGAATGAAGAAGAAGGTCTTTCCTGCGATACCTGGAACACCGAGTTCACCGTTCTGGACGACTACCGCGGCTTAAATGCCAACATGCACACTGTAGAAGCTTTCCTGGCAGCTGCAGACGTAACCGGCGATGAGAAATACCGCGTAAGAGCAGGCCGCATCATCGATCACGTTGTTGGCTGGGCATCCGCAAACAACTGGAGAATCCCGGAACACTTCACCAAAGAGTGGGTTGCTGATCTGGAATGCAACAAAGATCGTCCTGACGATCAGTTCAAGCCTTACGGCGCAACTCCCGGTCACGGTATCGAATGGTCCCGTCTGATCACCCAGTGGGCTCTGTCCACCTTCAAGGGCGACAAAGAGGGCGCTTCCAAATACATCACTGTTGCAGAAAACCTGTACAACCGTGCAATCGAAGACGCATGGAATGCTGACGGCGCTCCGGGTATCGTTTACACCACCGACTGGAACGGCAAACCGGTTGTTCACGACAGAATGCACTGGACTCTTGCAGAAGCAATCAATACTTCCGCAGTTCTGTTCCATGTAACCGGCAACCAGAAATATGCAGACAACTTCGCTGAGTTCATGCAGTATCTGGATGAAAAGGTTCTGGATCATGTACACGGCTCCTGGTTCCATCAGCTGGATGCAAACAACAACCTGATCGGCACCGTATGGCCCGGCAAGTCTGATCTGTATCATGCAGTACAGGCTACCTTGATCCCGTTCTATACCGCAGATCTGTCTATCGCTCCTGCAGTAAAAGGCGGCAAGTTCTGCTAATTGCAAATTCTCATATGACATTTTATTCCTGAGAACGAGCATCGCAAAATGCATATAGAAAACAGCTCAGGACTCTAAATCAGAGTATCCTGAGCTGTTTTTGTTAAAAGGAACCTTTCACCTGTATCCTTCTGGCTTCCTCCAGTAAAAATTCTTTCATATTGCGCTGCGGCTCTTCCAGCACTTCTTCCAGAAGCTTCTGCAAAATATCTCCCAGCCCACGTCCTGCCTGCATCCCGATTCCGATCAGATCCTTGCCGTTTACCGCAAGCCCTTTTAATGTCAGGCATGCACCGCTTGCAATCACCGCCTCATAATCTTCCTGCATTTTCCTGAGATGTTCTTGTTTCTCCTCCCGATGATAATCACTCTGGGCTGCCAGATCTGCCTCTTTCACCAAAAACAATTCCGGGAAAAGATCCGGACCCAGACGGTTTAAAGCAAACCGCATATTTCGTTCTCCAGGTTCAATTTTCACATCGTGTGCCCGCACCAGACGGACAACTCGATCGATCGTTTCATTATCAAATTTCAATCGGCGCAGGATTGTCCTTGCCAGCTCGCCGCTGACCTCCGAATGTCCATGAAAATGATCCACGCCGTCCTGATCCGTCGTCCGCGTCTTCGCTTTTCCCATATCATGAAATAAAAGCGCAAGCCGCAGCGTTTTTTCCGGTGCAGAATGCATCAATGCCTGAATCGTATGCTCCGCGACATCATAGCAATGATGTGGATTGTTCTGTACTGTCTGCGCCATCTGATCAAATTCCGGCAGAAAAACAGCCGTCATGCCCGTTTCCCTGCATATCCGCAGCATCTCCGGATGTGGGCTGACCAGAAGTTTTAAAAGCTCTGTTCGGATCCGTTCAGCACTGATCTTTTCAAGTGTCTGTGACAGTTCACAGATCGCCAGACGTGTCGCTTCCTCGATATCATATCCCAACTGGGCAGAAAAACGAACCGCACGCATCATCCTCAGTGCATCCTCTGTGAAACGCTCCTTCGCATCTCCAACGCATCGGATCACTTTTTTCGAAATATCCTCGATTCCCCCGAAAATATCTACCAAGCCAGCTTCCTCATTATATGCCATGGCATTGATCGTAAAATCCCGTCTCCTCAGATCCTCCTGCAACGACGCTGTAAACGTAACCTCCTTCGGATGCCTCGAATCCTCATATTCTCCGTCAATTCGATAGGTCGTCACTTCGTAACCAACCCTATCCATCAAAACAGTGACTGTGCCATGCTGAATACCGGTATCCACTGTACGATGAAACAACACTTTCACCTGCTCCGGTCTCGCAGAAGTCGTAATATCCCAGTCATCCGGTTCGCGGTGCAGTATACTGTCGCGGACGCAGCCGCCAACCGCCCATGCTTCATATCCGGCACTTTGCAAAACGTTGATAATCTTTTTTACTGCTTCCGGCAATATGATTTTGATCTGTTCCGCCATTTGTCTGCTCCTTTTGTTGTTCTGACCGGTTTTAGAAAAAATAAACTCTTTTATCCTACATTGTACAGGATTTCAGGTATAAAAAAAAGACTTGATGTTTCAAGTCTTCTTACTGAGACACGGGGGATTCGAACCCCCGACAACCTGATTAAAAGTCAGGTGCTCTACCGACTGAGCTAGTATCCCATACCATAGAAAAATGCCCAGAACCGGAATCGAACCAGTGACACGAGGATTTTCAGTCCTCTGCTCTACCAACTGAGCTATCTGGGCATTGAGTAGCGGGGACAGGATTTGAACCTATGACCTTCG
>NZ_JBKVPW010000006.1:0-183596 GCF_046968865.1 Gallintestinimicrobium sp. | reverse complement strand
ATTGCCCTTAATTATCATAGAAGAATCTTATTTACAGAGATTTTCTCATACACTCTTTAAATTCGGCGGTAAAATCAAAGTTCTTGGATATATCACTAACAAAATAACAACAGATACTAATGACAGTACAAATATTTCTCCATTAGCTCAAGTTGGCATCGGGTTGAACCAAATCATGCTTTCATTCTTTGGTCAACAATCATCCTTAAATATTGTACATCCTATTGCAATATACTACGAATAAAAAGGAGATATTCATATGAGATTTTGTGACTTATTTATCAGCTATAAAATTGGATTAAAAAGTATTAAAAGCACTATTCCTTTTACAAAACTTCCCCTTTACCGAAAGATTTTTGTAATCATCCTTTTTGCAAGTGCTATTATTAGTGGTATCTTATTAATTTTTAAGCAAACTTGGGCTTCATATATCCCGATGGCATTAGGTATTATATCACTTATAATTTTCTTTATAATTGATTCCATGAAAAGGAATCTTAAAGTAATGCTTCAGCAACACTATGTCCCTTATTCCGAAAAACGAATGAATATGACCATTAATGTATTAAAAGACTACGGAATAGAAATTCAAAATTTTGACTCACTTGATATGTTAATTGAGGAAGCAAAACAGGCACAAATCCAATGTGACTACATAGCTCCATTAAAGAAACCATTTAAGACATTAGGTGCAATAATTATTCCTATTGTTGCATTTGTAGCACAAAAAATTGGAAATGCTGCTTCACAAGACGAAATGATTACCATGGCATTACAAGTTATAGTTCTTGTGTTATTAACTTTTTCACTAATTTTCTCATTAACACCAATTATTAAAGATATTCTTTATAGAGATTATAATAAATACGATGATTTTATTTATGATTTGAGACAAATAAAACTTTTCTATGCAAAAAAAAATGCTACATATTCAAATCCGATATGAGCACATACTAATTTCCAAAATTATTGTCATTTGATTGTCACGCAACCAAAAACGAGCCAAGAAACGCCGTAAATTCGGCATTTCTTGGCTCTTGTACATTATTCAAACTCGATTTCAGCAACTATATATTGTGTCTAGTCAAATTATAGATTACCATATTGAGTATAATTATTCTTGAAATCTCACATATTCTTTGTCATTTTGGGAGTTTTTGCAAGCGTTTCGCAATCACCTTTTAAGCAATTAATTTTAAATCAAATGCTATCACCCTGTCTTGACCAGTTAGCAATAGAATAAAGCGAATAGTTTTGAGTAAGAATCACTTTAGTAAACTCCTCAACATTAATCTTTGACCACATCTTTGTTAATAATTCATCACTCAACCTAATAAATCTTTCATCCATCATTTGTCTAACCATGTTATTTGTGTCAATATCTGTTGAAAATGTTCTTTCTAAAATACTACTATCAAAGATATTGCCTAAGAATACTTCTAAAAGAAGTCTATTCTCTTTGTTATCCTCCTCCAAGAATGTATTAATAATTTTTCGAACGTACTCATATATAGAAGAATCACTCCGTATATATATCGCCCCCAATGTTTTAATACCTATCTCTTCCTTCAAACCATCAATTATAAATTCATTCTTTGGAACAAACAATACCTTTTCCATGCCTCTGCTTCTTAAATCAAATTCATACCATGAATCTTTTTTCAAAGCATATGTTAATTGTATGCGTCTTTGATTATGATTTACTACAATTTTACTGACTTCTTTATTGCTCAAAGCATATTGATGAAGAGTATTATAAATGTCATAGTTACATAGTATATTATTTACATCATCTAAAAAGTTATCTTCTGGACATACTACACCAATAAGATTCTTTAATGTAGCTTCGCTTTTAATTTCTTTAAGTAAATATTCCGCTGCCTGTGTCATTTTACTCTCAATAATATTTATCTCCGGCATCTCATACACTTGCTCTGCTGATACAATTTGACGAATCCCCTCATTTTCTAACGAAAGACTTTTTATCTTTGCCATTCTTTGTATTAAAATTGTCTCATCAACAGGTTCTTTATGTTCATTTGAATACCTACTATTCACTAGAGGTTGCATAAGATAACGTCCCTCTGACAGAGCCCAAGATTTTGAATAATCCAACTTCTCTAAAGTATTCATCTGCTCCTGAATATATTTCCGATATACATCATAAATATCTGACAACACCTCACTATTAGCATCCAATTCTATTGCAGATCTTGCAACATTCGTTTGATATTTACTATTTTTTATATTAGCAATTGCTAAAATGGACGAATCTTTATATCCCGGAGTAGTAAATTCAACCCGAATTCCTTCGACACAAGTTCCAATCGGCAATTGATTTTTTTGATTTGAACGTCTACTATCTATTTCCATCAAACACCAATCAGACAGATATCTTAAATGTCGTACTGCATATGCTACAGATACATTACCCTGGTTTTCTTCATATACATCATATTTTTCTCCATCAACGTTTCTTCCAGTATCATTCAAATATTTCGTTAATACATCTTTCAAAGAATCATAACCTATTCTAGTTTCATGTTGTTCGTTTGCAGTCAAGAATACTGGAATTTCAGGCAAAACTATCCATTTGCATAAGTCATCTTCCAATGTTGACATATCTACATCATTTCTAACATATAACTTAACCATTGTACCGTGATTTTTTATTCTTTTATCAACTTCTGACTTATTTATTCTTCTCAGCAAATAGCTACCATTCACTTTACGTAAATTAATACTATTAACATCATTCTGTTCTTCAGAATTCGTTACAATATCAATATCATTTGCAATCATAAAGCATGTTAAAATACCTATTCCAAAATGACTAATAGAGCAAAAATCAGGAAATTCTTTTTTAATTGTATCGTCACGATATTTTGAAGCCCCAACTTTTAAGAGATAGTTTTCTACATCAGAAATCGTCATACCAGTTCCATTATCCCAAAAACTCAATTCTCTTTTTTCTTCATTCCAGTCAACTTGTACTTTTCCTTGAGTAATAATTCTACCTTTTTTATTTTCATACTGTTTTTGCAATTTTACTGCATCTATCGCATTTTGAACTAATTCTCTTACAACAACTGATGAGTCGTTGTACAATGTATGACCAACTAACAATTGTAAAATATTTTCCTGTGCGATAGTAAATTGAAGTTTTTTCGTTTCAAATCCTATAACGGTAATTCTAGTTTCGTCAATTTCCCTCCAAGGAAATTTATATGATAATGCACCTTCTTTTTTTCTCGCTTTTTCAACAATTTCATTACATTTTTGTAATTCTTTACGTGTATACTGTAAATATGAAGATAATCCGAAATATGCTTCTGCAGTTTCTGCACCTTCAAAATATGCCGTAATTTCTATTGTATCCTTTTCTAGCTTTTCATCAATATTTTCTTCACCATCTCTTTTTAGTTTTGGTTGTACAGCTCGCACAGCCATTTGCTTTTCCCACTCCACAACACTCATTGGATTAGAAACATTTATCATCTTTCTTGTTATAGAAGGTGTTCTATCCTTTGTTATATGTAATAAATCCGCTATTCTAAGAATAACAGCAATATAATTTAAATTTACTTTTTCATTTTTATCATTTCCATATACATTATCTACTCGATACTTTGTAAAATCATCAATATCATCTTCATGGTGACTTTCACAAATCATAGCTAAATCAACTTTGAACATTTTATCTAGACTCTTTAGGATGTCTTCTATTATTTCTTTAATTGTCGATGCATCCCCCAAGTCAGTTTCCAAACTTCCTTCTATCCATTGTTTTATTCTTCTTGCATGATTTTCTCTAACAAACTCTTGATACAAAAAATATTCGTCTTGTTTTTCAACAAATTCAACATACTCTGATTTTTCCATTCCAGAAAGGACTTCATTTTTATAGTTCTTAAAAGATGAGGTCTCTCGTTTTTCATATTCATCTTTTGTCACTACCATACCTAAATCATGAAAATAAACTGCTAAAGTCAACATTAACCACTCAGCAGACGTCATTTCTTTTTTTGTTTCATCGGGAATCAACCATTCTATGATACCAAGCATCTCATCAATATGCGAAATATTATGTACCGTGTATTCTTCAAATATCCCTATCTTACCAATATGTCCTAGTATTTCTTCTACTTGATCTCTAACATGTAGTAATTTCAATCCTCTACAAAAAGATAAATTTTCTGCTTTTTCCGCCTGTATTTCGACATAATTTTTTAATTTATCATTCATATTTTTAATCTCCTTATCCTTAGGCTCATTTCTATACCATTGCTAATCTCAATTCTTTTAATTTTCTATATTTTTTCATTAATCTCTTCAATCCACCCACTGTCATCACTCTCAAACAGCTTTATGAACTTTCCAAAATTACTGCTGCCAGTAACAGAATCATCCGAATCCAAATCTTTCACTCGTCGGCTCATATCTTTGTAATTCTTCACAGTAACATGTTCCATAACTTTCTGAATCTGGTCTGCTCTTCCTTTGTAATTCTCCACCCCTGTATATTCCTTTATCAAGGGAGCATTCACTGGTTTTGCCGGAGATTTCAGATTTTCATCGGTCCAATGTTTAGATATAATCTGCATCGTACATGGATTACCAAATATAAGCACTTCATTCGCTGCACTATCCACACCATGAAACTCATTAATTTTGCGTTTAATGTCCTCATACTGCTCGTGAGGCTTCTTCTCTGTATCACAAAATACAAGTACAAGTTCATCTGCTCCATTTTGATATCGGTCCTGATACCTCGCTGGGATATTACCATTTCCACCGGCATTGACCAATGAAATATCATATTGCTCATTCCATACTTTTAAATTTTTTAATCGATTTAGATACTCATATTCCTCATTACCTTCACAGATAATACAGATTTTATGGTTATCCAAAAACTTAGGGAGCTTATTTGGCATCGGCATCATCCCCCTTTACACCACTTTTAATACTAAGCAATGAGTTAATCAATTCAGGATCAGGCAAAGCTCCAAGCGCACCTTTCCGATATTTTTCCATAACATCTGTCGTATCTCGTACGCCCTGCTGTGCTGTAAAATCTGCAAGTGAATATACATACACACCTTCTTCATCCTTATGAACAAACCAAATCTGCTCCTTTCGAAACATTCTCTTGCAATCCATAAGATTTATATCATGTACTGTAAATATCATCTGTGCACTTGTATTTAATTCATTATTAAACATCGCAACAATCGCCCTGGTAAGCTTAAAATGAATACTGCTATCCAACTCATCCACGACTAAAATTCTGCCTTGTTCAAGTGCTTCAATTACATAGCTGGCAATAGCTGCAATCTTCTTTGTTCCTGTGGAGTCAAACATCATACTTGGAACATGGACTCCCTTATAAGTAGAAACCAATCTGATTTGATCCATAATGTTCTCTGGAATATCAAGCACTTTCTCATCTGGCTTTTCGTCACCTTCACCAGTTTTCAGCTGTATCTTATCCATATCCACATATTCAAAATTATCCATATATAAGTCAGCATTTTTTATGAACTCAACAACCTTTTGCTGTAACTGATTCTTATTCTTCATAAGTTCAATCGTGTGCTGCATAGGTATGTTATTCATATTGATGATATCAATTTTTTCTGCAAATCCGACAAGAATCTGCTTCATCTCATTGATATGTTCGAATTTACTTGTATCTACCACATAGCATAGCAAATTATTTTTCGATACAACTGAAATCATATTCTGAACAGATTCATCAATACACTCATATATTTCACTAACAGTATCTTTTTTTAACCAACAAACTTCCTTTTCGTTGTTGTACTGATCTTTAAATATCTCCGAAAATGACTCATATATATATTCTTCTTTTTCTGCATCATACTTAAAATCATAAGAAAACTTTCTTCCAGATGCCATAAATGTAACACCTAACTCGCATACATCACTATCAGTAAATATATTTGGCATCAGTCCATTCTTCTTATTTAAAAGTACATTTCTTATTGCCCTAATGCACTTGATTAGACATGTTTTACCAGCATTGTTTGGTCCATATATTCCTACCGTTTTAAGGACATTAAAATTATTCTCTTTGTGAACATTTGCTCCAAATTTTTTATTTCGCATATCTGCTTTCATCGAAAATGTAATGTCATCCTCAAATGCATAACAGTTTTTTGCTCTTATCTCTATAATCATGGCTCATTCCTCCAAGTCACTTTTCTTCTTTACTTATCATTATTATATCATTAATTATTTTTTATGCAACTTTTTTTCACAAAAATATAATTCAGAGATTAATTAAACTTAACATAACAAAAAGGACAGCCTCCCAGCCGCCCTCTACATCACACATACACCACCTCCCTCACCACAACCTCCTCCGCACAAGCAATAATATTATTCATCTTCCACACCCACATCATCTGATTCTCTGCTTTCAATTTCTTTGTCACGCCTTGCTTCTCCTTCATCTTTTCCACAATCCTATCCAGCATCTCATGGCATTCCTCATCAATATCATGCAGATATTCATTCAACTTTCCTTCAAGCAACAGCTCCATATAATATCCATGTCTGAACTCCTTCAGATACTCACATCTCATATGTCCATACTTTCCGATATTATAATTTGTTTCCTCTGGCAACTGTAAATCCGGATAATAAATATCATCCTCGCCAAGCACATAAGTAATTCCATTCTCTACAATAACTTTCTCCAATTTTCCCATAACTTTTATCCACCTTTCTGCGATATTTCTCACACCTTAACATCAATAATAGCCTCTGGCTCTTTTACAACCTTTCACATACGCTCTGATTCCAACATATACTGCCTGAACTAATAACAATAAAGCAACGAGATTCAACTTTACAAAAAACTTTATCCAATCTCCAAAATACACAGCCACAGCTAGACTTATTACTGCCGCACCAGCGCTAATCACATCCCAAGAATTCTCTCTATATGCCTTCGTAACTTTCTTTTCTACAATTACTATAAGTACACCTATAACTCCCGCAACTCCAGCAATTACTATAATAAACAATAACCAATGCACTATAATCGCTATCATCTCATTCGGTATCCTATCTCCCACCTGTGCCAACGCCTTTGCAACACCGACAATCCATTTGCAAGACTGTCGAATACCATCCCATAGTACCTCGAAAAATGCTGTAAAATCGCCTAAAAATATCCCAGATCTCATTGCAGCAAATACTGTCGTCACGATTGCATACCACAATAAAACTATAAGCATTGCATCAAATCCAACAGTCTTTGACCTATACTTCTTTTCCAGTCCATTTCTTTGATGCTCATACCGCTCTTTCGCCTGCTGATATGCCTTGCGGTCACAGTTTCGGCACCTTTCGTAGAGTACTGGCTTTTCAACCGGTATCTCCACCTTCTTCTGATGCGTGAGCGCATATTCCTTTTCCCGTTCAGCATGTCGCAGTTTATCTTGATATTCCTCTATTGTACTGTCTGCCCTTTTCTCTTTCTCGCTCTGCAACAATTCTCTTGTTTGCTTCAATTCGTTCTTTAAGGCTTGTACGTTCTCGGTTTTGTTCTCGCTGTTCAGCTTCTCGCATAAGTTCAGCGATTCGTTCAGTTGTCCTTGCAGTGTTCGTATTTCGCTGTCCTTCTGCCGGATAATGGAATCTTTCTGTGTCAGTTCCTTTTCCATGCTCTCCAACATTTCCAGCATTTCCTCCATCCGCTCGTCTTGCTTTAAGCTTCTTAAATCGTTCATCTACATCCCTCGCTTTCTCTAGTCGGTTCTGCAGTTCAACAATTCCTCGTTCTGTCTCTGCAATAACCGGTTCTCGTCGTTCAACTTCTCCGCTAATTCTTTCCATTGATAATCTTCGGCTTTCAGCATCCGATTTTCCTCTTTCAGTGTCTGAATTTCTCCATCCTTCTGCTCTAACAGTTCCAACATTTCCTCTATACTTGGCAAGATTTGAAACTGCTTTTGCAACTCGTTGTTTAATTCCTGCAATCTTTGATTCTGCTCCTGAAACAAATTGAGTTGTCCGTCCCTCTGCTGCATCTCCTGATACATCTCTGCCATAAGTTCCTGTTGTTCCTCGATCTGGTTTATCATATTCTCCATCAGTGGAATAACTTCTCTGCTTTCTTCTAATGTCATTCAATCGCTCCTTCCATTGCTTTAATAAAATTCCAACCTGTCCAAACACTTCCTGCAACTTTTTCAATATCGCATTCTGCTTCTTGATAATTCGATTTTCCTCTACTTTCCAAGAGGCGGATGTAAACTGCCCTGAATGATATTTTTCCTCAATCTTTCTTGCATCTGCTCCCTCATGAATGGTCGGTATTTCAATCTTTCCTTGCCGCTCATAAGATCGATGGTCAATCTGCTGTTCCTTCTTTAAATGCAGATTACATTCCTTTGCCCACTCACTTCGCCACAACTCACAGTTTTTGGATTATTCCATCCTGTTGCATCGGTAACCTCACGTTTCCATTGTTTACGGTTACGAGAATCTAATTTCTGATTTCCATCTGCATCCAATACCGGAATGCGGATACCATGTCTCTCAGAAGTCTTTTTATCCTGCCACCAATTCGGATGCGTTTCATCTATAACAATATTTCCAGTCTCATCCCTAACAAATGCCCAGTCTTTGATCTCTTTATTTCCCCAAGTATGATTTTTCTTAAACGGACGCATGGTAACCAATAAATGAACATGAGGATTATCATCCCCTTTATCGTGAATACTCCAATCAACACACATTCCCTTTGCCACAAAATTTCTCTGTATAAAATCTGTTGCATATTCAATCTGTTCCGTTCTACTCCATTCCTTCGGAAGTGAAAATTCAAACGACCTGCCAAACTGTGCATTTGCACCTTTTTCTACTTTCAAAACTTCATTCCATAATCGCTGTTTTCGGAACGTAATTTTGAACTTTTCCAGAGCCGCTTCTTTATCCTCGGCTCTTTGATAACGGATGGATTTTTGAAATCGCTTGATATTTTCATCTGGCACATTTGTCCATTCCGGTGGTGCATTTTCACACATCATAAGCGAAGTATACACAACTTCCTTTTTCGAAGTGTAATAACTTACCTTTCCCGTTTCCTCATTTTTCATCACATCGCCATTCAGATATGCTGATGCAGCTATGATAGATTTCCCTTTGCTCCGTCCGACAATCTTTACTGTAAAATGAAATATCGCCAACTCACCTTCCCCCTTTCTGCCGTATCCGGCATTAATTTCCTGCAAATACAGTATTTGCAGAAACGCCCTCTGCGTAAGAGTGCCTCCTGCGGCATGAGCAGGTCTGCACGAAGTGCCCCTCGGAGAGTGCGCCCAGCCGCACAGGCTGATCTCCATGAAATGGTCCGGCTGAAAGCCCCGCCGACGGAACGCGCCCGGCAAGCGAAGCGCAGACCGGTTGCCGCTTGCGGCAAACTTATTAGACGACCTCTGGTTGTCTATAAGTGCGCCCTTCATAAAGAGCAATGAAGGGATTAGAAAATCTAACCCCTCTGCCATTACACTTCCTCCGTTTCCGGTATCTGCTCCTTCTGCATTGCCTTAGAAAAATATCTTCCATTTGCTTCCTGTCGTTTTAGAAAACCTATCAGCTTCGGAATATCTTCTTCCTCAATCGGATAACCCAGCACCGATTCCACCGCACCACCAATCACGCAAAGTCTGTGTGTACGCTTTCTACTCTCTTCGGCTTTCTGTCGTTTCTGTAATTCCCGTTTTTGTGCTGCATATTTCTTTGCTTTTTCAAGACTTTCCTGCTCTCGTCTTTCCATTTCAAGCAAACGCTCTTCATAACTTTTTGTTGATTTACCCATTCACTTCATCCTCTCTTTCTAGTCCTGCAAGCATTTCCAGTATCATCCGAAGGGATTCCAATATTTCCAAATCCATCTCCTCCGATTTTTCTACCGCCTGCAAATGTTCATCAATCGCTACCAGTTTCTTTTTTATCCCATCAAAGGTTTTCACATTTCCAAATGTGATTACTTTCTGGTGCATACAACTTTGGATGAAAAATTCTGTCCTCGGAAGTCCCGATAATGCAATTCTTTCATCAATAAGTTGCTTTTCCTCTGATGTTACTCGGAAATTCACAATCACGCTCCTTTTCCGGTTCTTTTCATTCTTTTTCTTTGGTGTCACACCCGATACCAGGTTATCCCGTCGGTATATCTTCGCCATAACATTTACTCCGCCTCCTTCTTCTCCATTATTACATCTACATCGCCCCTGTCCTCATTCAGCCTATCTGCAAGTGCTTTCTGTTTGGACGGATAAAAATGAGCATAATTAAATGTGATATTGATTCCTTCATGTCCCATACGCTCCGCAATCGCTACCGGAGAAAACCCAAGCTCAATGCAATGTGCTACATGGCTGTGACGTAAATCATGGATACGGATTCGCTTTACGCCTGTGGCTTTTGCCCCTCTGTCCATCTCGTGATGAAGATAACTTTTTGTGACTGTGAAGATTCGTTCTTTCTTCTTCAGTCCGTAAAGCATCTGCAAATACTCCTGCATTTCTTCACAGAGGAACTTCGGCATTTTGATAATGCGGTTACTTTTCTTTGTTTTCGGTGTGGTAATCACATCTTCTCCGTGTAATCGTTGATAGGACTTGTTGATTCTGACCGTTTCTTTTTCAAAATCGAAGTCAGCGGCAGTCAGTGCCAGCAGTTCTCCCTCCCGGATACCGCACCAGTAAAGCATTTCAAAAGCGTAAAAGGAAACAGGCTTGTCCATCATCTCGAATGAGAATTTCTTATATTCTTCTTTCGTCCAGAACAGCATTTCCTTATGTTCCTCACTTCCCATATTTCCCACCTTGGCGGCAGGATTGGAACGCAGTTCATAATACCGCACCGCATGATTGAAGATAGCGGACAACTGATTGTGCAGTGTTTTCAGATAGGTCTGTGAATATGGCTTTTTCTTCTCATCCCGATAGGCAAGCATTTCATTCTGCCATGCGATAACCTCTTTTGTAGAAATCTCGCTGATTTTCAGCTTGTCGAAATAAGGTAAAATCTTCGTGCGGATGATATGCTCTTTTGTCAGCCATGTGTTCTCCTTCAGACGGCTTTTCATATCCCGGATATACAGTTCGGTAAAGGCTTCAAAACTCATATCCATATCCGAAGAGTTCTGCAACTGGAACATTCGCTCCCATTCCTGTGCTTCTTTCTTGGTAGCAAAGCCACGCTTGCATTTCTGCTTACGCTCGCCTTTCCAGTTTACATACCTCGCCATCACATACCATGTTCCATTGTCCTCGTTTTTGAATACCGGCATTATTCGTCCCCCTTTCCTGTTCCGTAGAGCCTTTCATAGAAATATTGACGGTTTACCCGTCCTGAAATGGTAATAAAGCCTTTTGCTTTCAGTTCCTCATTCAACTGACGGATTAGCTTGTAAGCATACGGCTTTGATACGCTTAGTTCCTGTGCCACTTCTTCGGCACAAATAAATCTGTTTTTCATATAATCAACCCTTTCTTTCGTTTTTATTGCCGTTCTATCCGAATGAAGTTCCAGCAGGTATTCCCTGTTCGACACTGTGCTGTCCCGATATACTGTAGTAGATCAGGCGCTTGCTTGCTTTCTGGCAAGTTCTTGGCGGTTTATACTGTTCGGACGGTCATTTTGTTTTTATTAAACTTATTTGCTTAATTTGAACTTATTATACTAAGCATATTTGCTTGTGTCAAGTGGCTTTTCTGAAAATATTAAACTTTTTTGTTTTGTATTATCTTGACTTCTCCTAAACATATCTGCTATACTCATTGTAAAATACATACAAGGAGTGGACACGTTATGGCGATTGGAGAAAGAATACATTTTTTTCGCATTCTGCGTGGGATGACACAGAAATATCTTGGTACGATTGTCGGCTTTCCTGAGCGAAGTGCCGATGTACGTTTAGCACAATACGAAACTGGAACAAGAAAACCGAAGGCAGAACTTACTGCTGCACTGGCACAGGCTCTTGATGTTTCTCCTCATGCCCTCGATGTGCCTGATATTGACAGCTATATCGGACTGATGCACACTTTATTTACCCTTGAAGATTTGTACGGTCTGACTGTCAGTGAATCAGCAGACGGAGAAATCTGTCTGAAAGTGGATACTTCCAAAGGCAAAGACGCTCACGAACTCCGGAAAATGCTGTACGCCTGGAAAGAGCAGGCTGACAAGCTATCTTCTGAAGAAATCAGTAAAGACAAATACGATGAGTGGCGTTACCATTACCCGGAATTTGATACCACGCAAATTTGGGCGAAAGTTCCTTCGCAGGAACTTAGTGCCGCTATGGTTGAAGCCTTCAAAGACAAACTCAAAACCGATGATTGAAAGCAGGTGTACTATGGCGTCAAGTAAAGATTATTTAACCTTTGTATTAGAACAGCTATCCGATTTGGACAGCATCTCCTATCGGGCAATGATGGGCGAGTACATTCTCTACTACCGTGACAAAATCGTTGGCGGTATTTACGATGACCGCTTACTTGTAAAACCTGTATCCTCTGCCATTTCCCTTATGCCAACAGCAACTTACGAATTACCCTATGAGGGAGCAAAGGAAATGCTTTTAGTCGACGATGTTGAAAGCAGGGAATTTCTTTGCAACCTGTTTCTGTCTATGTACGATGAACTTCCTGCACCAAAGAAAAAGAAAACCACCTCCAAAAAATAGCGACAAAAAGCCCTTAGCCATGAGTTTTATACCCACAGCTAAGGGCTTCGTTTATAATATGGATTTATTTGTTGCACAACCACCTGTCAATCATTCTCTAACCCTAAAACCACTGGATTACAAGAATAATGGCGCTCATGCAACTGTTATCAATTTGTTATCAAAAGACTTTTAAAAATGCTGCAAACCCGCATAAATACTGGCTTCTTAAAGCATTTCAAATTACTCCAGTTCAATCGTCCCAGGCGGCTTACTCGTCAAATCGTAGAGTACGCGGTTGACGCCTTTCACCTCATTGATGACGCGGGTCATAACTTTGAACAGCACGTCAAACGGGATTTCTGCAGCTTCTGCGGTCATAAAATCAGATGTGATGACTGCGCGCAGCGCAACTGCATAATCGTAGGTTCTTTCATCGCCCATAACGCCAACAGAACGCATGTTGGTCAGCGCTGCAAAGAACTGTCCCAGTCCTTTGTCGCAGCCTGCTTTGGCAAGCTCTTCGCGGTAGATAGCGTCTGCATCCTGAACGATGCGAACTTTCTCCGGAGTCACCTCGCCTACAATACGAACACCCAGACCAGGACCGGGGAACGGCTGACGGTATACAAGGTATTCGGGAATGCCAAGTTCCAGACCGGCACGACGAACCTCATCTTTAAACAGAAGACGCAACGGCTCGATGATTTCCTTGAAATCAACGCAGTCCGGAAGACCGCCTACGTTATGATGAGACTTGATCACAGCAGATTTACCGAGACCACTCTCGATTACGTCCGGATAAATCGTTCCCTGTACGAGGAAATCCACAGCACCGATTTTCTTTGCTTCTTCTTCGAATACTCGGATAAATTCTTCTCCAATAATCTTACGTTTTTTTTCAGGATCAGAAACACCCGCCAGTTTGGAATAGAAACGTTCCTGTGCGTTTACGCGGATAAAGTTTAAATCGTACTGACCGTCCGGGCCGAATACAGCTTCTACTTCATCTCCTTCGTTTTTACGAAGCAGACCATGATCTACAAACACGCAGGTCAGCTGCTTGCCGACCGCCTTGGACAGCAGAACTGCTGCAACAGAAGAATCCACACCGCCGGAAAGTGCACACAGCACCTTACCGTTTCCAACCTTTTCACGGATCTGGTGGATCGTTGTCTCCACGAAAGAATCCATCTTCCAGTCGCCTGTGCATCCACAGATATCATATACGAAATTGGAAAGCATCTTAGTGCCTTCCTGAGTATGCATAACCTCCGGATGGAACTGTACTGCATACAGCTTCTTCTCTGCATTTTCCATTCCTGCAACCGGACACACTGGTGTATGGGCTGTAATTTTGAATTTCTCCGGTGCTTTTTCAATATAATCGGTATGACTCATCCAACAGATCGTGCTGGGGGATACATTTTTAAATAATGCAGATTCTGTATCCACTGCAACCTCAGTCTTACCATATTCGCTGACAGGCGCAGTTTTTACGTTGCCGCCCAGCATATAGGACATAAGCTGTGATCCATAACAGATTCCCAGAATCGGAATACCCATTTCGAATATCTCTTTCGGGCATCTGGGGGAATCCTCTCCGTATACACTGTTTGGACCACCTGTAAAGATGATACCCTTAGGGTTCATTTCCCGGATCTTATCCAGACTGAGCGTATAAGGATGCACTTCACAATATACATTACATTCTCTGACTCTTCTGGCAATCAGCTGATTGTACTGTCCGCCAAAGTCAAGAACAATAACAAGTTCCCGATCCATTCGTCTCCTCCTCGAGTTAATTTTGAAACAACAGGGCCAACAGTCTGAAAAAGTGTACCCGCACTCCATGACCACTGACCTGATATCATCATAATGAACAATTATAGTTGGAATCCCCTGTTCTGTCAAAGGTTTTCCATGCCGTTTCCTTTTCTGATTTACGAAAAAGATCGACCATCGCACCGATTAATCATTCACCGTCTAAAGTCACTGCAATTCGGTAACCTTATTTCAACTTTTTTGCGCAAAATGCTCCCATTTATGTCCCTTATATCGGAGCACATAGAAGATTTCCCGCACAACCCAGTCGATAAACATCGCCATCCAAATGGAAACCAAGCCAAAGTGACAAACATAAGTGAATACGTAAGCAAGCACGACTCGAAATACCCACATGGAAAAAATAGCAACACTCATCGGCCAGACTACATCGCCTGCTGCCCTCAGTGTATTCGGAACGCCAAACGCCGGCATCCAAAGAAATGCACTTGCAACCGCATGGATCCGTACAATCTGAATCGTCAGCTGAGCTGCATCCGGTCCGAGATTGAAAAAGGTTACCAGTATCGGAGCTGACAGGTAAAGAATGATCGACAGACAGCTGATCCCGATCATCGCATCCCTGCAAAGACGTCTGGTATAATAACGCGCCTGGTCATATCTTCCTGCGCCAACGCATACGCTGACTACCGATACGATCGCAAGGTTGATGGCAAAGCCCGGCAGGTTATTCCAGTTCGCAATTGTGCCCGTAACCGCATTTGCCGCGATCGCAGAAGTCCCCATTGTTGCGACTGCACTCATAACGAGAATTTTACCCAGCTGGAACATGCTATTTTCCAGACCGTTTGGAATCGCGATATACAGGATCTTCTTAATCAGACTGCCATTAAACTTCCAGGTAATTTGCCCGCAGAGGTTGATTTCTTTTTTGGTTTGGAACATCAACAAAAAAATCACAACTGCAGCTACATATCTGGAAATGGTAGTCGGGATCGCAACGCCTGCTACGCCCATGTGCAAACCATAAATGCAGATCGCATTGCCGACCACATTGATTACATTCATCAGCAAGGATACCCACATCGTCACCTTTGATTCGTTCATCGCCCGAAACAACGCCGCACAGGAATTATATATGGCAAGTGCAACAAACGAATACGTCGTGATAATCAGATAAGTCTTGCTCGCCTTCATAACGTCATCCTCGATTTTACCGAACATCAGACGCAGCAGCGGATCATGTGCCGTTATAAAAATAACGGAAATAACGAACGCGAGCAGTGTGGCGAACAATAAGATCTGCCATGCCGACTTACATGCGTCCTCTCTTTTCTTTTTCCCAAGGAAATGTCCTGAAACGACTGCACCGCCGGTTGCCAGAGCAGAGAACACATTGATCAGCAAAATGTTGACCGTGTCTACCAGTGAAACGCCTGAAACCGCCGCTTCTCCCGCCGCAGAAACCATAATCGTATCCGCCATTCCAACAGCAATTGCAAGAATCTGTTCAATGATCAGCGGTATAATCAGCTTCCGCAGATCCTTCCCCGAATAAAGCATTTTCCCCTCCATCCCGCAAAATATGCGGTTTTTTATTTCTCATTTGTCTGGCTTTTTCCCTTACGCTAAGTATAGCATATTTTCTCTGTCCCCGTAATATCTTGTAAAAAATGTTCTTTAGGGGATTTTATGAAAGAATATATTGAAGAACGTGCCCTGGCAGTAGCCGGCTATATTATCGAATCCAACGCGACCGTCCGACAAGCTGCCCGTCAGTTTGGAATCAGCAAATCCACTGTACATAAAGATATCACGGAACGTCTGATGCAGGTCAATCCGGCTCTGGCAAAAGAAGCCCGAAAGGTACTCGATATCAACAAATCCGAGCGCCATATCCGCGGCGGTATGGCAACCAAGGAAAAATATGAGCACGAGCATCTGCTGCACGCCTGCCAGAGAGCCGTATCCTGAATTTGACAGCACTCACCGCAGCAGTTCCAACAGTTCCTCGCGGGTCAGACCCTGCGCCTGCAGGCTCTCCCCTCCGAGGATTCTGTCTGAAAGCTGCAGCTTGCGTTCCTGCAGCTCCACGATTTTCTCTTCAATCGTCCCTTTGGCAAGAATCCGGTAAACATTGACCACATTTTTCTGCCCGATCCGGTGTGCACGGTCCGTCGCCTGATTCTGTACTGCGCTGTTCCACCACGGATCGAAATGGATCACCACGTCTGCCGCCGTGAGATTCAACCCGGTTCCTCCCGCTTTCAGAGAAATACAGAATACCGGAACTTCATCGTGCGCAAACGACTCCACCATTTCGATTCTCTTTTCTTTCGGAGTCGCGCCGGTCAGCATGTGGCTTGCAATCTTTTCCTCCTCCAAAATCCGGTACAGGCGTTCCAGCATCGTTGTAAACTGAGAAAACAGGAGTACCTTGTGCCCGTTTTCCACTGCGTTTCGGATCAGCCCACGCACAAGCTCTGTCTTTGCAGATCCTCCTTTATAATTATCATACAAAAGCGCCGGATCGCAGCAAAGCTGTCTAAGGCGCGTCAGTTCTGCCAGAATTTCGATCTTATCCGTCCGGATTTCCTCGTCGGATTTTTCCTCCAGCATCAGCTTCATACGTCTGACATGGGCATCATACAGCTCCTGCTGCTCCCCATCCATATCGGCATACAGGTTTTCCTCCAGCTTGTCCGGCAAATCCTGCAGCACTTCTTTTTTCAGGCGCCGCAGGACGAATGGACGGATCAGCCGCTGCAGCCGCTTCGCAGCGTCTTCGTCCTTATGCTGGACAATCGGCTGTTCCAGCTCTGTCCGAAACCGCTGATAGCTGTACAAATACCCGGGCATGAGATAATCAAAAATGCTCCACAATTCACTCAGCCGGTTCTCTATCGGTGTACCCGTCAGCGCAAGCCGGAATCCGGTCTGAACCTGCTTGACTGCCCTCGCCGCCTGCGTTCCGTGATTTTTGATATACTGCGCTTCATCGATCACCTCGCAGAAAAAATGAAGCTCCTGATAGTCTGTGATATCCCGACGGAGCAGATCATAGGACGTAATCAATACATCCACTTCTTTCCAGCGATCCAGAACTTCCTTGCGCTGCTGAACATTTCCCGTTACCATATCCGCTTTCAGCGAAGGCGCAAACCGTTCCAGCTCATGCTTCCAGTTATAAACAAGTGACGCCGGACAGACGATCAGGCTGCATCCGGTGTGCTCTACTAATAGGAAGCTGATGACCTGCAGCGTTTTTCCAAGCCCCATATCGTCCGCCAGAATTCCGCCGAACTGGTTACTGTAAAGCATTCCAATCCACGCGGCACCGGCTTTCTGATATTCCCGTAAAATTCCTTTTAAGGAGTCCGGCACATAGTCCTTTTCGAAATCCGGATTCTGCAGCTTCTCGATCCGACTCGCGAAAGATACATCCCGAATCACTTCCATCATGGCGTTTTCCTGCAGCGTCTCATCCAGATACAGCATCCGGTACGCCGGAACCTCGATTTTGTCCTGCATCAGCTGCTTATCTGTCAGCTGCAGCGCCTGGCGCACCTCCTGCAGGGATTCCAGACCATTTTCTTCCATATTTATAAAGTCGCCGTTCTTGAGCCGGTAGAATTTTCGTTTCCGATCATAACGGGATAAAATTTCCATCAGCTCTTCCCTCGGCATATCCTGAGAAGACACTGTCAGCTCCAACAAGTCGCCGCCCATGGAAATTCCAACGGATACGCCGGGCGACGGCAGAACCCGCACTTTTTTCAGCGCATCGGAAACATACACCTCACCGATTGCAGAAAGCTGCACGATTCCTTCTGTCAGGAGACGATAAAATAATTCGTCGTCCTGATAAATAATCATTTCTTTTTTCAGATCATCATAAGTATTGCAATAGGAGCTTAAAATCCGCGCTGCTTCCGACTCGCTGACAAGATCCCGCCTGTCAATATCCTCTGTCAGATCGTATACACTATACTCCCGTTCTCCATAGCAGGCGATTGCACGACAGCTGACCAGTTTCTCCTGCGGCATATCCAGATAAAACTGGAATTTTACTGGCGACAATTCCGTTTGCTTTTCCCCGACTCCTTTGATCTCGCATTGAAAATGTTCTTTTAATATCGGCATCAGCTGTCTGAAAAATGCCGGCAAATCCTCTTCCTGCAAAAAAGCCGTCCGGTTCGGGAGCTTTTTCATACAGTCCAAAAACTCGGTCACTTCTCCCAGTCCTTCATTGGAAACCCGATAAATCAGTCCGTCCTTAAAATACACCTGATCCCGTTCACAGGCATATCCGAACACATTTTCCAGGGAAAGCTCTGCACCACCTTCCGTTCCCGTCAGCTGCAATCTGCGTTCCAGTGCTGCGTCCGTGACATGCCAACGGCTCTCCGTTCCATCCAGCTGTACATAAAATACCCGGTTTCCCATCGCATCCAGAAATCCATCCAGTCCCCAGCCATCCAGCACGATCGTCCGAGCTTTCGGGAGCGCTGCCCGATACAGATAGGAATAACCGCTCGTCTGCAGATACGCCTTTTCATAACGGCCAACCCACTGCTCCAGAAATTCCACAAGCGGTCGCGATTCTTCGGTAAAGCTTCCTTTTATATGAACAAATTCCAGACTTTTTCCATAGGAATAGCTGCTTTGCTCCCGAAGCGCGCGGATCATGGAAAAAATATCCTTTACAATATACATCCTGCCGATCCCGATCCGAAATTCCGCCCGGCATTCACGCGCATCACAAATAAGAAGCGGCTCCAGACGCACCTTCCCAAAGCTTTCTTCCTGCAGAACCGGAAGCATATGCCGGGCAGTCTGTTTCTGCAGAAGCTCTTTTAACTGTCTGGTCGTCTTCCGCTTCGGAACACCGGCAAGAAGCATGCTATCGCTTCTGGAGGCTGTAGTATTTCCCGGGGATCTGAGATTTTCCTGAATCTTTATCCCGTCCGTTGCTTCACCGATTTCTTTCTGGACGCCTTCCAGCCCACGCTGTTTCAGGAACTCCGACAGGCTCATATGCTCTTCTTCCACCCGGTCCGGATTTTCCAGATAATATAAAAGCACCGCCGTACAATGCTTGCACAGACCCTCATAGGAATAAAATGCAGGACAATCGCACCATGCCTCCTGCACGCTGTCTTCTTCCTCATCCAACAGGATCCTCACGTCATAAAGATTTCTCCCGCTCCCTTTGACGTCCGCCTGAATCTGCCTGCCTTTTTTCGTAGTTTTTATCTGAAAGCGCCTGATCTTGCCCTGCCGCCAGATATCTACCCCTCTGGAATAGGAATACCCTGCCAGCTTTCGAATCTGTTCCCGTGTGATCATGCTGTAAGCCTCCGCTCCCGCTGTCTGCGGTCCGTTCCTGCTGCCCCTGCCGATGGCTGCGCTGCAGCCTGACTGCATTGTGATCTCGCCAACCTCATCTTTTTATTATAGCAAGGAACTTTCTCTCCTACAACACACGCGGCGGGATTTCCGGAAAATCTGGTATTACAGTTCACTCGTCCCTTACGATTTTATGAACAGCTCTGCGCTTCTGCTTCCAGCAAAAAACCAAAATAAACTGCCTGCCGTCTGAAAAAGGAGGCGTCTTCCAATATTTCATGCTCCTGATGACGTCCCTGCGGCACGATCAGGGAATCCAATTCTGTTCCGAGATAACTGCTCAGCGCATAAAAATTGTCCAGCGATGGCAATGCCTTGCCCTGAAACCAGTTATAGATAGACTGCATCGCTGCCAGTCCCAAAAATTGTTTGATTTCTTTTGCCTCGATATTTTTCTTAATACAGGCTTCTTTTAACCTCTGTCCTGTCCGTAACACGTCGATAAGCGGATATCCCATTTCTACCTGCCACTCAAAATGTGTTTAAATATACTCAAACACATCGAGAAATTGAAGTCCTTGCGGATACTTCTTACTGCTTCATTGTGTATGCTTTGGCGATTGTAAACAATACGCTACTCACAAGTTCTTGTACACTCCACAGTCGTAAATTCCTGCGATAGCCCGCAGTACATACTTACGTTTGCGTTCATTATGCAACTTCGTAAGTTAAAGCATCTCTTAGATTAAGAGCAGCATTGAAATCCCTATCCTCGACATAGCCACAATCACAACGGTATATTCTATCTGAAAGCTTCAAATCTTTCTTGATAGCACCACAGCAGTGACATATTTTGGATGATGGATACCATCTGTCTACGACTCTTAATTCAATACCATTTTCATCACACTTCGCTTTAAGCTTAGTTCTAAATTCATAGAACTTTTGTGATGCAACGGCTTTTGATAGATGTCTGTTCTTCATCATTCCTGATACATTCAAATCTTCAATCGTTATATAAGATGGCTTGGTTTTCACTATCTCGGCTATTGATTTATTGATATAATCAGTACGGATATTATCTATTTTATGATGAAGTCTTTGCACTTTGAGCTTTTGCTTTTGTATATTCTTTTGAGTGGACTCCCCTTTCTTTAAATTTTCATACTTGCGTGAGAGGCATCTTTGTTCTCTGCGCAATTTCTTTTCCAATTTTTTAACTCTTGCTGACTTATTGATATTTTTATAAGTTTTACCATTAGAAACAATCGCCAGGTCTTTCAAACCCAGGTCAATTCCTATACCGTCATTGCTATTATTAGCAATCTTAGCGTCGGGAATTTCTACAAGAGCTGACACATAATATCTGCCTGCTTTGATGGATACTGTACCGCTTTTGATTTTCCATCCGTCTTTCGTTGTTGGTATATAGCCTTTTTCTTTCATGCGTATCCAACCTAAAGTGGGTATGTTTAACCTATGTCTCTCGCATCTACAATCTTTAGGATTATTCTTTACGAAATACATTTTTACATCAGACTTACCTTTCCTTTTGAAATTAGGAAAAGCACTTTGGTGTTTAAAAAATCTTGTAAATGCAGTGCATCCATCTTCTATAGATTTTTTTACAGCTTTTGAATATGCTTCTTTGATCCATATTTTATCAGGATTATCAGGAATGTACTCATTATTGAGCCATACGCTAAAACTCTTGCCGGTCATAAACTTTTCACCCTTATCGTATAAAGCTTTGTTGTGACCGAGATAGAAGTTGTAGACGTATCTACAAGTGCCGATAGTCTTGTTGATCTTGATTTTTTGCTCGACTGTCGGATTTATTTCCGTTTTGAAGCTCTTTAGCAATTTCCTCATCCCCTTCTATTTGTTTTTTATACTTACGAAGGCCGTACAATCTACAAGAAAAAACGTGAAGTATAGATACAATATCCTGTACAAGTTCTTCCTGCGGTGATAGTTCTTCATTATTCACTACCACTATGGTTGTATTAAACTTCATACAGAATTTTTCAAACCAATCATAGCCAAATCTGACAAATCTATCTTTATGTGTAACTATAATAGTTTTGATTTTTTGTTCCATTACTTCATCTAATAATTGATTCCACTTTTTACGATTGTAGTTAAGCCCACTTCCATAATCTTCAATACATTGATCTACAATGATACCTTTAGCATTGCAAAACTGACGTAAAAAAGTTACTTGGTTTTGTAAATCATCTTTTTGGTTTCTTGTAGATACTCTGGCATAAATAACAATCTGACGATTATCGTTTTCAGTATTTATGCCCTTAAACTGAAGATATTGATCATAAGTATAATAACGCCTATCAGTTGGAGTTCGATTTGCTTTTAGAATCCCCTCTCTATCCCAGCGTTGTAACGTTTTGACAGAGACACCCAATAATTCAGCAAAATCTTTTGGTTTGTAATTAGTGATATTAGATGTGTTCATAGCAATGCCCTCCATGAGTATATTCAACACATTTAATCACTATTGACAATGATTTTGATTACTTAAAGTTTCCTCCTTGCTGTCTCTCCATCTTCTCTGTTTTGCCCTTCTCCCATTTGTTTCCTTTCTGTCTGCTTTTGTTATTGTAACTGTTCCGTACCCTCACAGTTACGCGCAAAAATCCATTTCAAATCGGCTGCGCCGATAGGATTTTTGCCTTCTCGTCTAAGTTTTCTTACGGTCAGCGCAGTAAATGCGCAGACCTGCGGAACAGTTACTTGTTATTTTCTATTTATTCTACCTCATTGCGTGTCCCATTGTACGGACTCGCACCAAAAGATTCGTTACAGCTTACTGGAAAAGCCCCGCCGCACAGCCATGCGGAATTCCCGCGCCCGGACAGCGCTGACCGTTCTCATGGATTTCAACCCGTCCGGCAACTCCGGCAGGTCTGTATCATCAATCAAAATTTAAACTATCTTTCTATCTTTTCTACCAGACTAAATTCTGTTTGCTTGGGGCACAACTACCGGGGAGGGTAGTGTGTCTGGGGTCCGTTTTGGGAATTTCGTGCGGAGGGTCTGAGCAATCCGTTTTGTTATACGTATCATTCTGTCCTATTGAGGAGGATTCCAAAGTCTTGCATCCACCTTCAAACAGGCTCGGCGGATTCAGACCTGCTGCTACACTTCAATCCAGGTCGCAGCATTTGACAGCGCAAGCTTCGTGTCCAGCTCCAGAAGTAATTCTTCCCTGCTCTCCTGAATCCTTTCTGTCAGACTGCGGAACTTCGACAGCTCCTGTGCAGAAAGGATAGGCTGCGGCGACTTGAGCTGTCCAGCGTTGGCACGGCTGCCTTTCTCCTGCCCAGCGCTGCCTCTTCCTGCAGACGGATTCTGTAAAATCACTACATTTCCTTTCAGCGCCGGGCGGCGTCCAGACGGATTCTGACCGTGCTTGGAAAACACCTTTTGTTTTTTCAAAATGCTTTCCAGGCGATTCGTCAACAGCTGCTCAAATGCAGTGTCGGCTGTCTCTTTATCGTTCAGGCGGCTGCGCAGGGCGACTGCCTCCGAGACGGTCATATAGCCGCGCGAGGTATCCAGCCATGTCTCTCCGTTCGATCTGGCGACCGCGCTGCAGATCGAATCATACCGGAGGATCAGGGCTTGGATCTGCTGCAGGGCGGCATCGAGGTGCGCACCGCAATGCGCACTTGTCCCGTCAGATACCGCACCATGCCCTATGTTGCCAGACACAGCTGACTGTGCCTGCTTTCTGCCTGTCTGAGACGCGTCGAACCGCGCGCTTCTCCGTTCTGCAAAAGCGCCGTCCGTGCCTGCCTCCCTTCCCAGCTGTCCGATCTTCTTCGTGATCCGCTTCTTTAAAAGTTCGCGCTCCTTCAGCGCCTCTGTCACCGTCATCCTGCTCTTCATCGTCATCGCCCCTGTCTGCATTGTGAACTTCCCATCGCCTTATGCCAGTGGGATTGCGGCAGCCTGTTTTTTACTCTGTTATCATTTTATTCCAGATTTTTACGTCTGTCATCCAGTTACAAACTGATTGACAAACAGATGTTCTGTGCGTTAAAATATTTGTTTTTTACGATACCTTCCGCTGATTCGCAGCTCAGTTTTCCTGTGAAAAGAGACACGCGAACTGCGGCACATTTTCCGGGTCGATTCTTGTCAAAAATTTCGCATTCCTATATACTGATATAGGATGATGCAGGATTGTGAGAATGCGCAGCACAGAACACTCTACAGACCTCAAGGTCGGGGCTTTTGCCATGTTGCCCACGGACCCATCCGGAATCATAGATATAAAAAACCACTCCGCAAGGATTGCCCTGCATGGGATTGTCACTGCTGCAGGACAGAATGAGAGGCATTATGATACAGCTTCAGACAAAATTCAGTCGGCAGGTCGATGAACATAACGTTCTCCCGGAATATCCGCGACCGTCGCTGGTTCGTACTTCTTATTTGAATTTAAACGGGCGTTGGGAATGCGCCTTTTCCAAAACACCAGAAATCCCGCTTTCCTTCGATTTGAGCATTCTGGTTCCGTTTTCCCCGGAATGTCAGCTTTCGGGCGTTTCCAGACAGCTAAAGCCCGGCGAATATCTCTGGTACCGCCGCACCATCCCCCTCGCAAAACCGCAACAGGATAAGCGCATCCTGCTCCATTTCGGCGCTGCAGACCAGACGGCGGAGGTCTTTGTCAATCGGATTTCTGCAGTGCGTCACTGCGGCGGCTATCTGCCTTTTTCTGCAGATATCACGGATTATCTCCAGGAGGGCGATAACGAACTGATCGTCCGGATTCAGGATGAAAGCAACACGTCCTGGCATGCGCGCGGCAAGCAGTCCTTAAAGCCCGGCGGCATGTTTTATACGGCGCAGAGTGGCCTGTGGCAGACGGTCTGGATGGAAATTGTTCCAGTCAATTATATCGAACAGATTTTTTATCACACCGACTATGACCAGGGACTCGTCCACTTAAAAGTGCTGACACAGCACTCCGCCCCGGTCGAATGCGTGATCTCCGGCAAGGACATGGAGCCGGTCTGCATAAACGGTATGACCAACTCCGAGCTGATCGTTTCTCTGCCCGATTTCCATCCCTGGACACCGGAAGACCCGTTTTTATATCTCGTCAGCCTAAAAAGCGGCGTCGATCGCGTATCCAGCTATTTTGCGATGCGAAAATGCGATATCCAGACCGCGCCGGACGGCACACAACGCTTTTTCTTAAACAATAAACCGTATTTTCAGGCGGGCGTACTGGATCAGGGCTACTGGCCGGAAAGTCTCTACACCGCACCGACGGACGAAGCGTTGACCGCCGATATTTTGCGGATGAAGAAGCTCGGCTTCAACATGCTGCGCAAGCACGCAAAAATCGAGCCCGAGCGTTTTTACTACCACTGCGACCAGCTGGGCATGCTCGTCTGGCAGGATATGGTAAACGGCGGTTCCGCCTATAAACACTGGTTCGTCACCTATCTGGCGACTTTGATGAACTGGAACCATATTTCTTTTTCCGACGATGAAAAGCACGCCGGTCTGCTCTCCCGGCTCCATCCCGAGGGAAAAGACGAATTCCGGCGCGAAATCACAGAAACCATCGCCTTTTTGTACAACCATCCCAGTATCGTCGTCTGGGTTCCATTTAATGAAGGCTGGGGGCAGTTCGACGCGCTCGCGGCCTGCGAACAAATCCGCACCCTCGATTCCTCCCGGCTGGTCGATCACGCAAGCGGCTGGTTTGACCAGAAGGGCGGCGATATTTTGAGCCTGCATTATTATTTTCTGAAATTAAAATTCAAACCGGAAAGCAAACGCGCGGCGGCGCTGACCGAATTCGGGGGATATTCCCTTTCGATCCCCGGACACAGCTGCTGTAAAAAAGTATACGGCTACAAAAAATTCAACTCCACCGGTACGCTGACCTACGGCTATATCGACCTGATCCGACAGACGATTCTGCCCGCTGTCAAGAAAGGCATCGGCGCGACCGTGTATACACAGCTTTCCGACATTGAAGAGGAAACAAACGGAATTTATACTTACGACAGAGAAATCTGTAAAATTGACCCCGACACGCTCCGCAAATGGAACCGGGCGCTCAAAGAAGCTGGAGAATGTAAAACATATGCCGACCATACTACCGATCACTGATTTTCTTGACCCGCAGCTGGACATCTATGCCCGTCTTTCCGAGAATCAGCTGTTAAACCGCTGCGACCCGCAGAATGGAATTTTTATTGCCGAAAGCCCAAAGGTCATCGAACGCGCGCTGGACGCCGGCTGCATCCCGATCTCTTTTCTGACGGAGGACAGACACCTGAAAAATCAGGCGGTTCCGTTTCTGGAACGCTGCCCGGACATCCCGTTTTTTTCCGCCCCGTTTGAGGTGCTCACACAGCTGACAGGCTTTGCCCTGACCCGCGGTATGCTCTGCGCCATGAGACGTCCGAGGCTCCCCTCCGTCGAGGCACTCTGCCGGACTTCCAGCCGTCTTGTTATTCTGGAAAATATTATGAACCCTACCAACATCGGCGCAATTTTCCGCTCCGCTGCCGCTCTCGGCATGGACGGCGTACTGCTGACCTCTGACTGCTCCAACCCGCTTTACCGGCGCGCGATCCGTGTCAGCATGGGAACCGTTTTCCAGATTCCGTGGACCTTCCTGGACAGCAGCTGGCCGCTTCCGGGGATTTCCGAATTAAAAAATCACGGCTTCCACACCGTTTCAATGGCGCTTCGCTGTGATTCTGTTTCGATTGATGATCCAAAACTTTCTTCCAAACAAAAGCTCGCTGTCATCCTCGGCTCCGAGGGGGAAGGACTGTTGGATGAAACCATCGACAACTGCGACGACACCGTCTGTATCCCGATGTTCCACGGAGTGGATTCCTTAAATGTTGCCGCTGCAAGCGCAGTCGCATTCTGGGAGCTGGGGAAAAAATAAACCAGGTCTCAAGGCAGCCCGTCGCGCGCCTCAGTTCAGCAAGAGATAATCTGCTGTTCAAACCGTATCAAAATGGTTCAAAAACCCCGGAAAATCAAGGTTTAATAGTGATAAGGTACTATTTAGCTTTGCGAGGGGCAGAGAACGGTGTGACCTCAATGGTCACGCCGTTTTTCTGCGTCCAGGGGTAGATTTCGCAACAACAGGCTCGGATATCACAGGAATCTCTACATCATCCACGAAGTTGAAATAGATTTTTACCTTCTGTACCCGCTTGCCGCTGGATTTGTCCGGTGGAAACACCTCAATTTTCTTGATATACTCATTGACTATCGTAGGTGTCAATTTCTGCACATCCACATACTTCTGTGTCAGGGCTACAAAGGCATCCACATCTGCACTCATGGTTTCCTGCGTTTCCAGCCATTCTTCCGTCACTTCGATTTCGAGTTTTAACCGCTCCTGCACCCTGTCCCACTGAGCCTGTGATACAATAGCATCCTGCGTATCCGGCAGGATGAACATATCCTCCGGGGAATTGGGAATCCGCTGTTTCAGCTTATAGGATTTGGAATAGATCTTGAAATTACAGGTACAGCCTGTGTATTCCATCCGTTCCAGAATACCAGCAACGGATTGTCCAGCCCAATGATACGGTCTTTCCGGCATCGGTTTTCCTTTGCGCTGGGCATACAGGGCTTTTGTCGTCAGGACTTTTTGATCTTCCAAAATTCTGGCTATGGCATCCGGTCCTTTTCCTGAAACAGTCAGGTCAAAGATATATTTGACGATAGGAGCTGCATCTTCGTCCAAAATCCAATGATCTTTGTCCGCAGGGTCACAACGGTAGCCGTAGGGCGGCTTGCCCATGTGCTTGCCGCTGATTCCTCTTTGGTGGAGACTAACACGGACTTTCTTGCTGGTATCACGGGGATACCATTCATTGAACAGATTTCGGATTGCAGCCATACCCTCGCTGTCGCCCCGTTCACTGTCCACCCCGTCATTGACGGCGATAAATCGCACATCATAGCTGGGGAAGATAATGTCTGTGTACTGTCCAACAGTCAGGTAATCACGCCCGAAGCGGCTCAGGTCTTTGACCAGCCAGCAGCCGACAAGTCCCTGCTTTACAGGGTCGAAGCCCTCCTGTACGCCGGGACGATTGAAGTTCGTCCCGGTATAGCCGTCATCCACCAGAATTTTCAGGTTGGTGTACCCATGTTCTTTTGCGTATCTGGTTAAAAACTCTCTCTGAAAACTTGTAAAAATGCAAGTCCGGGACGGCAGTGTTCACACAAAATTGGTTGATATTGTTCCGTAAATAGAATATAATTGAAGCTACTATGAATCAGGAGGGACGATACAGAAATGAAATACCTGTCTACATTTGAAGTTGCCGAGAAATGGGGGATCTCTCCCCGGAGAGTTGGTATCCTCTGCAACAATGACCGCATACCGGGCGCACAGCGGGCAGGAAGCCGCTGGATCATCCCGGCAGACGCTGAGAAACCGACCGATGCCCGCATCAAAAGCGGAAAATATATCAAGCAGAAAGCTGACAGACAGAAGGAAGCATAATGGCAGATACTTATTTACCTGCCGATGTCCGAAAAAGAATCATTGATGTAATGAGAGAACGTAAGTTGACACAGCGAGAGCTGGCACTTCGGATTGACGTGAACGAAAGTACAATCAGCCGCTTCCTCAGCGGAAAGACTGAGAAGCTGAGCGAAGAAAGCGTTATCCGTATCGCCAGAGTGTTCAATGTCTCCACGGATTTTATCTTGGGTACTACCGTAATCCCGGACAAAAAGAACTACGATATTTCAGAACTAGGGTTATCTGTTGAAGCTGCAAAGAACCTTTATACCGGAAAAGTCAACAATGATGTTGTCAACCGTCTATTAGAAAATCCCCGTTTCGCCACGGTTACTTATATGATTGCACAGCATTTGGATGATACCCTTGCAGGTGGATATGCCGCACAAAACCAGATGTTTGCTACCGTTGGCTCTCTGCTGCTGGGACAGAATCAAACTCCCGAAGCAGTACAGGCCGCAAGAACCGCCAATGCTATGAAAGTTCCCACTTATCAGGCAGACCAGACCACGATTCAAAACACTTTTATGACAGTGGTTAAGGAAATCAAAAAGGAAGCAGGCAGCGATTTAGCCGCAGCAAGGGCAATATAGCTGATTCCAGAGTGCAGAATCCGGAGCAGATTTACATTGCAAAGGAAACCCACGAAGAAATCCATACGGCTCTGCAAATGATTGAGGCACGAGAGAAAGCCTACCTCTGGTATCGCTTTGGCTTTGCAGATGATATACTCCATCCCCTGAATGAAACTGCGGACCACTTCCACCTGTCAGAGAGCAGAGCGAAGTCCACGGAAAAGCTGGCTTTGGATAACTTCTGGCTGGAGCTGCCGTGGTGGTATTGATTGAGTATAAATGAGATATTTTACAACACGAGGTTATTTTGATGAAATATAAAATTGCAATCTGCGACGATTCGGATGCAGACAGAGAATATGTTTTGAATATGGTGAACCGTTGGGCAGCGGGAGCTGGTCAGGTGGTACATACTGATACTTTCACGTCTGCTGAAAACTTCCTATTCCACTATGCTGAGGAAAGTGACTACGATATTCTGCTCCTGGATATTGAAATGGGTGATATGGACGGTGTGACGATGGCGAAGCAGCTTCGCAAGAACAACGATATTGTTCAGATCGTGTTCATCACGGGCTACTCCGACTATATCTCGGAGGGCTACGAGGTAGCTGCACTCCACTATCTGATGAAGCCTGTCAAGGAAGAAAAACTCTGTTCTGTCCTTGACCGTGCTGCTGAGAAACTGCAAAAAAATGAAACGGTATTGAATTTTGAGATCGGCGGAGAAATGCTGCGTTTGCCGATTTATCAAATTCGGTACGCTGATGTGTTTGGAAACTATGTTACAATACACGCCTTGTCTGATACGACGGTAAAAATGACCCTCGGAGAACTAGAAAAGCAGCTCGATGAACGTTTCTACCGTGTCGGGCGTTCTGCGATCATCAATCTGACGCAGATCAGCCGTGTAACCAAATCAGAAATTAAGCTCGTTGACGGAACTGCCATTCCTTTGCCCAGAGGAGCTTATGACGGTATCAATCGAGCGATTATTAACATGAGGTGAAGCAGATGGGATTATTTTCAAAGCGCATAGAAAAACAAATTGAATCCTATCAGCACGAGCTGATTGAAACGCATTATCGTGAAGTTGATAATATGTATCGACAGATTCGTGGTTGGCGGCACGATTACCGCAATCACATTCAGACGATGAAAGCCTACGCCGCCACAGAAAATTGGGAAGCTATCAAGAACTATCTTGACCTGCTGGACGAAGATTTGACTACCGTGGATACGGTTATCAAGACAGGTAATCCCATGACGGATGCGATTCTGAACTCAAAAATCTCTTTGGCAAAGTCCAAGGGTATTGCGGTGGTTGCGGATGCCCATATTCCCGTCAAGCTGAAATCCTCTGAGATTGATTTGTGCTGCATCATCGGCAATCTTTTTGACAATGCCATCGAAGCAAGTGTGAAGCTGCCGGAGGAACAACGGCTCATTCGTGTCTATATGGATATGAAGAGCACCCAACTCTATATTTCCTTCACCAACTTCACCGCAGATAAGAAGTTGAAAAAGGAAGGTAGACTTTTCCGCAGCACCAAGGGAGAAGGTCACGGCTTTGGCTTGGTGCGTATTGATGCCATTGTGGAACGGCTCGATGGCTATATCAGCCGCAATAGCGAGGACGGAGCGTTTACAACGGAAATACTGCTTCCGCAGGTATAAAATTGCAATTCATCACCTGGAAATGACGATTCGTCCCCAAAATCATCTGGGGACGAATTTTTGTGTTATCCTATGCTCAGAAAGGATGATGGTTTTATGGTTAAGGAAAAAATTCAAAAGGCCAAAAAGCCAAAATACAACACCCTCCAAAATGTAGGCTGGATGGTGAAAATAGCTTGGAAAAACGGCAAGCGTGTTCTATTATTTTGCGTCCTTACCGCTATTTTGGAAGTGCTGTTCAATTTAGTTCAGTTATACATTGCTCCGGAGGTGCTGGCACGAGTTGAGCAGAAAACTCCTTTGTGGGAACTCCTAACGACTATCGGAGTATTTACGGCGGCGCTTTTTATCGTGCACGGATTTAAAGAATATATAAGACAAAACACACTATTTCCACGAGTTGATGTGCGTTCTGCCGTCATTGCTAAAATTGCATGGAAGTGTAATGTTACTTCGTATCCAAATACATTGGATGCAAATTTCGTTAAGCTGCGTGAAAAGGCACATATGACGTGTGAGGGAAATAGTCAAGCCACCGAACACATCTGGCAGACAATCACTATGCTGCTCAAAAATGTTGGCGGGTTGATCGTTTATCTGACAATTCTTTCCCGTATAGATTTCTTGCTTCTTCTTGTTGTGATTGCTACTTGCGTTGCGGGATTCTTCGTTTCCAGATACACTAATAACTGGCGCTATGCCCATAGAGATGAAGAAGAAAACTATTTTCAAAAGAAATATTATCTGCGTACTAAGTCCGAATCTGTGGAGCTGGCGAAGGACATCCGAATCTTTGGCTTACAGAATTGGCTGAATGAGCTTCTGGATCAGATTCATAATCTTTACCTAGACTTTACTCTGCGCTGTGAGCGTGTCGAAGTTCTTGCTGATATTACAGAATCGGTACTCACGATGGCTCGTAACGGTATTGCTTATGTGTATCTCATCAACATGGCGCTGAATGAAGGGTTGAGCGTATCGGAATTTCTTCTGTATTTTACGGCTGTTACCACGTTCACCACTTGGGTTATGGGTATTATGCAGGAAATGAGCACCCTCCACAAGGAGAGTCTTGATATTTCCTGTGTTCGTGAATTTTTGGAATATCCTGAGCCGTTCAAATTTGAGGAAGGCAAAGAAATTCCTGCTGCGGATGGATACGAGTTGAAACTGGAAAATGTGTCTTACCGTTATCCCGGCGCAGACAAGGATACCATTCACGGATTAACTTTGACGGTACATCCCGGTGAAAGGTTGGCAATCGTTGGTCTGAACGGTGCAGGTAAGACTACCTTGGTCAAGCTTCTGTGCGGATTGTTAGACCCGACAGAAGGTCTTGTTCTGTTAAACGGAAAGGACGTTCGTGGCTTCAACCGCAGAAGCTACTATGATCTGTTTAGTGCGGTGTTCCAGGAGTTCTCCGTATTGGATGTCACGGTAGCCGAAGAAATTGCTCAAACCACAGAAGGTATCGATTATGACAAAATTGCGAATTGTGTGGAAAAGGCGGGCTTAACAACTACAATCGAGAAGCTGCCAAAAGGTATGCAGACTCATGTGGGACGTGAGGTGTACCTGGATGGCGTCTTGTTCTCCGGCGGTCAGACGCAGCGATTGATGTTGGCAAGAGCGCTCTACAAGGATGGACCGATTCTGCTTTTGGATGAACCTACAGCGGCGCTTGATCCCATAGCGGAAAACGATATTTATATGAAATACAGCGAGATGACGCAGGGAAAAACATCTATGTTCATTTCACACCGTTTGGCATCTACCCGCTTTTGTGACCGAATTATCTTTGTTGCGGACGGTGGCGTAAAAGAAGAAGGCACACACGAGAGTTTGCTTGCTTTGGGCGGCGAATATGCAAATCTATTTGAAGTACAGAGCCGCTATTACCAGGAAGGAAAGGAGTTCTGAATATGAAAGAAAAAGTAACAATACGCCATGCAGTTTCTTCTCATTTGCGTGGCATCAAGGAACTCCACAAGGTATCTCCTAAGTTCTTTCCACTTTTGACATTGCATTGCTTCTTCAGCGCTATTTTCCCTTATATCTCGGTTTTCTTTTCAGCACAGATATTGACAGAACTCGCAACCCTGCGCAGAGCAGACATCCTATGGAAATGGGTAATTGCAGGGGTCTTATGTGTTGGCGTTGTATCTATCTTGAAAGCCTTTCTGCAACGTCGTTATAACACTCTGCTTAATGATCTGTGGGGAAGAAAAGAAATTTTGTTTATTCACAAAATGTTTTCTCTCGACTTTTCAGAACTTGATAAACAGGAGAACCATGATCTTCGAGCACAGATCCAGCAAAACGAAAATTGGGCCGATTGGGGATTGATGATGGTTCAAGAAGTATATGAAAGTTTTATGATAAGTGTGATTGGTATTTTCAGCGGAATTGCATTGACAATCACCTTGTTTTCCTCACCTGTGCCGAATGATTCCGGTTGGCTTGCAACATTAAATAATCCTTTGTTTATACTTTTCTTTGCGGTTATTATGATTGGTGTCAGTATCCTTGCCGGTAAACTCAGCGCAATTGCAACAAAGTGTTGGAGCAACTACGCTGAAGAAGCTACCTTTGGAAATCGTTTGTTTAGGCATTTCGGATTCATTGGAATGGATAAGGAACGTAGCGTAGACATCCGAATGAACAATCAGCAAAACCTTGTTCGTGCATATTGGAGTACCAATTCTACTTTTGGTGTGAATGGTCCTATCGGCAGACAAGCACAAGGAAAAATGGGGATATATGCCAGCTTGGGTGTGTGTATTACTACTCTCATCACCGGCTCTATCTATGTGTTTACTTGTCTAAAAGCTTGGGGCGGTGCATTTGATGTCGGAAGCATTACGCAGTATGTGGGCGCAGCTACCGCAATGGTTGCCAATGTGTTTTCTTTAACAGGTTTGCTTGGAACATTGGAGACAAACACCGGTTACTTGGATAAGACCTTTGAGTTTCTTGACATTCCGAACGCTATGTACCAAGGTAGCCTCACTACCGAAAAAAGATCTGATCGTAGATACGAAGTGGAATTTAAAGATGTGTCCTTCAAGTATCCCGGCAGCGATATTTGGGCGCTTCGCCACGTGAATATGAAGTTCAAGGTTGGCAAGCGACTTGCTGTCGTGGGCGAAAATGGCAGCGGCAAAACCACATTTATTAAATTGCTGTGCCGCCTGTACGATCCACAAGAGGGGCAAATTCTACTTAACGGCATCGACATTCGCAAGTATCGCTATGACGATTACATAAACATCTTCTCCGTGGTGTTCCAAGACTTTCAGCTTATAAGTCAGCCTTTGGGAAACAATGTTGCGGGAAGTATGAACTATGACCGGGAGCGAGTACGCAAGGCGCTGTTGGATGCAGGCTTCGGTGACAGACTTGCTACGATGGAAAAGGGACTTGATACAACACTCTATAAGGGAGTATATGAAGATGGAGTTGACGTTTCGGGCGGTGAAGCACAGAAAATCGCCATTGCCCGTGCGCTTTATAAGGATGCACCGTTTATTATCCTCGACGAGCCGACCGCAGCACTTGACCCGATTGCGGAAGCGGAGATCTATTCAAAGTTCGATGAGATCGCAGGTGATAAAACGGCTATCTATATCTCTCACCGTCTGTCCTCTTGCAAATTCTGCGATGAAATCGCTGTATTCCACGAGGGTGCTGTGATCCAGCAAGGCACACACGCCGAACTGGTAGCAGACGAAAACGGCAAGTATTATGAACTTTGGAATGCGCAGGCACAATATTACACAGAATAACTACAAAGATGCCCCTGTCCAACAGATTCGTACCATCGGACAGGGGCTTTTGGTTCGTTTTGTTTAGTTGTCCATACAGAATTGGATATGTACTAGGAATTTGACTGAAGAAAATGTTTTGCCCGTGAATGTGAAGCCAACATAACAAAATAAAAACAGATGAGAAAGAGTGGCAGTAACCATACCCCAATCCATTGTCCGAGAATACCGAACACGGCTGGTGCCAACATAATCCCCAGATACGAAGCTGCCATCTGTATTCCCATAATGTTTTGAGAAATATTTTCTCCAAAATTCTCAGGGGTTAAATAGTTTAAGTTTGGAAATAACGGCCCGTTACCAAAGCCGATCAAGAAAAAGCCTATAACGGATGTTGTCAGGAAAGGCATAAAGAGCAAGAGAATTCCTGCACCAAGAACAATTTGCCCCAATCGAATGATTTTCCAGCTATGTAGCCGCACAGCTAATAAACCGGAACAAAATCGTCCAAGCGTAAGGCCAATATAATATAACATAACTACTTGAGCCGCGTTGGCAATCGGCATATTTTTATTTTCAACGAGAAATGTACTGCACCAATTACCACAGGTATATTCTATTCCGCAAGATGTTATAAACATACAGCAGATTTCTTTGACTCCTGGCATCCGGACCATTGTACGAAAAGAAAGACCGGATGCATGGCGTACAGAAGCAGAAGATACCGAAATCTTAGTTTTGCCCCAAAGGGTTATTGTGGCTATCAATAATAATAGAATTGCAAATTGAATACTGGCGGCAGTTTGGTACCCGGTGCGCCAGTTTCCTTGTGATCCAATAATTTTTGATAAGATATATGGGCTGGCCGATACACCTACACCGTAGAAACAGTGTAAAAAGCTCATGTGTATTGCGGAATAATGGAGGGCAACGTAATTGTTAAGTGCAATATCGATTGCTCCTGCGCCTAATCCAAGAGGTAAGGCGCAGACGCATAACAAGTAAAAGTTATTAGAAAAGGAAAATAGCAACAACGCAATTGCCGTTAATGCCGTGCTGAATATACAAATAAATCCAGTTCCAAATCGAGCAAGCAACCGTGAACTTAAAAGACTGGAAATAATAGTTCCGCAGGATATTATGATTGTTACAAAACTTCCATAGGAAATGGGCAAAGTTAGTTCAGAGTAAATAGCTGGCCAAGCTGTCCCAAATAGTGAATCAGGAATTCCTAAACTAATAAACGCAATGTAAATAACAAGTAATAAGAGCGTCGTCATTTCATATCTCCTTGTTGTTCAGAGTGATTTATACATTTTGTCTTTTTGTACGACTTTTAGCATCGCCGATTTTAAGAATAAATCCTACTGGACAATCAGATTATGGAATAATTTTTCTATTTATCGGCGGCAAGCCTGCAAAAACACCTTACCACACCAAAACCTCGCAGCCATCCTCTGTTACCGCAACGGTAACCTCCCACTGTGCGGACGGCTTGCCGTCATCTGTATAAATCGTCCATCCATTATCGGCGTCCTGATAAATTTCAGCTGTTCCGGCGTTTACCATCGGCTCAATCGTAAATACCATTCCGGGTACCATCAGCATCTCTGTCCCCTTTGGCGTTACATAGCTGACAAAGGGATCTTCATGAAATTCCAGTCCAACGCCATGTCCGCCGATATCCACAACGATACTATAGCCGTTTTCCTTTGCATGACGGTTGACCGCATCCGCCATATCCCCCAGAAATGTCCACGGTTTTACCGCCTTGATGCCCTCTTCCACGCACTCCTTTGCAACCCGCACGAGCTTTTCCTTATCCGGCGTCGTCTTTCCAATGATAAACATTCTCGAAGAATCGGAGAAATATCCTTTGTAAATCGTAGAAACATCGACGTTAATGATATCGCCCTCTTTTAAGATCACATCCTCACTTGGAATACCGTGGCAAACCTCGTCGTTGATGGAAGTGCAAACGCTCTTCGGGAAGCCCTCGTAGCCGAGTGGAGCCGGGATGCCGCCCAGTTCGCGGGTTTTGTCGTCAACCCATTTGTTGATCTGCTCTGTGCTGATTCCGGCACAGATATTCTCTGCCACATAATCCAGAACGGCGATATTCACTTTACCGCTTTCCCGGATGCCCTCGATCTGCTCCGGCGTCTTGATTATATCATGTCCCGGCACAATATGTCCTTCCAGCTCAAAGCCATGAATCTTTTCATCGAACCGCATGTGGCAATTCTTGTACTTTTTACCGCTGCCGCACCAGCACGGGTCGTTACGTTCCAGTTTCTTACTCATTTTCTGTGTTTTCCTCCAGTTCTCCGGCTTCAATTCTGGCAGCTTTTTCTTCCAGATACATCCACCGCTCCATTTTTTCTTCGAGCTTTGCAGAAGCCTCTTCCTTTTGCTTCGACAGCTCGTTTAAACGGACAAAGTCCGTCGCCGCCTTCAGAATATCCTCGTCCAGTCGACAGACCAAATCTTCCAGATCCGCCATCTCCTGTTCAATCGTATCATAATCCTTCTGTTCCTGATAGGTAAATTTCAGCTTCCGCGCAGGCTTTTTCCAGGTTGCCCTTGCAGACTCGCCCCTTTCCCCTGAGGTTTCTTTTCTGCCGCCGTTTCCGGCTTCTGTTATACTGTCAAATTCCTGCGTCTCCATACTTTTACGCAGCGCATAATCGCTGTAATTGCCTTCGTACTGCTGCAGATGTCCGCCCTCTTCGAAGGCGAAAATCCGGCTCACCGTCCGGTCGAGAAAATACCGGTCATGGGAAACGATGATGACGATCCCCTCAAAATGATCCAGATAATCCTCAAGCACTGTCAGTGTTGTGATGTCGAGGTCGTTGGTCGGCTCATCCAAAATGAGAACATTGGGCGCGCCCATCAGCACCCGCAGCAGATTCAGCCGCCGTTTTTCCCCACCGGAAAGGCGCCCGATCTCCGTATACTGCTCGCTTCCTTCAAACAAAAAGCGCTCCAGCATCTTCGCCGCAGATACGCTTCCCTCCGTCGTCGGCACAAATTCCGCAACCTCACGGACGTAGTCAATCACGCGCATATTCGGATCCATATGTGTCACTTCCTGCGCATAATAGCCGATTTTCACAGTCTGTCCAACGATAATTTCCCCACTGTCGGGCTGTTCCTTTCCGGTCAAAAGCTTCATCAGCGTCGTCTTTCCACATCCGTTTGCGCCAATAAACGCGACACGGTCATTTTTCAGAAAAATATACGAAAAATCGTGAATCAGAATTCTGTCCCCGTATCCCTTCTCCACATGACGGGCTTCCAGGGTCGTCCTGCCAAGGCGCGTGGAAATGCTGCCGAGCTCCACCTGTCCGTCCGTCTCCGGCGCCTTGCGATTTTTCAGCTCTTCATAGCGTTCCAGACGCGCTTTCTGCTTTGTCGAACGCGCCCGCGCGCCGCGCTGTACCCATGCAAGCTCTGTCCGAAGGATATTCTGGCGCTTTAGCTCCGTTGCCTGTGCCATTTCTTCCCGCTGCGCCTTTAATTCCAGATAACCGGCATAGTTCGTGTCGTAAGAATAAAGCTTTCCCTTGTCGACCTCTGCGATCCGATTGCACACACTGTCTAAGAAATACCGGTCATGAGTAATCATCACCAACGCCTCTTTGCGCTGTTTTAGCTGCTCCTCCAGCCAGTCCGCCATTTCATGGTCCAGATGGTTCGTCGGCTCGTCCAGAAGCAAAATATCCGCTTCCTTTAATAAAACGCTCACCAGCGCAAGGCGTTTTCTCTGTCCACCGGATAGCTCGCCCGATTTCTGGTCAAAATTCGAAACGCCCAGCTTCGTCAGCATCGTTTTCGCCTTTGTCACAAGCGCCGCCTCATCCTGATGATCCCGCTTCTCTGCCTGTCCGGATTCCGGTCCGGACAGCTCCCTGTGTCCTGCCAGCACACAGTCAAGGGCCGTCATTTCCGGATCAAAGACCGGGTGCTGGGGCAGATAGGCGATCACCGCATGGTTCGCTTTCGTCACTGTACCCTCGTCCGTCTCTTCCAGCCCCGCCATGATTTTTAACAGCGTGGACTTGCCGGTTCCGTTGATGCCGATGATCCCGACCTTTTCGCCCTCCTGCAGAAAAAACGACGTATCATCAAACAGCTGCCGTCGGCTGTATGATTTTGATAAATGTTCTATGGAAAGTAAATTCATTGCAATCCTCATTTCTGCTGCGGTCATTTTGGTCAGTTTTCTCTAACTTCTGTTCACAAACTGCCAAAACGCCATTTCTATTATAATTCTCCCCCTGCATTCGTGCAAGAAGTTGTTTTTTTCCATTGTTTTTACATGGCAAAACGTGGTACAGTGCACACATAGCTTACTCATAGCTTTCTGTGGATAAATTTTCTGCTCGCAGAAAAATCTATCTGCAGGAAGCTGCGAATGGCGCGACTGTGTAGGCAGATTTCCCACCCGCAAAAAATGTATTTACGAAAGAGGTCACTCCCATGCAACAGGAACAATCCATTTCCAGTCAAAATTTGTCCGATTCCCGGCTCAGCCGCTCCGGATTCCATTCTAAAAAGCCGTCCGATTCCGCTTTTTATAAGGCGTTTTTTTCCATGTATCCGCTGCTCGTCCTGCAGAATGTCGTGACGCTTTCCGTCAATCTCGCCGACAACATGATGCTCGGAGCTTACGGTGAATCTGCACTGTCCGGTGCTGCAGCCGTCAATCAGATTCAGTTCGTCTATCAGTGCCTGCTTACTGCCCTGGGCGATGGACTCGTCATGTTCGGCAGCCAGTATTGGGGCAAAAAGCAGCTTTCCCCGCTGCGCAAAATCGCCGCATCCGCCATGCACTTCGGGCTTTTGCTTTCTGCAGTTTTATTCCTGCTGGTCAGCATTTTCCCGATACAGGCGCTTCGGATTTTCACGACGGATTCCGCCATCCTCGAACAGGGCGCACAGTATCTGAGTATTATCCGTTTTACTTACCTGTTCTTTGCAATCACACAGATTCTGCTCGCAACCCTTCGAAGCGTGGAAATCGTCGGCATTGCGTTCCGGCTTTCCTGTATGGCACTACTTGTCAATTGTTCGATTAACTATCTTCTGATTTTCGGTCATTTCGGATTCCCGCAGCTGGGCATCCGCGGTGCGGCGATCGGCACGCTGACCGCCCGCATATTGGAGGTTATCGTTCTGCTTGTTTACCTTTTCCGCAGCGCAGGCAAAAAGCTCGGGCTGCATTTTTCCAATTACTTCCATGTCGATCCGGTTCTGACGAAGGATTACCTCAAAACAACAGCCCCTATGCTCGTCACGAATGGACTCTGGGGCGTCAATACCGCCCTGCAGACCGTTATTTTAGGGCATATGACAGCTGCTGCCATCGCGGCAAACAGCGTTGCCTCGACCCTTTACATGCTCATCAAATCCACCGCCGTCGGTGCTTCCTCCACAGCCTCCGTCATGATCGGAAAAGCAGTCGGCTCCGGTGACATCCCGCTGACAAAACACTATTCCAAACTGCTGCAGCGTCTGTTTTTATGCATTGGTGTACTGTCCGGCATTACACTGTTTTTCATCCGTATCCCGATCCTCTCGATCTACGATCTGCAGCCTGCCACAAAGGAAATGGCAAATACTTTTCTCATCATCCTGAGTGTCATCTGCGTCGGCATGACTTATCAGATGCCCACCAATAACGGCATCATCCGCGGCGGCGGGAACGCACTTTTCGTCGTCAAAATGGACCTGATCAGCATCTGGTGCATCGTCCTGCCGCTGTCGTTTTTCATGGCGTTTGTGATGCATGCATCCCCGACCGTCGTGGTCTGGTGTCTGAACGCAGATCAGATTTTTAAATGCGTGCCCGCCTTTCTGGAATCCAACTACGGCAACTGGATTCGGAAGCTGACGCGGGACGAGTGAGGGCGCAGGCTTGATGCAGCGCCCCACGCCATCCGGCAAAGACACAAAAAACCCGGAGCAGAATGTCTTCTCAGCAAATATTTGCCAGACAGCATCCTGCTCCGGGATTTTTTATTCGCATATTGGCATCAGACAGCTGCACTTCTTCCAGCCTTCCGATGCTGCGCATGACACGTGCAGAGCCATTTGACGGCAGGCTGCCGCTTCAACCGCCCTGCCCGCGCCGCGTGCTTGCGCTGTTTATGCGTTTACTTTTTCTACACCAATGGTAACGGTTTCTCCGTTAACGTTCCACTCCTTGCTGACTGCAAGCGCCTCTTCACCGACGAACGCATCCGCCAGAACCTTGCCGGCGATCATTGCTTCATTCCGTGCAACAATGCCTTCTACCTTCTCATTGCCGCAGACAGAAACCTTAATGTGATCCATCACTTCAAAGCCTGCATCCTTACGCATAGTCTGGATCTTGCTGATGACTTCGTATACAAAGCCCTCTTCCAGCAGCTCCTCAGACAGGTTGGTGTCCAGAACAACTGTCATGTAGTTGTCTGCCTCAGATACATAACCGGGCTTCTGAGCCATATCGATCAGCAGGTCCTCTTTGGTCAGCTCCACTTCTGTGCCGTTCACGTCAAATTTCAGTGCTCCAACGCTTTCCAGCTCATCCATTGCAGCATTTCCATCCAGCTCATCCAAATGCTTTTTGATGCCGCCAAGCTGTTTGCCGTATTTGGGTCCAACTGTACGCAGCTGAGGCTTGAAGGTGTATGCAGTAAAGTCACGCACGTCATCTGTGAAGACTACCTTCTTGACATTTAATTCGTCTTCGATGATTTCCTGATAGAAATCAGACAGCTGCTTGTCGGCTTTGACAAACATCGTGCCGATAGGCTGACGGTTCTTGATGTTTGCCGTGTTACGGCACGCACGTCCCATAACGACGATTTCCAGAACCTCTTTCATATCCTCTTCCAGCTTCTCATCGATCATAGCGGTATCCACGGTCGGGAAGTCGCACAGATGAACGCTTTCCGGAGCGCTTGCATCTACGCTGCAGACGAGGTTTCTGTAAATATCCTCTGTCATAAACGGGATCATCGGGGCTGCAGCCTTGGCAGTTGTCACAAGCGCTGTATACAGTGTCATGTAAGCGTTGATCTTATCCTGCTCCATGCCCTTTGCCCAGAAACGTTCCCGGCTTCTTCTTACATACCAGTTACTTAAATCATCCACAAAATCCTGCAGTGCTCTTGCAGCTTCTGGGATACGGTACTGATCCAGGTTTTCATCCACAGCCTTTACCATGGTGTTGAGTCTGGACAAAATCCATTTATCCATAACGGAAAGCTTATCATATTCCAGAGTGTGCTCTGCCGCATTGAAATTATCGATATTCGCATACAGTACAAAGAACGCATAGGAGTTCCACAGCGTGCTCATGAACTTACGCTGACCTTCCATAACTGCCTTGCCGCTGTAGCGCTTCGGAATCCAGGGAGCGGATACTGTATAGAAATACCAGCGGTTTGCATCTGCGCCGTATTTTTCCAGGGCTTCGAAGGGATCCACCGCATTGCCCTTGGACTTACTCATCTTCTGACCATTTTCATCGAGAACGTGACCCATAACGATAACGTTTTCAAAAGGAGAGCGGTTAAACAGCAGCGTAGATTCCGCCATCAGAGAGTAAAACCAGCCTCTTGTCTGGTCAACAGCCTCGGAAATGAACTGTGCCGGGAACTGTCTCTTAAATACGTCCTGATTTTCAAAGGGATAATGATGCTGTGCAAAGGGCATTGCGCCGGAGTCAAACCAGCAGTCGATTACTTCGGGAACACGGTGCATGGTACCGCCACACTCCGGGCACTTCATTGTGATCTCGTCGATATAAGGACGATGCAGCTCTACAGTCAGCGCCTTTTCATTGCCGGATTTTTCAAACAGCTCCTGACGGCTGCCGATGGATTCCATATGTCCGCAGGAGCATTCCCATACGTTCAGAGGAGTTCCCCAGTAACGGTTTCTGGAAATACCCCAGTCCTGTACGTTTTCCAGCCAGTCGCCGAAACGTCCTTTACCGATGGATTCCGGAATCCAGTTTACAGTATTGTTATTTGCAATCAGTTCATCGCGGACTGCCGTCATGCGGATGAACCAGGATTCTCTTGCGTAGTAGATCAGGGGCGTGTCGCATCTCCAGCAGTGAGGATAGCTGTGCTCAAACTTCGGAGCCGCAAACAGCAGGTGCGCATCCTCCAGAGCCTGCAGGACAAGGGGATCTGCTTTCTTTACAAATACACCCGGCCAGGGAGTTTCTTTGGTCATATCGCCTTTACCGTCTACCAGCTGTACGAACGGAAGATCATATTTTCTGCCTACGTTTGCATCGTCTTCACCGAATGCAGGTGCGATATGAACCACGCCGGTACCATCTGTCAGGGTAACGTACGTATCGCAGGTTACATAGTAGGCTTTCTTATTCTGTTTTTTGCAGATATCCACTGCACAGTCAAACAACGGCTCATACGCCTTGTATTCCAGATCTTTACCGGTGTAGGTTTCCAGCACTTCATAGGCGGGAGCTTCCGGATTTTCCGCATTCAGCTTGCCAAGAACAGTATCCAGCAGAGCTTCTGCCATATAATAGGTATAGCCGTCAGCAGCTTTTACCTTGCAGTATGCTTCGTTCGGATTTACGCAGAGTGCAACGTTGGAGGGCAGGGTCCACGGCGTGGTTGTCCATGCCAGGAAATAAGCATCTTCGCCGACTACCTTGAAGCGAACGACTGCAGAACGTTCCTTGACATCCTTATAGCCCTGCGCAACCTCCTGTGCAGACAGCGGTGTTCCGCAGCGAGGACAGTAGGGAACGATCTTAAAGCCTTTGTATAACAGGTTTTTGTCCCAGATCTGCTTTAATGCCCACCACTCGGATTCGATATAGTTATCATCATAGGTGATGTAGGGATTGTCCATATCTGCCCAGAAACCAACGGTATCGGAAAATTTTTCCCACATGCCTTTGTACTTCCAGACGCTTTCCTTACATTTATCAATAAAAGGAACCAGTCCGTACTGTTCGATCTGATCCTTGCCGTCCAGACCCAGCAGCTTTTCCACTTCCAGCTCAACCGGAAGTCCGTGGGTATCCCAGCCTGCCTTACGGGGTACATAATAGCCCTTCATGGTGCGATAACGAGGAATCATGTCCTTGATAACACGGGTTTCCAGATGTCCGATATGCGGTTTGCCGTTTGCAGTCGGAGGTCCGTCATAGAATGTGTAGGTCGGACCCTGCTTGCGCTGTTCCATACTCTTTTTAAAAATATCATTGTCACGCCAGAACTGTTCAACGTTCTTTTCGCGTTCCATGAAATTCAAGTTTGTGTCAACTTTGTTGTACATGGCTTTGTTCCTTTCCTTTGAAAATAAAAAATAGGCTTCGCCTATTCAACTCCCCTGCCCCTCAATCTTGAGGGGTGGGATTTCTTTTTGTTACTATTTCATGCATAATAGTCTTATGAATGTTTTACAACAGATTTTTACTGACTATTATGAAGAAATTGAATATACTCTTCATCCCAGAAAAACTGAGATGGAAAATATCGATAAGATGATTCATTGCGGTGATCCATCTTTCGGTGGTGCCATGTACGGCTGTCCTCACTGCGGAAATCTTAAATTTGTTCCTTTCCGCTGTCATAGCCGTTTCTGCCCTACCTGCGGCAACAAATATGCCATGGAACGCACTACCAGTATGTCCTTTAAACTGGTTAATGTCACACATCGCCATTGTGTTTTCACAATCGATAAAAGTCTTCGTGAATTCTTTCTCAAGGATCGTTCTCTACTCGATTGTCTGTTTCACTCTGCAAACAGCGTTATCACCCGTATGTTTTACAAAATGAATAAATCCAAAAACTTCACACCCGGTTTTATTATGGTTTTACATACTTTTGGCAGAGATCTGAAATGGAATCCACATATCCACTGCCTCATATCTGAAGGTGGTTACAGCGATGATGGTGTTTGGCGTAATGTCAAACACTTTGATTACACTTTTTTACGCAATGCTTTTCGCACGGCTCTGCTCAATGAAATGGAATCCAAAATCGGTTCTTCTTTCAAAAAAGTGAAGGCGAAATGTTATCGTGAACACCAACAAGGTTTTTATGTTTATGCCAAACCCAACCTCTGCGATCCCAGAATTGTTGTAAAATACATTGGGCGTTATCTTGGTCGCCCTGTCATTGCCACATCCCGAATTGATAAATACGATGGTGAAATGGTCACTTTCCATTACAACCGGCATGAGGATGAACAATACATAGAAGAAACGATTCCTGCTATGGAATTCATCCAGCGTCTCATTCGCCACATTCCTGAAAAACATTTTAAAATGATTCGGTATGGTGGGATTTATGCACGTCACCGAGAAATTGATTCCAAACTCTATCGTGCCATTTCCAAAAGCAAACATCATATCTACCACAGCTTTAATCAGTGGCGAACTGCTATTTTGTCTTCTTTTGGGTATGATCCCTTGGTATGCCCTGACTGCCAGCATAGGATGGAATTCTTAGAACTATACTTCAACCACCAGCGCGTTTCCCTCGAAGAAATGTACGAGAAAGTAATGTCCAAATCTCGTGGAAAGCGTTCTTCTGCATGATTTTCTCGATTCTTATGTTATAATCCTCTAAAAGGAGGATGAACACCATGAAACCAGATATCGAGGCACTGCGTAAAAAATACATGGATAATCCGCCGGAAGGTATGACATCCCAGGACATTCGCATTATGAGCGAGGATGCACTTCTGGATATGGACTATTTCTTAAATGATGATGAACTTGATGACGGTTTTGGTGAAGAAGGTTTTTATATCTTCTAAGCCATCTATCGTCTGCTTGTTGTGCCCGCCTCCGTGCGGGCCTTTTTCAATTCAAGAGATCGCCGTAGGCGGTCTTTCCTATAAAGTAAAAAAGCCCCGTCCCTGTAAAGGGACGAGGCACTTGTTCGTGACTTCGTTTCACCACCCGTTACAACATACGCCCGCTGCAAATCAAATCTGCCGGGAAATATGCGCTCCGATAACGCCGGAAACTGACGTTGCTGCCTACCAGATACCCTGATCCTGTGTTTCCTGCAAAAGCTTCTGCTCTTCGGAAACCGGATCTGCCCCGAATACCGTTTGACCGCACAACTCGGAAGGGATTTTCAACCAACTCTACTCGCACCGGTCTTGCACCTGCACCGGCTCGCTGCAGCTTTCAACGATGGCTTACTGTCTTCGTCACAGTCTTTCTTTTTTTTAACCTGTTTCTATGAGGCTGGAATGCGTGTGCATTCCGATGCCATAGATTATAAAACCCGAATTGCGGCATTGTCAAGCGGAATGGGAAGATTTTCCTGGAGCGAACGGCACATTTGAACCGTAACCTAGTCTTTTTTCTTTTGAATCTGCTTTTTAAACTCGGTTTTCATAACTGCAGCTCCTTTGGAGGACGTAATCTCTGCTTCGCTCAGTTTTCCAAGCTTTACCATTTGACAAACTTTTATAAATGCTTTTCCCATTGCCAGAGTTACGACACCTGCTGTTCCTGCCGAAATAGCACCGTCGGCTCTGATTGCTGTTGTTAAGTGTCTGGCTTTCTCACTATAAGGAAATTGACTTTTTCCGGATTTTTCTTTATGATAAACATAATCCAGTTTTTTCTGAACGTCTTTTTCTGCCGACTCTATTATATCGTTGGATTTTTATCGGATTGATTTTTCCTGATTGTTTAGAAAATAGAATAGGATTACCCACTATCTCTAATATGCTTAATTGGAGAACTGTCGGGGCACTACGTCAACCGCCGGACACCTTGTGAAAGGAGGTTGGTGCTATGATTACTTATTCGGAATTATTCCAGTTTGTAATGATGCTTTGCGCTGTTATAACTCTTGTTATTTACATTTCACGCAAAAAGTAGCGCCCCTGCTCGGCTAAAGTAAGGCGCTACTTTTTGTATGGCTTTTACATGCCGGCGGTCAGGTAGTAGCTGACCGACAGCTCTCTTGTTAAGCATATTATAGTATCTGCTGTTTTATTTGTCAAATTCCTTCTTTCCCAAATACCTTCTTCTCACTTGAAAAATTAAATCCCTTTTACAAAGTAGAATTTACTTTTTCAATTCACCATTTTCCTGGAGCGAACGGCACATTTAAAGTGATTCTCTGATTTTATCTTTTTTTAATCAGATTTTCACACAATCGACACAGTTTTGGACTACATTAGTATTTATCAATAGGAACGAACCTTCGCGAAAACGAACCGCTCGCTCGGAAAAGAGGGCTATTATGAGTGATCAGGGCAAAATTGAAAAAATCCACAAACTTGATACGAAGCATAAAACAGCTTCTATTATTAAAATGATGGAGGGCAAGCATTCCGACACCGAAATAATTTGTGCGGCGCTGGAAGCACTCGGAGACATTGCCGATGAGGATTCCCTCAATGAGATTACACATTATCTGGAGCATGAAGATCCGGCGGTCCGTACCAAAGCCTGCTGCGTAGCTGCCAAGCTGAATACGGATTATCTAAATACGCGTGTCCGTTATCAGATGTCTCAGGAAAAAGATCCTGAGGTCAAAAAAGCAATTCAGGAAGCTCTGGATCATGCAGGACACATTGTTGAGCCTTAACATTGGGCTTTTGAGACAGACATTCTCTTATATTCGGTGAAGATTGAACTATTTCAACCTCACACTACTTTCTCCTTTCAGGGCGTCGGAAAACCGGCGCCCTCTCCTTTTTTCCGGGAACGTGAGCTGTTAGGTGGATTTCCGGAATCAACCTCACGGCGCAGCGCCGGGCAGAGAGGCAGGTTCTTCGCGAAAAGCATTCTCTGCAGACATTCGGCACCTTCAAGAATACCGCATTTCGAACAATTTACATTTTCCCCATTCCGATATACAATGATGCCAGGGTCAAAAAGTCTAAGCCCACATGAGCTTGCTCATAGGTGGGTGAAAGACCTTTTGACCCGCCCCCGATAGGAGCATAAAAGTGGGATGATAATCCCACGATATGCGACTATCGGGCAGGATTGTGGGAGTGCGCAGCACGGAACAATCCGCAGGCATCAAGGTCGGGGACTTTTGACCCCGACATCATACAATACTGTTCAGATAAACCACTACCACCCGAAAGGAGGTTCTTCATGGAACCCATCTCCTCCCTGCAGGCCGAAGAAGCCCGCCTGCGCTCCAAGCTTGCAAACAATCCTTTTTTCTCCAGTGCAAGCAACCTCTTCCAGTTTCTTCGCTGGATGCTTATTTCAACCCTGACCGGACTCGTTGTCGGATCTGTCAGCACTATATTTAATTTTGGGCTGAAATTCGCAGTCGATTTCAGACATGCCCATCTCTGGGTTGTGCTCTTTTTACCTGTTGCCGGACTTGCCATCGTATTTCTGTATCGTTTTTTTCACTATGAAAATAATGCCGGCACAGACACTGTTATCAACAGCATCCATAAAGAAGCTCATATTCCGCTTCGCATGAGCTTTCTGATCTTTATTTCCACCATCCTGACCGTTTTGTGCGGCGGCTCCGTCGGACGTGAGGGCGCTGCCATGCAGATTGGCGGCAGCATCGGGGAACAGATCGGGGAAAAGCTCCGTTTTAATGAAAAGGATAAAAAAATCATGCTCATGAGCGGTATTTCCGCTGCCTTCTCCGCCCTGTTCGGAACCCCTATGGCAGCTGCTTTTCTCGCAATGGAAATCGCCAGCATCGGTATCATGTACTATGCGGCGCTCGTTCCCTGCATCTGGGCTTCCCTGACTGCCTATATGCTTGCCAAAGCATTTCACGCTCCCTTTGAAAATCTTGCGATTTCATCGGATGTCACGTTAAACCTCGGCGGTTCCGCCCGCGTGATTTTGCTCGCCGTCCTGTGCGCGTTTGTCAGCATCCTGTTTTGCAAAACCATGCACGTCATCAAGGCCCTTTATGCCAGATTTTTTCCGAACCCGTTTGTTCGCGCATTTACAGGCGGTGTCATTATTATCCTGCTTTCGCTTCTTTTGCGCACCGACGACTACTTCGGTCCTGGCATGAATATCATCGAACGCGCCTTACACGGAGAAACTGCGGCATTTGCCTTTCTTTTGAAAATTCTTTTCACCGCACTCACCATCGGTGCAGGCTTTAAAGGCGGCGAAATTGTACCCTCGTTCTTTACCGGTGCAACATTCGGCTGTCTGTTTGCCATTCTGACAGGTGCAAGTGCTCCGCTATGTGCCGCAATCGGCATGGTTTCTGTTTTCTGCGGCGTGACAAACTGCCCAATCACCGCGCTGTTGATCAGCTTCGAGCTGTTCGGCTTCGACCACGCTTATTACTACCTGATCGCAATCGCCGTCAGCTACATGCTTTCCGGATATTACAGCCTGTACCACGCACAGACGATCGTGTATTCGAAATTTGAAAACAGTTATGTAAACCGGCACGGAGAGTAAGAAATGCAAATACGCTGTAAAGGGGATCTGTGTTTTATGTTTCTCCTTTGTATTATTTTCACAAAATATAGATTCTTCGTTGCTTTCCCTCCGCTCATCCTCTACAATAAAATCAGGATTTCATACAATAGAATGCACGCTCTGCGAATATTCTATCGTCATGAATAAAATACAAAGGAGTATTTCATATGAAAGAAACAAAAGATTCCTCCCAACGGCTCAACAAAGCGGAAAAGAGCTGGATTCTCTATGATGTGGCTAATTCCGCTTTTATTATGATCGTTACTGCGACAATCCCCATCTATTTCCGCAGTCTGGCAGAGGGCTCCGGCATGAGCGGCACCTCCGCCACCTCCCTCTGGGGCAGCGCAACCAGCATTTCCATCCTGATCCTCGCCCTGCTTTCCCCCGTTCTCGGTGCAATTGCAGACTACGAAAATATGAAAAAGAAAATTTTCACGATCTTTTTCGTCATCGCCATCGCCGGAGGCTTCCTTTTCACATTCGCACCCGGGTGGCTGTCCTTTTTGATTTTCTTTATCATATCCAGGATCGGCTATGCCGCCTGCAACATTTTTTATGATGCTATGCTCATCGATGTTACGACAGATGAGCGGATGGACCGGGTTTCCACCTGCGGCTATGCATTCGGCTATATCGGCAGCTGCATTCCCTTCGTTGCAGGACTGCTCCTGATCTTAAACTGCGATACCATCGGTCTTCCTATGGTTACGGCAACACGGATTTCCTTCGTCATCACGATGGTATGGTGGATCATTATGTCGATTCCGCTGTACAAAAATGTGCACCAGCAATATTCCCTGCCTCATGAGCCCCATGTTTTTGCTGCTACCTTTAAACGCCTCGGTGCAACCTTTCAAAAGCTGGCAAAAGACAAGCGGATGCTGTTCTTTATCATAGGATATTTCTGCTATATCGACGGTGTTTACACAATTATTTCCATGGCAACCACCTATGGCGGAGAAGTCGGCATCGATTCCAATGCTATGGTTCTCGCCCTGCTTTTAACCCAGTTTGTTGCCTTCCCCTGCTCCATCTTGAGCGGAACACTTGCCAAGAAGTTCGGCTCCATGCGTATGATCAAGATTTTCATCGTCATGTACATGGCAATCTGCCTGTTCGGCTACGGACTTGACACCGAGCTGGAATTCTGGATCCTGGCGGTTTCTGTCGGTATCTGTCAGGGCGGCATCCAGGCACTGTCCCGTTCCTACTACGGAAAAATCATCCCGAAGGACGAATCCAGCGAATACTTCGGCTTCTTTGACGTATTCGGCAAGTTTGCGGACTTCTTCGGCCCGCTGATCATTTCCTTCTGTGCATACTTTTTCCACAACTCCAAATACGGCGTGCTGTCTCTGATCCTCCTCTTTGCGGCCGGACTGATCCTGATCACACTTTCTGAAAAACAACCGACTGCAGCTGAGTAAAGCAACAAAACAATAGAATGCACGCTCTGCGAGCATTCTATTGTCATGAATCAACAGCCACCGGAACGGTCCCAAAAGACGTTCCGATGGCTGTAAATTTTTCTCTATCCGTTGCCCTCAAACTGAGAGTATGTTAAAATAATTCAGATCATTCACAATCACAAAACCGGGGCGGTCTGCTGTTTTGCCCGTTCCGCAGTAAACCTGAGGGCAGCCGGAAAAGAGGCACAACACTTTTTTCACACCAGCTGCTCCGAAATGGAGAAAAGATTGAAAAATAACATTTTTCAATCGCGAGCTTTGTGTCTGCGCGCCCTTGACACAAACTCGACATACGCAAAAAGCGTGCGCAGAAATGAGAGAAAAACATGGGAAAACAGAATCTTACCCTCATGACCGACCTATATGAGCTGACTATGATGCAGGGATATTTTCGCAACAAGGATCGTAACGAAACCGTTATCTTTGACGCATTTTACCGCAATAATCCGATGGATTCCGGTTATTCCATCTGTGCAGGCCTAGAGCAGGTAATCGATTATGTCAACAATCTACATTTTGAAGACGACGATATTGCTTATCTGCGCAGCCTTGGCATCTTCGGGGAAGATTTTCTGAAATATCTGCGTGACTTCCATTTTTCCGGTGATATTTACGCGATCCCGGAAGGCAGCATCATGTTTCCCAGAGAACCTATGATTAAGGTTATCGCGCCGATCATGGAAGCACAGCTTGTCGAAACCGCCATTTTAAATATCATCAACCATCAGAGCCTGATCGCGACAAAGACTTCCCGGGTCTGCTTCGCAGCCCGTGGAGACGGCATTATGGAATTCGGTCTGCGCCGCGCACAGGGTCCGGATGCCGGAACCCTCGGCGCAAGGGCTGCCATGATCGGCGGCTGTGTCGGCACGAGCAATGTTCTCGCAGGACAGCTTTTTGACGTTCCTGTCAAAGGCACACACGCCCACAGCTGGATCATGAGCTTTCCGGATGAGTACACTGCATTTAAAACCTATGCAGATATGTATCCTTCCGCCTGCATCCTGTTAGTCGATACCTACGACACCTTAAAATCCGGCGTTCCGAATGCGATCCGCGTGTTCACCGAGATGCGTGAGGCAGGTATTCCCCTCACCTTTTACGGCATCCGCTTAGACAGCGGCGACCTCGCCTATCTGTCCAAAAAAGCCCGGAAGATGCTCGATGAAGCCGGCTTTCCGGACGCTGTGATTTCTGCTTCCAACGATCTTGACGAATACCTGATCGACAGTTTGAAGGTACAGGGCTGTAAAATTACGTCCTGGGGCGTCGGCACTCATCTGATCACCAGCAAAGACTGGCCGTCCTTCGGCGGCGTTTATAAACTCGCTGCGATCCAGGATGCACAGAGCGGTGAATTTATCCCCAAGATCAAGCTTTCTGAGAATTCCGAAAAAATCACGAACCCGGGCAACAAGAAAATATACCGGATTTATGAAAAAGATACCGGAAAGATCAAGGCCGACCTGATCTGCCTTGTCGACGAAACCTACGATGAAAACGAACCCCTTGTCCTCTTTGACCCCAATGAACCCTGGAAAAAGACGAAGCTGTTGCCCGGTACTTATGAACTGCGTGAGCTGATGGTTCATGTCTTCGACCACGGTAAATGTATTTACCATTCTCCGAAGGTCATGGACATCCGCGATTACTGCCAGAAAGAACTGGAAACTCTCTGGGAAGAAACCCGCCGTCTGGTCAATCCCCACGGCGTTTATGTCGATCTTTCCCAGAAATTATATGATATGAAGATTAGCCTGCTCAACCAGATGAGTCAGGTATAAAAAAACCGATGGAGGAACCCATGCTGAAAATTATTACAGATTCCGCCTCCGATATGCCTCAGTATATTGTAGAGCGTTTTAATCTGCACGTTATTCCGACCCCTGTTGTTATCGACGGGGTAGATTATTTAGACGGTGCGACCATCCACACGAAAGAATTTTATGAAATTCTGGATGACGTCAGCCGCGATATCAAAACCTATCACATCAATCCCGCTATGTTTGAGGAAGCGTTCCGCCCCTATGCAGAACATAACGACAGCGTGATCTATCTATGCTTTTCCACCGGAATCGCAGGCACCTTTAATGCCGCTAACATCGCAAAGCAGAATATCCTTGAGGACTATCCGGATTTCGATCTGACCATCGTGGATTCCAAATCCGCTGCCATCGGTTTTGGTCTGATCGTATATAAGCTGCTGCTTTTACAGGAGGCCGGTGCAGACAAAGAAAAGCTGCTGCGCGCCGCAAATTTTTATGTCAACCACATCCAGCATGTTTTTACTGTCAGCACACTCCGTTATCTGATCAAGGGCGGCCGCCTTTCCAAATGGAAGGGAACCGCAGGAGAGCTGCTGGATATGAAGCCTGTTCTGATCGTTGACAAGGACGGCAGCCTGCAGGTATTAAAAACCATCCGCGGCCGCAAAAAATCCCTAAAAGCCCTGATCGAATATGCACAGGAAAACATTGCAGACCCGTCCCGTCAGATCATGGGCATCTGCCACGGGGAAGATCCCGATTCCCTGCAGTATACCAAAGACCTTCTGCTGCAGGCTGTTTCTCCAAAGGAGCTGGTCGAATCCACCATCGGCTGTGCCATCGGTGCACACACCGGACGCGGCATCATCGGCATCGTGTTCTTCGATGCGATGGATGACGAATTCGATGTGTGAAGCCGCCAAGAACAGCTCTGCTGCAACGCAATCCTGGTGCCATGCAGAACATTTCGGCATATGACAACCGTATCTATTGATATGATTTGACAAAAAATTATCCCCATATCCAAACCACTGTCTGAACAGGTATCCACATTTTGCGTGGCCTGTCAGCAGCGGCGGATATGGGGAGTTTTATTCAAAACAACAAAGTTCTTTATTTGAAAATTTTTTGCATCTCCATGTATCGTTTTAACAGAAATGTACAAAAATATGGAAATGTAATGATATCATCGCTGATCCCAATATTTCCAGTTGTAAATTTTATTCCATGTCTGATATCGGGATAAGTATCGCTTTTTATCAGTTGTGCCATCGATTTTGAACGATTGGTATTTGATTTTACTTCTACCGGAATCAGTTCATTGGAGCTACGGATAAAAAAATCCTCTTCCAATGTAGAATTTTCTTTCGAGTAATAGTATAGCCCATATCCCTGCTTTATAAATGCTTCCGCTGCAAAATTTTCATAAAGTGCTCCTTTATAGACACCCAGATTTTTATTTGCCCTCAGATCTACCTGTGCCTCATCATCCAGACTTGCTACCAGTAAGCCGGTATCCGAAATATATACTTTATATTTGTTTTCACAGACATTTCCTCTCAGAGGAAGTTCCGGAAATTGCAGACAATCGCATAAAGTGATCAAACCGGCATCTTTCAACCATTCTACACAGCCCATGTAATCTTTTGAACGGGCTCCTTTTACGATCCTGGAGTATTGGAACTTTTTATTTTCTTTCGCCAGCTGCGCCGGAATGGAGCGGTAAACGCTCAGAATTTTCGCTTTATCCAATCCTTCTGCATATTTTATAATATCGTTTTCGTAATCTGTCAAAAGCTGTCTCTGTAATTGCAGGGAACCTTCGAATGTTCCTTTTGCAATGTAATTGGAAACAATCGCAGGCATGCCACCCAAAATGCAATATTCCAGAAAAAGATTTGAAAAAGTGTTTTGTTCCGATGCTGAAAATGGTGTGCCGGAAAGCATGTGCTCAAGCATATCGGATATAACCTGTTCCTGATATCCTTTTGCCCATAGAAACTCTTCAAAATCCATAGAATACATCTGATAATCGGTTTTATAACCGACGCTGATGCTGGCAATTCGATGATATTGCACACCAAGCAGGGAGCCGGAACATATAACGTCATATTTGCCGTTTTCTTTGAAGAATTTGAGAGACGTAGCAATTTCCGGAAAGTCCTGGATTTCATCAAAAAAGAGTAAAGTTTCACCTGTATCGAAATGTTTGGAAGGATCGATTCTGCTGATCAGTTTCAAAATATTATCTGCCGAAAAGCCCTCGTCAATGATTGTTTTATAAGCCGGTTCTGTAATAAAGTTTATTTCAACTAAATTTTTATAATTTTCTTTTGCAAACTTTCGAATCGTTTCGGTTTTTCCGACCTGCCTTGCTCCTTTTATAATTAAAGGATACCGATCAGGATTTTTCTTCCAGTTTCTTAAAAAAGTATCTGTTTTTCGAATCAAATAACTCATAAGGTGTACCTCCGACCGTATCTTTATTTTATAGTATACACCATTTTACACTTTTATGAGCGTATTTTTTTCTAAAAATACATTTTTATGAGCGAATTATAATGATAAGATTACATTTTTATGAGTGCGAACTCCCCATATCCAAACCACTGTCTGAACAGGTATCCACATTTTGCGTGGCCTGTCAGCAGTGGCGGATATGGGGAGTTTTTATATTCTTTTATATTTTCGTTTACCCGATCTCCACCGGCGCGCCATGGTTTAATCTGGATTCTTCCGCAGCGAACGCAACCAGATGGCTGTTGATCGACTGCTCCAGCGAGGTGATACCCTGCGGTTCCTTGCCGGTCGTGATCATTTCCAAAAATTCCAGAACCATTCTGACGTCACCGCCGCCATGTCCGCTGAAATCCGTCGCAAGCTTCGTCACATCAATCACCTCTCTCGGCTGTCCAAACAGTCCGATTTCGATAATATTTTTTGTCATATCCGCTGTGATATCGCCTTTTGTTCCCATGATCTTACAGTAACGGGAAGCGCCGTCACTCGTAAATCCGCTCATGGAAAAGCTGATGTTGCTGCCGTCGGTGTTTTCAATATTCGTGATCTGATGATCTACAACGTTGTTGTCGCAATGGAATACACAGCGTCCGTAAGGTCCTGTCTTGATCGCTTCATAGATGCTTTCCTCTGTCGGATGAATTGCCAGAACGTCAACCGGCCATTCGGTGTTGCCCTGTGCGATGCCGGTACGCTTGTTGGTGATATAAATTTTTTCCGCATCAAACGGACAGTTTCCTTTTGCCTTACAGCCGTCCATGCAGCGAAGCGCAGCACCCTCCGGTGCACAAGCTTCCTTGAAGAAATAAGTATCTCCCATCGAGGACACGCGCTTTGGCGTCTTGTCCGCCAACCACAAATACAGGTCGAAATCGTGACAGGTCTTCTGCAGACACATGGGGCTGGTCGTATTGCTGTTTCTCCAGTTGCCGCGCACGAAGCTGTGGGCCTGATGCCAGTAGCCGACGTTCTCGATGGCCTGAATCGTTACGACGTCGCCGATGGTTCCCTCAGAAATGATCTCTTTGATCTTCGAGAAAAAGGGCGTATAGCGCAGCACATGACAGACTACGATTTTTCTGTCGTACTTGCGGGACGCTTCCAGCAGCTTGTTACAGTCCTCTGCACTGGGGGAAATCGGCTTCTCCATCAGGATATGGTAGCCTTTTTCCAGCGCCAGCAGCGCTTCCCGGACATGATCCTGATCCTGTGTGCAGATAAAAATCGCATCTGCCAGCTTCGGCTGCGCCAGAAGTTCTTCCGCACTCGTAAAGCAGCGCTCCTTCGGTACGTTGTACTCTTTTGCAGCTTCCTCTACACAGGCAGGATTGATGTCCGCCAGTGCTGTAATCTCCATTAAATCCGGATATTGTTTGGCAATCGGCGCATAAGTTACTCTTCCGCGGCTTCCAAGGCCGACAATTGCAACGGTTGTTTTCATGGCGTTTTCCCCTTTTCCTTTTGTGTTTGTTTTCCAAAACCAAATGACACCGTCGGCGTCGCCTGGTTTTGGTGCGTCAATACAGTATAACATTTTTTATTCGTAAAGAGAATCTAACGTAAGCAATAAAGCATCTTCCTCTCCTCTTTTTATTTAAAACATTTTTATTCAAATCATTTTTAATAAAATTGATCTGAATAAAATAGGTCATAGAAAAGACTTTCTTACAACTCATTTTCATCCAAAAAACCCGCGGCATCCTGACATCAAACCTCAGGAATCGCCACGGGTTTCTTCTTTTTATCTTCTACAGGACACGCCTGACAAACGCTCCCTCAGGCATCTGGTATCGTAACGGTTTACTTCAGTCCTGTTTCTTCACAGTATGTCTGCCACTGTGCTGCCCAGCCTTCTCTTGCGCTGTCCAGCCCTGCTGCCTTTACTTTCTCCCGGAAGGTTTCAACAGCTGCATCCACGTCGTCTACCAGACCGTTCTGCAGAGGAAGCAGATATTCGCTTACTACATCATCGATTGCTGCCTTTTCTGCAGAATATGCGCTGTAATCCTCAGAAAAACCGCTATAAGGATCTACACTCGGCATACCTTTTTCTTCACAAATCTTTCCATAATTGTCAAACATCTCCTGCAGCAGCTTTCCGCCTTCGCCGTTGGGCAGCTTGTACTCCGGATTTCTTAAGGACCATGCATTTAAGCCTTCATAACCGAAGTCAGAGTTCAGACTCTGATACAGGCCATCCGAGGTTACCTCATAATCCTCGCCCTCGATGCCATACTGAGTCAGCAGGTTCAAATCCTTATCGGTTGCCAGAAGCTCGAGAACCTTCATCGCTCTTTCCGGATTTTTGCAGTCTTTGGTAATTGCAGTTGCATCTGCAGTAGGGGTTGTGGACCATACCTTACCAGCAGCTTCACCAAATGTAAAATATGCGGTTTTCCAATCCGGGTGATCTGCTTTCCATGTTTCTACACGGGTTGCGTATTTGTTCGGGTTCATACCGAAAACTAAGGCTACACACTGACCGTTATCGTACTGTTCGCCTGCATCTGTTGTGTTGGAAAGAATACTTCTGGACCAGTAGCCCTTATCCGCCCAATCCTTCAACAGCTTCATATCCTCTACGAACTCGTCAGAGAACCAGTAATCCTCAACTTTCGTCGGGTCTGCCATTTTCACACGCTGACCATATCCGCTCTCGATTCCCACAACCGGATCATCCTCATATGCTAAAATACCCTGGGGATTCTGCGCAAGCAGTCCCTGGCTGGGATCCTTTTCCTGAATGCCCTTTAAGTATGCTTCCAGATTTTCGATGGAATCCGGCACTGGAAGATCATATTTTTCTCTCAGATCTTCGCGGTACTCAATTCCTCCGGGTGTGTACTGCTTCCAAAGGCATGGAATGGTCATGATCTTTCCGTTTACACGACAGCCCTCCAGCGCTGCGGGGTCGATCTGAGCTTTATAATCAGGAGATACCTGATCCAGCAAATCATCCAGCGGTAAAAATGCACCGCTCTGTGCCAGCTGTCCGAAATTATTCCAGCTTGCGGTATAGATTAAATCTACACCGCCGGTGGTCAGCTGCAGCTTGTATTTTTCACCCCAGTCTGTCCATGTAGAAAACTGAAAATCTACGGTTGCATTTGCCTTTTCCAGCAGGATCTCATTGATCTTATCCTCTACGCGATCCAGCCCTGCCGGTGCGTCACCAAGCAGATAAAATACCAGGTCAACCCGTTCGGAATAATCCAGCTCCTTTGCCTGTGCTGTGGTTTCCGTCTCTTTTGTGGCAGCCTCTTCACTCTGCACTGCAGCCATAGTTTCCTCGTAGCTTTCCCCAAGCTGACTATCTGCAGTCTGCTTATTGCCGCAGCCCGCCAACATCGTAGCGGTCATTGCAGCTGTCAATAGTACACTTACAACTTTTTTACGCATATGTTTCCTCCCTTTCCTGCGTTTCCGTATGATCTACGGCATTCCTCTTCTTCCTGAATTTTTATATCTATAAAAACGGATGCTCCGTTTCTATATACAGCTTCTCAGCCTTTTACCGCACCGACTGTAATACCGGATACGAAATACCGCTGTACGAACGGATAGAATAACAGCACCGGTCCGGTTACGATGACCGCCATCGCCATTTTCATCGACTGCCCCGGTATGCTCTCGATCTGTGCCGTTGCTCCGACTGCAAGATCCTTTAATGCGGTCGTAGAGCTCAGCATATTATAGAGATAAAACTGCAGCTCATAGGTATTGGCATTTGTGGAAAACAGGGACGACCGATACCAGTCATTCCAGTAGCCAAGCGCCAGGAACAATCCCACTGTTGCAAGACCGGGCTTTAATACCGGCAGGACGATTCTGATAAAGATCGTAAAGGGTCCCGCTCCATCGATTTTGGCAGATTCCGCAATCGCATCCGGCACGCTGCTCTGAATAAATGTCCGCATCAGGATCACAAGAAATGAGCTCGTGATGCCGGGAAACCAGATAACAAATGCCGTTCCCTTTAAATTCAGGACATTCGCATACAGCAGATACCACGGAATCATACCGCCGCCGAAGATCGTGGTAAAATACATCATAAAGGTCACAATGTTGCGGTACTTGAACTCCTTGCGGGACACAACATAGGCTGTCATTGTCGTCATAAACAGACCGACTGCCGTACCGACAACTGTGTAATAAATCGTCATTTTATATGCCTGCAGAATAGACGCAGGATTTTTAAAAATGACCTTGTAGGCCTCCAGGGAAAAAACCTTCGGCCACAGGCTATAGCCCTCCCTCACGATCACTCCGTTATCCGTAAACGAACCGGATACTACCAGTAAAAACGGCAGCACACAGACGATCGAGACAATGGCGACCAGGGAATATGCCAGTATGTTGAATACAATATTGCTTGTGGAAGGTTTGATCTTACTTCCTGTCTTTTCTTTTTGCATTTTCTCCTCGTTTCTGCGCACGCTTTTTGCGCATGCCGAGTTTGTGTCAAGTGCGCGCAGACACAAATCTCGCGATTGAAAAATTTTATTTTTCAATCTTCTCCTCTCCCTTAAAATAATGCGTACTCAGAATCTTTTTTCTTAATCGCCCAGTTCGTCACCATAACGACCACAAATCCGAAGATCGACTGGAAGAGACCCGCTGCAGAACCAAGGCCGATGCTCAGCGGCTGTCCGACCGTAATCCGATATACATAAGTGTCCAGAATGTCTGTCACGTCATACAAAAGTCCGTTGTTTCCGACGGTCTGATAAAACAGTTCAAAATTACCTTTCATGATGCTGCCCAGAGAGTAGATCAGCAGGATAATAAATGTGGGCTTGATCTGCGGCAGCGTAATGTAAAGGATTCTCTTGAAAATATTCGCACCGTCTACTTTTGCCGCTTCATACAGCTCGTTATCAATGCCCATGATCGTCGCCAGATAAATAACCATACCGTAGCCGACGGATTTCCACATGTAAAACAGGGTGATCAGAAACGGCCAGTACACCGGTGTGTTGTAAAAATCGATCGCCGTCCCTCCCGAGGAACGAATCATGTTATTGATCGCACCATACTGATATTCCATCAGGCTGTAGACCATGACCTTTAACATAACGTAGGATACGAAGTAGGGCATAAACATCAGCGTCTGTCCGGTCTTCTTAAACCATTTTACCGTCAGCTGGCTGATCAGGATCGCAAAGAAGATCTGAAGCACATTTCCAAGCCCGATAAAGACTACGTTATATAAAACCGTATTGCGGATCAGTCTGCCCATCTGGGACTGGAACAGAAATTCGAAGTTTTTCAGTCCTACAAAGGGGCTTGCCCACAGACCGTCTGAAAAATTAAAGTTCACAAATGCAAAGTAAATACCGATCATCGGCAGGTAGGAATTGATCAGAAAGAACACACACAGCGGGATCAGCATCAGAAACAGTACCCAGTTTTTCTGAAATTCTTTGATCAGCCCGTGTTCATGGCAGCGGATCCTCTCCTTCGCCTCCATCCGCTTGATCAGTCCATAGGCTGCAAGCGCCAATATCAGTTCAACTGCCAGGATCCACGATCCGGAAAAGCCCTTCATTTTCACCACATTGTTGGAATACAGGACAAAACCGTAAGAGCCAAACACCAGAAGTGCTGTCAGAAGTGTCGAGGCCTTTCCGATCACATAAGTATGAAGCTCTCCCTTCCCATCGTCCCCTTTGCTGTTGCGACAGACCTTCCAGATATACAGAAGCTCCAGATACCAGGTTGCAACCAGCAGGATCAACAGCAGCATCGCATACAATCCGAAAACGCCTTTTCCGGAATTTTTTACAAATCCCAGCAGGGAAAAAATACTGTAGCTCGAATACAGGCTGCCTGCTGCTTCTCTTGTAATCCCCAGCTTAGCAAAAAGCTTCGGAATATTTACCAGCTGGATCCAGTCCATAAAGGGTAGGGACAGAACAAGCATCAGTCCATTCATCAGTGCCGTCACCAGCAGCCCTGTTTTTCTCCCCGTTTTCTCCTGTTCCAGACATGTATCCAACGTCAGAAGCATATTCTTTGGTTTCATAATTTCCTCTCTATTCTCCTTTTTTATTTCCCGCAATGAAAACCTTTCGGTAAAAGATCCCTGTCTGTCACGCGTTTTCCCAAAATGCTCACTACTTTTTTGCACCTATTCGATCTTCCCTTTTTATCTGCAAAAAAGCTTCTGCCGGAGGGCAGTGTAGTAACATTGCTGTCATTTTTTATCTTTTTGTTGCTTTCCTTATGCACTTTACTCATTCATCATAATCTCCGCCTCCGTTTTTCACTATACAAAAAGCTTGCGTATATGTATAAAAAAGTGCTATCATCATCTTACAATAACTCAAACCAGAAATGAGGTCAGAAATGCTGGAAAATTATGTTGCCCTATCCATAACGAATATTTTAGCCATGCTGCTATTAGCTTTTGTTGTCGGCAGAAACAACCTTCTGGACCGTAAAATGAAGCGTTTTTTTTCCACTGCCATTTTTTGCACGATACTTGTCATCCTTGCGGAAATCGGAACCTCTGTTTTTGGACAGCCGGTTGCCTCTTTTAGTCTCCCGAATATGTTTTTTAATGTGCTCGGCTTTTCACTTTCTCCATTTATTACCATTTCTCTTGCATTTGTTTTTAACCATAAAAATTACAGAAATATATTTTACCTGTTCCTTCCAGCTGTTGCCAATATGCTTTTGGCTATGCTCTCGCCAAAATTCGGTCTGATATTTTCCATTTCTCAGCAAAATGAATATTTCCGCGGACCTTGTTTTTTTGTTTATGTTGCCGCTTATATCTGGAGCATGACCATACTTTTTAAAGAAACCTTATACATCGCCAAGCGTTATCAAAACAAAGATTGCTTTGCACTGCTATTGCTGTTTTTGTTCATTCTTGGAGGAACCTCTATACAGGTTCTGTTTCCATCCATCCATACAACCTGGTCCTGCGTTTCCTTATCCCTCATCCTTTATTATGCGTTTTTTTGTGAGTTGAAAGAGAAGCACGATATCCTGACCGGTCTGTTTAACCGCCGCGCCTATGAATATGAAATCCAGCATCTGGAGTCCCTGGGTTATGGGGCGATTATATTCTTTGATGTGGATGATTTTAAAAAAATCAATGACCAATTTGGGCACCAGTATGGAGACCAGTGTCTCAGCACGATTGCCGGTTTGATACTGAAGTCTTTTTCAGGCATCGGATTTTGTTACAGGATCGGCGGCGACGAATTTGGTGTATTATCTGATAAAGCAGATGAAATTGATATTTTAAATGCAATCAGCCTTTTTATAAATAATTTAAATTCCAGCCAGGAGCAGGACTGCAATCTTCCTCTGGTTTCTATGGGATACAGCATTTATCATAAATCTGAGAGCAGCATAGCGCAAGCGATTTCAGAAGCGGATGCCCAGTTATATCGATACAAAAAACTACACAAACAAGAAACAAAAGAACCGGGCAAAACCAATTGTAACTTTTCCCGCTCTTTGACAGAAAGGACACCACATTGATTACCAAACGCGACCTTTATGAAATCCACTCTGAAAAGATCTGCCCCTACACAGGCATGACTTCTCCGGAATTTGCCCCGCTTTCCGCCGGGATCAGCTACCGCGATCCTTATTACCACATCCGGCGCTTCAACGGAGATCATTATGTGTTTGAATGTGTGCTGCAGGGAACCGGCTATGTGGAATTTAATGGCACCTTAACCAGGCTCACGGCAGGGGATGCCTACATTCTGCATCCCTGTACGTTTCATCATTATTATTCCGACCATAATGATCCCTGGGTAAAGATCTGGTTCAACGGTCAGGGAAACCTGATCAGTCATCTGCTCAGTGATTATCAGCTCGGCTTCAACTGCTGCGTCCGGAATTTCTGGAAAAGCGATTACCTGATGCAGATCCTTCAGAAGCTGGAAAAAGAGCCCTCGCTCAACAAAAACGAGCTGGCTCTTTTACTCCATCAGCATATCATTCAGTTTTCCGAGCAGCTAAACGGACTGCAGACCGATACCTCTGCCCCCCAGATCATGAAAACCTACATCGAGCAGAATCTGACTGCACCGCTCAACATCGCAAATATCGCTGCACAGGTACATCTTTCCAATTCCCGTGCGATTCATCTGTTTAAAGAAACCTTTCATATGACGCCCTATCATTATTACTTGTCCCGAAAGCTGGCAATTGCACAGGATCTTCTGCGCTCTACGGAAATGTCCATTCAGGAAATATCCGACCTGCTGAGCTTCCCGGATTACCGACACTTCACCAACCTCTTTAAGCGCTGGACCGGCGTGACGCCCAGCTGGTTTCGAAATGACTTGTCCACGCGCGACGATTATGTCAAGCCGCTCCCCCCTACGTAAACAGGCGAACGCCCTGTCATTCCATCACAAAATCCACATGCAAGCATTCTGACAGCGGATGTTCTACCACAAGCTCTGCCACATCGCTGTCCGGTGCTGCGCCTGCTGTCCCGAATACCTTCGCCTCCTTTGATTTCAAGATTCTCTCAAAAGTCTGTTTTCTCCCATTGATCAACACCTGTTTTACCCGTTCTCCCAAAAGCTCATGACACCGGATCCGCAATGTCCGCCTTTTACCTGCAAACCTGCCCGCAAAGTCTCCCTCCGCGTTTGAAATGCTAAGTCCATATGCCTTTTGATTTCCATCATAGGAGGTATGATAATAGGTCTTGCGATATTTTCCGTTTTTGTAGGCGTCCGTCTCACGGTCATCCTCATACAGAAATCCGTCTTGCAAACATTCTTTACAGGGATAATAATCCATCGTCAAAAGCTCCCAGCTCTGCTCCTTGACACAGGCAGTATCCTCCGCCAGGATCAAAACCGCTCCCAGCCGGATATAGAGTTCCAGCTGCTCTGACTGATTTTTCAGCTTCCTGCAGCGTTTTCCCTGATATACCTTTCCTGTCCACGGATACAGCCACAATCCCTCCGGCAGGTAGATTTCAGACTTTTCTTTTTCCGGCACAACAAGCAGATCTCCGATCATAAACTCCTGCAAATATAGCAGCACCTTTTTATCCTGGGGATATTCCCAGTCCAGGCGGCGGCAGATCGGCATGCCGTTCTCCCAGCTTTCATACACGTTTCTGTACAGCATCGGCAACAGACTGCCGTTTCCTGGTTTTCGAAGCATCTGTTTTAAATTTGTCTCTCTCTGGCACTCCGTCATTTCCAGATAATCCAGATAGGGCAATTCTTTTTTTCTGTCCTGAAAATATCTCTCAGGGTTCTTCAGGATCTCTGTATCCAATCCATTAGCAGGTGTTTCTGCCTCACTTTTTCCATCTGATGCCGCTTTGAGTAATCTCAGTGGCTGCTTCAAACAAGGCTCAATTTTTTGATCCTCCAATACAGCCTCCCGGAGCATATCTGCCCTTCCGGTCAGACAGACATACGTTTCCCGGAGCTTTCTTGCATCTTTTTTGCACACCAGAAGATAAAGATCCTCCGCATCCCATTGCAGGATATATTTTTTCTTTTCAGAAGTGCTGCAGTTTTTTTCCGGCAGCAAAATTCTTGGTACGTCCAGCAGCGGATAAATCCATGGAGTCTGTGCCGGAGCCGGAAGCTTTCCGTTTATTTTTACTCTTTCATACTGATAAACGCATTTGCCCTCTCTAAAAATCTGAAGCCCCCTCAGTCCTTCTTTCGGATTCGGCAAAACAAGAAGAAGGTCTCCCAGCAAAAACCGCTGCGGACGGCTGTGTTCCTGAGCTGCCTCTTCTCTTACCACCAGGCTTTGCTGCCTGCCCTGATTTTCCCGGGATCTGCTTTGACTTTCCGGCAGTCTCTTTCCTGCCTTTTCAAACGCTCCCCTGTCCGGAATCCAAAGCGTATTCCGATCCGTGAAATATGCCCCATATCTGACTTCCAGCCGAAGTACCTCTTCTGACAAAAACTGAATCCGCACATTATCATAGATCAACTCGCGCATATCATCCTCCCGCAGTCTGTTTTTCGATGCACAGACTTCACCCTTTGAATCCTGTCTTTATTATAAAGAGGAGCAACGCGGTTTTCGAGGAAGATTAGGCGCATATATGTGTAAAAAAGTGGTATTTCGGAGAAAGCCCAATCACGGATATGGAAATCTACCAGATCACAGATCTTGGAACTACATCACGTACATTCATTGTTCCATCAGCCACGCCCGCTCTTTTTCTTTTTCCTCCAGCGCTGCCGCGTAGCCTTTGATAATCTTCTGCAGTTTCTTCACGTTGTTAATGCTGCCGCTCTTTCCCTCCGGCTGATCCAGCCAGTGCTTCTGCTGTTGGGGCGTGTAAATATTTTCCCGGGTGTTTTCCCCGATTTCCAACCAAACACCCTGGACACGCACCGCGTTTTTCTCAGCGTCCAGGTATTCGTCCATTTGTATCAGCGGATGTGTTTCGAAAACCGTAGTTTCCCCACAACAACTTCTGCCAGCAGCATTGTCCACACCCGTCCCGGCATCTCCTGCTCTATATGTCCGCTTCACCGTCACGCCATTTTCCGTCAGCCCAACTTCCAGCCACTCCGTTCCTTCCGGACGATGCCAGATCTTATCCAGAATGAGATCGATCGGTTTTAAAATCAAAAAGGTCAGGATAATCGCAATCGTACTGGAAATTTCCCCGATTCCATCGTTCTGGCAAATGATCTGAAACCAGATCGGATCGCTCTCACGAATCAGCCACACTCTTCCGACAACCCAAAGCACTGTCAGCAGATCGATTCCAATTGTTACTGCAGCCATTGGCATCAGAACTTTTCCTTTTTTGATGCCCCATTCTGCATACTTTTTTCTCTGTTCTTCCGTAAATCGTATCGGCAGTTCATATTTTTCGCACATACTGTTTCCCCAATCCCGTATTCTGTACTGTCAGCTGTTCCTGTGTCTCCCGCCCGCTGTCCGCATAATCGCCGCATAAACCAATGCCTACGCCTGCTTTTTCTCCACGCGCTTTTCGCACCACGCCTGCAGTCCACATTCACTGCATTTCGCTTTTCTTGCGGTACAAATGCTCCTGCCGTGATAAATCAGCTGAAAATTGATCCGGTTCCAGTGATCTTTTGGAAGCACCCGCATCAGCTCCTGTTCCGTCTCAACCGGATTTTTGCCGTTCGCCCAGCCGAGCCGATGCGAAATCCGAAACACATGCGTGTCCACAGTCACGCCCGGAATCCCATACGCATCCGCCAGAAAGAGTGTTGCGGTCTTTCTTCCGACTCCCGCCAGCTTTACCAGCTCTTCGATCGTCGTCGGCACTTCGCCGCCATATTGTTCTGCAAGCTGCATACAACAGGATTTAACATGCTTTGCCTTACTTTTATACAAGCCAACCGACTTGATTTCTTCCCCGATTTCCTCTTCTGTCGCCTGCGCGATCTCCTGCACGGTTGGAAAACGACCATACAGCTTCGGAAGGACTTCATCCACCTGCTTGTCCGTGCTCTGCGCGCTCAGCATGATCGCAACAAGCAGCTGCCAGTGCTCCTGATGAAAAAATCCCTCTTTCTCCACACCGTAGGTCTGATCCAACCAGTCCAGTTCTTCCCGCAGATGCGGTACTTTTGCTATTTTATCCATTTTGTTTTCCTCAGCAGTTCACCCGCTCCCTTCGTGATTTCTGACAGTCAGATTTTCATGTGAGCAGGAATCTGCCTGTCAAAAGTTACGAGCAAACTATAATCCGTTCCAGAATCCGCACAACCTCTCGCAATCCCTCTTCATCTTCCGCCGAAAATCTGCCAACCTCCGGGCTGTCAATATCCAGCACACCAATTACCTCTCCGTTTTTGTGCAGTGGAAGCACAATTTCCGACCGGGATGCCGCGTCGCACGCAATATGTCCGGGAAACGCATGCACGTCCTCGACCCGCTGTACGCTGTCCGTCTGCAGCGCTGTCCCGCAGACGCCGTTTCCCTCTGCAATCCGCACGCACGCTGTTTTTCCCTGAAAAGGTCCCAGCCACAGCACATGATTGTCCGTCAGGTAAAAGCCTGCCCAGTTCAGGCGATCCAGCCTTTCATATAAAAGCGCTGCCGCATTTGCAAGGTTGCTGACCATCGGCCACTCTGCATCCACCAGCGCCGCCAACTGCTCTGTCAGCTCCTGATATTGTTGTGTCATATCACATCTCTCCATTCCGCAGGTGTTTTGCGTTTCTCAAATATTGTACATGTCAATTTTGAAAAAATCCATGTATCTTTTTTTCTATAACTCCATCATCCAACTTAGCAAACATTCTACAAGACTTTCCAATACCCATTCCGTTTTCCATTCATACGAACTATCTTTTCTTCTTTCACTAATTTTTTTATAATCCGTTGAACAGTACTTACAGAAGCACCTACATCTTCCGCTAATTCTTTCTGTTTAATTCTTGGCGAATATAGTATTTTCTTTATTACTTTTATTTCCATTTCTGTTCTGCCAGAATTCAAAACCTCATTCAAAACTTCATTCAAAACTTCATTTTTTTCGTTCAAAACTTCATTCTTAAAGTTAAGATTTTTCAGGATAACTCTAAATTCCGTTGCATTTGAATAAAAAACAGGCTTTTTGTCTTCCGTATAGTTCGGTTCTACTTCATATGCCTGCATAATCTTTTTAAAACCGCTTCCTCTTCGTTCCATATAATCAAGTCGACTAAAAATATCTGCAACCACTGGATTTCTGCGCTTTGATAGAACGTTACCAATATCCCTGTCCTGAATAAGCGTCCCATCATACATTCCACCGGGGGAATATATTTCCAAACGGTCATCAAAAATATCAATATGAACTTCGCTTCCCATATCTAAATAATCACGATGTACTAATCCATTCACTAATCCTTCAAAAATACTTCTCTCTGGATATTCCGGATATTCTACTCTCCGATCAGACTCTTTTTTCCACATTTTCTTTGAATTTCTTCGCGCAAAATTCATGCCCTCTTCCAAAAGCAGGATAAGACTGCCTGTATATTCTTCATCATCCAGTGCATCAATAACTCCTGATGCTTTGTCAATACCATTCCATCTGGTGCAAAATAATCTCGAACAATAAACAGGAGATTCATCCGCAAACAAAGCTCCTGCATTCGTTAACATACCATTCCTGTCAATAATACCAAATGATTCAAAATCTTTGATTTCCATACTTTTCTTCGTCTGTTTATAATATGCTGCCTTTAACTTGGAAAAAGAATAATCATCAAAATTATAATCCGTAACGAGACTATCATAAGTTCTGTTCTTTCCCCGTAAAACCAGTCTCTTTAAATCCATCGCAGCCGCAATTACACTTTCATTGCCGATTCGAACAAAAGCCGTATAATTACCTTCTCCTACATAATAGTAAGGAGTCTCACCGCCCCGATATACCTCCAGTGTTATAATCTTCTTGCCATCTATTTCGTGTGCTTTTAGCAGAACTTCTGGAATTGGATCCATTTTTGTCTTTATCTGCTCACTAATAACTTCCATAGCTTTCTTTGCATCGTCAACTCCCACCACAGAATCATTATCGGCAATGCCAAAAATTAGCACACCACCAACGCCATTAGCAAAAGCACTTACACTTTTCAGCCAACTTTTCGGCTTTTTTATCTCCAGCATCGCTTTTTGTCATATTCGGTTGCTTCACCGATCAGTTGTTCTAATTTCATAAACACCCCTTATAAATATTTTACCTTTTACAAGTGCCCAACACTACTTCTAATTATTTTATCATAGGGCTATTTACAAGTAAACTTTACCATTCTATCGTTCCTTTAATATGTGCGATAAAATATATTCAAAAAGGCAAAAATCAGTATTATCTACTAATTTTTGCCTCTTGTTCCTTCTTTGCCTTAGCTATTTCGGTTTCTGCTGCTTTTATTCTCAGTCATCGTATCCGTTCGGATTCATCGACTGCCATCTCCAGGAATCCTCGCACATCTCTTTGATGCCGTATTCTGCTTTCCAGCCAAGCTCTCTTTCTGCCTTGCTCGCATCGGAGTAGCAGGTTGCGATATCGCCTGCGCGGCGGGGCTTGATCACATACGGGATCTTCACGCCGGTAGCTGCCTCGAAGTTCTTCACGATATCCAGCACGCTGTAGCCGTGTCCGGTGCCCAGGTTGTAAATGTTCAGACCGGAATGATCCTCCAGCTTCTTGAGGGCTTTTACATGGCCTTTTGCAAGGTCAACGACATGAATGTAGTCTCTGACGCCGGTTCCGTCCGGAGTGTCGTAATCGTCACCAAAAACACCCAGCTCTTTCAGCTTGCCGACTGCAACCTGTGTGATGTAAGGCATCAGATTGTTCGGAATACCATTGGGATTTTCACCGATCAGACCGCTCTTGTGAGCACCGATCGGGTTGAAATAACGCAGCAGAACAACGTTCCATTCCGGATCTGCTTTCTGGATATCTGTCAGAACCTGTTCCAGCATGGATTTTGTCCAACCATAGGGGTTTGTGCACTGTCCCTTCGGGCATTCCTCGGTGATCGGGATCATCGCAGGATCGCCGTACACGGTTGCAGAAGAGGAAAAGATGATATTCTTCACATTGTGCTTGCGCATTACATCAACCAGTGTCAGAGTGCCTGCAATATTGTTTTCATAGTATTCCCAGGGCTTCTGTACGGATTCACCGACTGCCTTTAAGCCTGCGAAATGAATGCAGGAATCGATTTTTTCTTTTGCAAAAACTTCATTCAGGCCTTCTCTGTCGAGAATGTCCACTTTGTAAAAAGGAACCTTCTTTCCTGTGATCTTTTCTACACGTTCCAGGGATTTCTCGCTGGAATTTACCAGATTATCTACTACAACGACATCATATCCGGCATTCTGTAATTCAATAACGGTATGACTGCCGATAAATCCGGCGCCGCCTGTAACTAAAATTGCCATGTTTCGTTTCCTCCATTCTTTTGCTGACTTTTCTTATTGTTTTACCACAGAACATCAGGATAAACACCGGCATCCTTTAACTTCTGGATCGACTCCATCACAAACGGTTTGTCTTCCTTATAGGTAACGCCAAACCATTTGTCAGCAGAATGAAGCACCTCAACGGTTGCTTTTCCAGCCTTTAACAGCTTATCTACCTCGATCGGCAAAAAGCACTCGGATTTGAGCGGATTCTTTTCAACCTCTTCTGCAAAGAAACGATCTACTGCATTCTGCAGCTCGTTGATAATGCTGGGAGAAAATGCCCACATGTTCATGGAAACCGGAGTCTTTAATCCTACCGGAATCCAGGTCTTACCATCATCCTCTGTGTATGCCGCGCCATCCTCGGTCTTCACGATCTTGGTGCGCTCTGCAATCTCCTGCAGATAGCCGTTTTCGTCGGTTACGCAGATACCTCTTGCAACGGAACCGTTGTCTGTCAAAGTGTTGCCCAGCTGATAGCCAACCATCGCGTAACGATATTTTTCATCGTCGTGATGTGTGGTCAGGAAACGGTACAGCTCTTCAAAAGCGCTTCTTCCATAATAGTCATCTGCATTGATCACTGCGAAAGGCTCATTCACTACGCCCTTGCAGCACAGGATTGCATGTGCGGTTCCCCAGGGCTTTACGCGGCCTTCCGGAATCTGAAATCCTTCCGGAACCTTCGTCAGCTCCTGGAATACATACTCTACAGGAATATGTTTGCTGACTGCATTGCCGATGCACTCTCTGAAATCCTGCTCATGCTCTCTTTTAATGATGAAAACGACCTTGCCGAATCCCGCTCTGACTGCATCATAGATCGAGAAATCAATGATCTTATGCCCCTTGTCATCTACAGGATCAATCTGCTTTAAGCCGCCATAACGGCTTCCCATTCCTGCTGCCAGAATTACTAATGTCGGTTTTTCCATTTGTTCCCTCCTATTGTAACATAAGCCCCCGCAGCTGCAATTCTTCCATGTTGCAAAGACCTGTCAAAATGTTATACGGCTATTTGAGTGATATCTGCACGAAAAGCCGCTCTTTCTACTTATTATATCATGCTGTATCTCAAACTGCAAACCGGTAGCACTGGTGTTTCTCCATACGTTATAAAATCCCGTTACAGCACCACCGTTTTTCCTGCCGTCGGCTTTACGACTTTGATCTGCGGATATTCCTCATCCATCAGCTTTTTAAACCGTCTCGTATCGACATGCTCCGATACCGGCGGGAATGCGTCGTCAAAATGATCCAGCAAAATCCGCTTGGGCTGCAGCCGCTCTACGACCTCCAGCGCTACTGCTTCCAGAAATTCGCTTCCCTGAAACGGCAGAATCAGAAGATCGGCACCCTGTGGGTATTCCTGATCCTCCTGCAGTCCGAGACTTCCCATCACCTGCACGCGTTTACCCTCCGCATGCACCTCGTACATCAGCGTCTGTCCGCCCTCCGGAAATTTCGGATTCAAATATGCAAGTGCCAGCGCATTTCTGAAATACTGCAAAAATCTGCGGGAAAACAGCTTCTGGAATACCTGACTTTTTCCAGGCTTCGCATGCTTTCCTTCCATTACAAGAATCCGTACGTCCCCGAGTCGGATCACGTCGCCCGGTCTCACCTTTACTACGTTGCTGGTGTTCTCCACCATATCGGAAAGCGTCTCTGCCGCCACTTCTCCGCAGTAAACGGTCGCCTCCGCATCGCTTTCCGGATCCAGAAATTCCGGAACCTCCATCATATGATCCAGATGCCCGTGGGTCACACAGATCGTCTGATCCTGTAAAAAGTCATCCAGACAGTTCGGATTTTCCCCACCGACCAGCTGTACAAACGGGTCGAATAAAACTGTCTCACCGTCCGCTTCCAGACGAATTGCTGCCGTACCAAGCCAGGTAATTTTCACTTTCTGCTCCATTTCCGCAGGATTTTCCTGCTCTATCTAAACAATAGAATGCACAATCCTCATGCACCCTCTCTACCAACTGCAAGCCGTGCCGCTTCCATCTGACATCGGATCTGCGTTTCCAGCTCTGTTGCCGCGCGCTTGCCCTTTTTATCGGTCGGAATGTCCACCGGCTCTAAAATAACCAGCTCCATTCCGTCCCTTTTTCGTCTGCCGCTTTTGGAAAAACGCGGATAAAACCGCAGCAGGCACGGAATCATCGGCTTCCGGAACCAACACGTGATCTGAAACGCGCCCGGCTGAAACGCCCGGAGCGTCCGACAGCCATCGATCAGCTCTCCCTCCGGGTAAATCTGCAGCATCTGACCCTCATCCAGCCCCTGTTTTATGCGTTTTAAAACCGGTCGCCACCCGTCCAGCTTTGCAGGCAGTCCGATTCCGCCCATCAGACGCACAATCGCGCCTGCGACCGGAATGTGGAGATTAGATTCCAACGATAAAAACTGCATCGTATAATCCTGAAACACGCATGCCAGCATCACGCAGTCCAGCTTGTGAACATGATTGCAGACGCTGATACAGCCGTTCTGCATCTTTTCCTCCGGTATCCTGCCGACCACCCGAAATCCGTACAACAGCCGGAACACCGGCGGAAAAATGTGCAGGATCAGCCACTTTACGATCCGGTACAACGGACGTTTGGAGTCAAACACTCCGACCAGGGTGCTGTCTGCGGTGCCGTTTTTTGATCCTGTACGGTCTTTCACCAAAATCATCCCTGTGTTGCCTCCATTCCATTTATCCCAAGGTCTCCGCAATCTCTTCCGCAAACATCTGCTCTGCTTTCCGAATGCTGTTTTTCAGACGATACTGGTTGGCGCTCTCCGCATAGACACGTGCCATTTGATGCCGTGCTGTTGCATGCTCATACCACCAGTCAATCCGCTCCGCCAGATCGTCTACGTTGCCCGCTTCGAATAAACTCCTGTGATCGAGGGCAAACTGCGAGGTAGCTGAAAGCGGCGAATCCGCGATGACCGGAACCAGCCCGGACGCAACCGCTTCCAGGCATGCGATCGCCTCGATTTCGACGTCCGCCGCATGGACGTACAAATCGCTCATCGCCATCAGTTCGCACAGTCGCTCCGTATCAAAAAATCCCATGATCGGAGGATAGCGCAGCGACCTTCCCTGCCAGCGCAGGCTGCGCTCCTTCGGTCCCTGTCCTGCCAAAATCAGCTGAATCCTGTGGGAATGTGCAGATCGTTTTACCGCTTCTATTAAAACATCCTGCCGTTTTTCTTCTGAATAACGTCCAATCATCAAAATGACGAATTTATGCGCCAGCTCCGGCTCCTTTTGACGCACGCGCGGATAAAATTCATCCGATACACCGTTCGATATAATATGAAGCTTTGCCTGATAGCCGTGTTCCTTTAACTGCCCCGCGATAAACGGGCTCGGGCAGTGGATATGCGTAAATTCATTATAAAAATCATCTCGGAACCATTCATACAAAAGCTCATTGGCCTTTTTATTTTTCCCAAGATGAATCGTCGATGTAATGTTTTCCGGCTGCACATGGAATGCCGCTGTCACCGGTTTGCCCATTTCCTTTGCAATCCGCAGTCCGACACGGGAAAGCGCAAAGGGCATCATAAAATGCACCACGTCCGCCCATGCAATCGCCTGTTCCAGTACGCTGCGGTTCGGTTTTGCAAACACCATGCCCTGACTTCTGATAATAGAATCCGCAACCGGCAGAAAATGGATCTCCGGCATCGGATATTTGCCTCTCGCAGGCTTTCCCGCCGCTGCAACCCGAACCTCGTTGCCATCCGCCGCCAGCGCCTGGGCAAACCGACGCGCACTGATCGTTGTTCCGTTATTTCCCTGATCGAACTGGTCAATTACCAACAGGATTTTCATATCGTACTCCATTCCGCAGACTTCTCTAAAGCCTGCCCCCTCACATTTTTCTGTTCTTTCCACTCATTTCTGCGCACGCTTTTTGCGCATGCCGAGTTTGTGTCAAGTGCGCGCAGACACAAATCTCGTGATTGAAAAATTTTATTTTTCAATTTTACTCAGCGGTACTTTCCATCTCCGGCATCGTCGTTTCGATGACAAAAAATCTGCTGCCGGTCATACTGCGGAACAGATCCGGCGTAGAAGCCGCTCCGGTATACCACTGTCCATCGTAATAAATATCGTTTTCATAAACACCGATCTTCAATTCTCTTCCATCCTGAAAGGTGAATACATAGCAGGTATCCGGCTCATGCTCCTGTGTCGTCTTAAACCGTCTCGAAAGGACACCTGCCACTTCCGCCGCACGTACGATATTGTCCTGATCCGTAAAAGCCTGCTCTGCCCCGTTTTGTGTCACAACGACAGATACGAGATCTGTACGCCTGTCCAGTGTCGTCGCCAGCGGTCTTCCCTGCATAATGAAAAAAGCAAGCAGCACTACAGCAACACTAATCACTGTCGGACGTATAAAATGCCATGTCCTTTTCCACTTTGGTTCTTCCTGCATCTTCTGATTCATAGATTCCTCCGTCTCCGCCGCATATCCGACGTGTTTTGATCCCGCCTCATGAACAATTACAGATATTGTATCAATTGTAGCATAAAAGCGCAAACATTAGAATGCGCTTCGTGGCTCCCTGCGGACAGATTCTCACGCGAGCATGGAATCTGTCCACAGGGAGCCACGAATAAACTGTAAAAAAAAGAATGTGCCTTGGCACATTCTCGCGCCGAGGCGCGGTTGCTTCGGCAACCATCTACCCCTGCGCCGAGTGCGCATCCTAAGCGGAGCTTTTTTATCGTATGGAAACAAAGTTTCCTATACGATAAAAAAGCGCCCTTCTGCCTGAAGGGGGGAGGGTGGCAGAAGGGCTCTAAAGGGGGGTATAGTATATAAAAAAGAGGGGGTACGCTTAATATAACATTAAGCTTTATCGATTGGCTTTTTTCGCTCTCGCCTTTCGATGATTCCATTTTATCTTTTTTCTGAGATTTGTCAACATGCCCCAAACCCGCATAAAATCAAGGGTTTTTGTCACTTTTTTAATCTGTTTTCGCTTCTTTTTATCCGATTTTATAAAATATATCCATGAATTGTGAACACTTTTTTCCGTGAGGGATCGTTCCCACATTCTTTTGCACAAAAACTTTTTCTATTTTCTTAAAACTTTGTAATAATTTATTTTTCGATGCCAGGATCCTTTGCTGGATTCACCGGGTTTCGCGGTATTCGCCAACGTCTCGAGCAAGCTTGGGCTTTGGCTCATTACACGTGAAAAAAACCAGCTGCCATTGGGGGATGGCAGCTGGTTAAAAAAGGGGGGGTATAAAAAAGAGGGGGATAAGCAATTTTTACGCCACTGCGAATTTCTGAATCGCATCTACGAATTCAGCGTTTTCACCATGGCAGTTTACGGTAAAAATCTTGGCAAGACCAAGACTGAAAATTCCAAGAATGGATTTTGCATCCACAATGGTGGAATCATACTGAATATCTATATCAAAGTCGCATTTTTCTGCTGCCCTTACGAACTCCTGGACATCAGCCGTCGCATTCAAACGGATTTTCATTTTGTTCATGTTATTCATGCCGATATCTCCTTTCGAACAGTTTCCAAATTTTTTTTCAGCAGCTTTCGCTGTTGCTGGTTTTATTTTATGCAGTTTCGGCAATTTGTCAACACGTCCGTTTTCCTCCTGTTTTGATCCATTTTTGTGAAAAAAGAAAGGTTTTTGTCCTGTTTTTTCCTGTCTTTTGTCTCTTTTTCTCTATCCTGATTCAAAATGTGAATCTTTTATGAAATCGTTCTCATATTTCTTTTCGCAATTTGTCCTTATTTCTGCAAAAATTTTGTCAAATATTCTTTTTCTCTTTTCCCTTTTTTCTCTTTTCCCTTTTTTCTTTTTTTCCCTTGTGCTACACTAACTACAGACCAAAACGGTTCTCAGAAAGGACTTGAAACTATGGTAAAAATAATTTCCGACAGTACCTGTGACCTCACCCCGGATCTGCTTTCAAAATATGATATCGACATTCTGCCGCTTCATATCCTGCTTGGAGAGAAGGAATATAAAGACGGAATAAATATTACTCCGGATCAAATCTATTCCTGGTCAGATGCTAATAAAACGACACCCAAAACCTCCGCACCCGCTCTTTCTGAAACAATCGAGCTATTTCGCCCTTATGTGGAGGAAGGACGCAATATCGTCTGTTTCTCGATCTCTAACAGTATGTCCTCTTCCGGCAATGTTATGCAGCTTGCGGCAGAAGAACTGAACGCACAGGATCTGATCACGGTGATCGACTCTGCAAATCTATCCACCGGCATTGGTCTTCTGGTCATAGAAGCCGCTATTCTGGCACAAAACAACAAAACAGCGGCAGAAATCTCTGTCGCTGTAGAAAGTTTAAAACCGTATGTCCGTGCCAGCTTTGTCGTTGACACGCTCACTTACCTGCATCGCGGAGGACGCTGCAGCGCCATCGCCGCCATGGCAGGAGGTCTTTTAAAGCTCCACCCCCAGATCATCGTAGAGCACGGTGCCATGAAACCGACAAAAAAATACCGGGGCAAAATGGATTCCGTTATCCTTTCCTATGTGAAAGATATGGAGCCTGCTTTAAAGCATGCGCGTCCGGATCGCGTGTTTATCACACATTCCGGCTGTGAGCCAACCATTATAAATGCGGTTCGCTCCTATCTCGAAGGTCTCGGAATCTTCCGTGAAATCCTCGAAACCCGGGCAGGCGGCGTAATTTCCAGCCACTGCGGTCCCGGAACCCTCGGCGTTTTATTCATCGAATCCTGATCTGCCTGTCCTTTTTGTCAGCTGAGTTTACATACCTCCTGCCAAAGAGGACAGGCATTTTCCTGTCAAAAATCAGATCAGGCAATACGCAACTGCCGCCAGCACTGTCTGAAGAATCAGGAAGCGCACAACAACCTGCGTATCCGACCAGCCAAGATTCTTACGCACATGATCATGCAGCGGTGTTCTCGTCTTTTTCAGAATGGAAATCTTCAAAAAGCGCTTAAGCGCTATCTTCACAAGCCCGATTCCGCCGTCCACGATCATTACTGCAGCCAGCAGAATATAGATAAACGGATGCGTGGATTTCAGCGCGATAACCGCGATATAAAATCCAAGGGCCCTGGAACCTGCATCACCCATCAGCATGCTGCTGGGTGAGCTGTTAAAGTACAGATAAGCAAACAAAACCGAAAGGAACAAAAAGTTCGCCATCGCGTATTTCTGCAGAATGGGCGCAAACAGCACGCCAAACGCCAGAAGTGTCACACTGCAAAGACTCGCGCACAGACCATCCACGCCGTCCGTACAGTTCGTCACGTTGACCGAAACCCAGATCAGAATCACGCCGAGAATCAGAAACAGCGCTTTCGGAATCACGATTTCATCCGCGCCGAAACAGATCGTCGTGGAGTTAAAATTCATATAAGTTAAAACCGCTACGACAGAAATGACGAGGTCAATCAGCCCTTTCTTGTATTCATTCCAGGGTGTCTTCGAAGCGTCATCCAGATATCCGCTGATCATCATTGCAAACAGCAAAATCGCATAGATCACATACTCAACGTCAATCGGAAGAAATAACACGCTGCTGATTAAAAAGCACAGCACAAAAATGAAACCAACCCCGCGCAGCTTTCCTTTCGACAGGCTTCCATTTACGGCAAACGCCCGCCCCTGATCACTGGGCAAAAAGGAAAACGGATGCTCCAGTAAAAAAAAGGTCAGAATAAACGTCACGATCATTCCGATCATCAGGATATGATTCGTGCTCAGATAATGTTCCAGAATCGAATACATAACTTCTATCTCCCATCGACTTATTTGCAGGCATCCGCCCTCGTCGGAAGCCCTACTCCGATAGTATACGGCGATCCCATCAGGATTTCAATCTTTATTCCAGTGCTTCCTACTACACGTTATCCGATCCAGTGCATCATCGTCGCCAGAAGCTGCGGCACCTCCACGGGCTTGCCCATGTGATCGTCCATTCCGGCGTGCAGCGCCCGCTCGCTGTCCTCCGCAAACACGTTCGCCGTCAGCGCGATGATCGGCAGGTGCTTTCGTTTCAGCTTCTTTTCATACTGGACGAATCCGTCCGGCTGCCTCGTAGCCGTCCATGCTGCGCACAACCGGATCGTCATACACCGCAATCGCCTCATCCGCCGCCAGTTCCTTTGTCAGCCTGCTCTCCTGTTCCAGAAACGGACGCAGATACAGTTCAAAAAATTCTACGATGTTGGAGCTGGTGATCATCCGCATTCCTTTCCAGAACTGTTTTCTTTTTTCTTTCCATGCTCTTCCCTGACTCCTTCCTTAATCTCCCAGTGAATCAGGAAGGTCAAGGCGGCGCGCAGGCCGATAATACCGGCAACTGTCAGGATTTCTTTCCATTCCCGAACAATAACCGTCTTTAAAATTTCACTGCAGAGCTTAAATTCCAGCCCGACCGCCAGCCCCTGTGCCAGCGTAATTTTCATTTCCGGCTCTCTGCGCACGTAATTCCAGAACCCTTTTGCCCCGGAAATAATAATGACAATGACTCCGATAAATTCAAAACACAGAATCGCAATCTCTACAATGTGCTGCATCACAAGCTCCATCATTTCTATCATACTGTCCCACATAACGTCCTCCGTTCTGCAATCGCTATTGCGATATTGCGTCTCTCCTTTTGTGATAGTTCCATGATAACCCGATCTACCTGTTTTCACAAGAAAAAACTGCAGCGTAGATGGAACTCCGCCCGTCTCCGTCTACGCTGCAGTATCTCTTTTGGCACGTTGTTCTATTGTTCGATAAAGCGTTCGATTTCGTCCAGATCTGCGGATACCAGAACCCGCTTGAAGTCTTCTTTTTCCGAAAATCCGACTTCCACCATCTCCTCAAAAATCTTCTTCAATGCCTGATAATAGCCGTCGGTATCAAACAGCACGCACGCCTTGTTTTCGATTCCAAGCCGCGCCAGGCAGATGACCTCGGAGATCTCATCCAGCGTTCCCGGTCCTCCCGGCAACGCCACATAAGCGTCCGCAAGCTCGATCATTTTCTGCTTGCGCTCCGCCATATCCTTTGTCTCGATGCACTCTGTCAGCCCCGGATGGCGTCGTTCCTGAATCAGCTTCACATCGGGAATCACGCCGATGACCTTGCCGCCGCCTGCTAAAACCGCGTCCGCTGTCGCGCCCATCAGTCCCGTGCGGGAGCCGCCGTAAACAAGGGTATGCCCGTTTTGGGCGATCCAGCTGCCGAGTGCCATTGCACCTTCCGTAAAGGAAGGGCGGTTGCCTGACGCTGAACCGCAATATACTGCAATATTCATATCTGTCTCCATTTCTGCCGCGCTGCCCAGCTGCGCATTCCGTCATAATCTGACAGCACTGCCTGTTTTCAATCGCTCCGTGCATCCCGTCATGCCGGCACTATTTTTCTTCTGTAATCTCTTTATAAAATGCCACTGCACCGGCAATATCCGCCTCATCCGGGTGTCCCTTTGCAAGACCGCCCATCAGTTTAAACGGTCCGAACGTATCATAGCCCTTGCATCCATATTTTCCCAGAAGGACACTGTTTTTGGCTGTCAGCGCTTTTTCGATCGAAGTATAATCCGCTTTGCCGCCGTAGGTGCTGATAAAAAAGGTCTGCTTATTCTGGGGCATATTGACTGCCGCAAAATTCAATACCGCCTGATGAAATTTCGAATAGTAAATACCGGATGCAAATCCGATCCTGTCGTATCGGTTCAAATCCTTTTCCGGAACCTTTACCGCGTCAATCAGATCCACCTCATATGCCGCCGCGATTGCGTCCAGCAGCTTCTTCGTATTCCCATGATGAGTGGATGCGTACACAATTGCTGTTTTCATGATCTGTCTCCTGCCTTTTTGCTTACGCTCTGTTTTTTATTATACTTCCCGACAGACCGGAAATCAACGGACGATTTTGTCAACATCTTTACTGGAAAACATCTTGCTATTTCCAATATAGAGTGTTAGAATGCCCGTATAAGCAGATTGTATGCTTTTCTTCGACAAATTATCGTACAATCTGCCGTAACAAAACACGATAGAGGCGCGGACTTCATCAGTACCGTGCAGGAGAACGCTCAGGACAGCTGCCTGCATAAGAAAGGGAATTCCGCCGAAGGGATTTATCCGTCCGGGATGTTTCCCTGGGCTGCATCAGAATATGCTGCAGACTGTCACAATTATGTGGAGCGCTATCTGATATTGCCAGAAAGAGGAAAAAGACCGTAGATGTGGCAAGATTAGCGCCGCATCTACGTTTTTTTTTGTAAATTTTTGTAAAGGAGAAAGATTATGAAACCATTCAAACTGCCTGCAAGGCTCTGGCAAACTCTTCTGCTCATTCTGACCGCAGCTGCATTCAGCCCGCTGTCTGTTTTCGCAGCAGAAGCAGGGGAAGAAGCTTACACTCCGTCCGTTTATGCAACCGCATGGGCGCTGCTGCCTCCCATCATCGCGATTGGTCTTGCGCTGATCACAAAAGAAGTTTATAGTTCCTTATTTTTAGGAATTGTAATGGGAGGTTTGTTATACTCCGGTTTTTCCTTTGAAGGAACGACCATGCATGTTCTCGAAGACGGATTTATCAGTGTGCTGTCCGACAGCTATAACGTCGGCATCCTGATCTTTTTGGTTATCCTCGGCACAATGGTCAGCCTGATGAACCGTGCCGGCGGCTCCGCTGCGTTCGGCCGCTGGGCCCAGAAAAAAATCAAAACAAGAGTCGGCGCACAGCTTTCTGCCATTGCCCTCGGCATTTTAATTTTTATTGATGACTATTTCAACTGCCTGACTGTCGGCAGCGTTATGCGCCCCGTCACAGACAGCCATAAGGTATCCCGCGCAAAGCTGTCTTACCTGATCGACGCAACCGCAGCACCGATCTGCATCATCGCGCCGATTTCTTCCTGGGCCGCTGCAGTCAGCGGCTTTGTAGAAGGCGAAGACGGTTTCTCCATCTTTGTCCGCGCAATTCCTTATAACTATTATGCACTGTTCACCATCGCCATGATGATTCTGATTACCGTATGGAACTTTGATTACGGCCCGATGGCAAAATATGAGACAAATGCTTTAAAGGGCGATCTGTTCTCCGACAGCAAGGAAGAAAAAGACACCCAGCGGACCTTTGAGAACCCCAATGGCCGTGTGCTCGACCTCATTCTTCCGGTTCTCGTGCTGATCGTCTGCTGTGTCCTCGGTATGCTGTATTCCGGCGGCTTCTTCTCCGGCGTCGATTTCGTTTCCGCATTCGCTGGCAGCGATGCTTCCGTTGGACTTGCCCTCGGCAGTATTTTTGCCCTGCTGCTCACGATTCTTTACTACTGCCTGCGCCGGATTATGAGCTTCCGGGAATGCTGCGACTGTCTGCCTTACGGTTTCAAGGCAATGGTTCCCGCAATCCTGATCCTGACCTTTGCCTGGACCTTAAAGGCCATGACCGACAGCCTCGGCGCTGCGGATTTTGTTGCCGGTGCCATCAGCCAGGCAGCTGGAAACCTGATGGCGCTCCTGCCTGCCATCATCTTCCTGATCGGTGCGTTCCTCGCCTTTGCCACCGGAACCAGCTGGGGAACCTTTGGTATCCTGATCCCGATCGTTGTTGCAGTGTTCCAGAACACCGACCCGCAGCTGATGATTATCTCCATCTCCGCCTGCATGGCCGGCGCTGTCTGCGGCGACCACTGCTCCCCTATCTCCGATACGACGATCATGGCTTCCGCCGGTGCACAGTGTGAGCATGTCACCCATGTCACCACGCAGCTGCCCTACGTCATCACCGTTGCAGCTGTTTCCTTCGTCACCTACCTGATCGCCGGATTCGTCCGCAATGTCTTGATTATGCTCGTGATCGGCTTTGCACTGATGGTTGCAACGCTGTATGTGATCAAGCAGATCGCGGGAAATAAGCAAACCGCGTAAGTTAAGAAAAGCATGCAGCGGAGGATTTTGGATCCGCCGCTGTGCGGGCGCGAAAGTTGTTCGCATCAAAAAACTGGCGCGCTGTCAGTGGATTCCAATGGTTTCCACCGGCAGCACGCCAGTTTTATTTTTTATCTTTTCTTATCCAGGATGTGGACACACTGTCCGCATGTCTCAGCGCCGTGCCATTCTCCGGCGCATCACCCGCGTACCCAGAGCACCGCTCACCAGCGGGCGCAGGAGCGGGCACAATACTACCTTCTTATCCTATGAAAAGTCACAGTCAGCCTATCAGATATTCAGCAGGTCGCTATATACCTTCAGTGCACCGTCTGTCTCATGGGCCAGTACGCGTTTTGCCAGAACCTTACCCAGCTGTACGCCTTCCTGATCGAAGCTGTTTACATTCCATGCAAAGCCCTGGAACATAACCTTATTTTCAAAATGTGCAAGCAGTGCACCCAGAGTCTTAGGGGTCAGCTGGTCACCGATGATAATGCTGGAAGGACGTCCGCCTTCGAAATTCTTATTGCGGTTATCATCTGCCTTACCGCAGGCAAATGCAACGATCTGTGCAGCCACGTTTGCGCACAGCTTCTGCTGGCTGGTGCTGCCCTGAATGACAACGTCCGTGCCGATCTGGCTGTCCTTAAATCCGATAAACTGCAGCGGAACGATATCGGTTCCCTGATGCAGCAGCTGATAGAAGGAATGCTGTCCGTTGGTTCCGGGCTCACCGAAGATCAGCGGTCCTGTCACATAGTCAATCGGCTCGCCAAAGCGGTTGACGGATTTACCATTGGATTCCATATCCATCTGCTGTAAATGTGCAGGGAAACGGCTCAGTGCCTGGGAATAGGGCAATACAGCTGTTGCAGGATAGCCCAGCACGTTGCGCTCATATACACCGATCAGTGCATCCAGCATTTCCGGGTTCTCCAGCAGGTTCTTGTTGGTCGCTCTGCGGTCAACCTCTGCCGCGCCCTCCAGAAACTGTGCAAATACTTCCGGTCCGAATGCCAGAGATAATACTGCACCGCCAACTGCTGAGGTGGAAGAATACCGTCCGCCGATAAAATCATCCATGAAAAATGCTGCCAGATAATCGTCGCTCTTTGCCAGAGGAGATGTCTCACTGGTAACTGCAATCATATGCTTCGATGCATCAAGTCCTGCCTTTGCCAGCGCATCCTTTACAAAGGATTCGTTGGTCAGAGTTTCCAGTGTCGTACCGGATTTGGAAACCAGCACGAACAGGGAATGCTCTACATCGATGGAATTTAAAACTGCAGCCGCATCATCCGGATCAACGTTGCTGATGAATTTTGCTTCCATCTTGAATGCACCGTTTTTCTTTGCCCAGTTCTCCATTGCAAGATACATGGCACGGGGGCCTAAGTCACTTCCGCCGATACCGATCTGTACAACTGTTGTAAACTTCTCGCCTGCAGCGTTTGTGATTTCACCGGCATGTACCTGATTGGCAAACTCTGCGATCCGCTTCTGCTGTGTTACATAAAATTCGCGCTTATCTACGCCGTCTGCCTCGACCTTGCCGCCCAGCTGTCCACGTGTCAGCTGATGCAGAACCAGACGCTTCTCTCCTGTATTGATAACTGCGCCATTGTACAATGACTCATATTTTTCTACCAGCTGAGCCTCTTTGGCAAGCTTGTCCAGAATTGCGAGCACATTGTCATCGACTGCTTTTGCCGCATAATTAAAAGTCAGACCATCCACGATCGGAGTGCTGTAGGTTTTTACACGCTCCGCGCCATTTTCTCCGGACATCACTTCCGCCAGATTGATACGCTCTGCTTTTTCCAGCTCCTGATAAGAAGCCAGTGTATCCAAATTGTTCCAGTTCAGCATAACAGATTCCTCCTCATGCAATTTTATTTTTCAGGTTTCCTTGTTATAATTCTGACAACTCGTTTTTGATTATACTATTCTACGTTTCAAAATTCAACAAAAAACCTAATGTATTTTGAGGAATCTAACATTTGGCACTCTCATAAACAATAGTTCCCATGAAAAAAAATGATGTCGGATTCCCCAAATTTTCCTGATAGAAAAGAAGGATTTCATGAAGTTTCTTTTTCGATAAGGACTGTTATTCAGTGCTGAACATTTTCTACAGAATGTTCCGCAGTTTGCAGTTTTTTCAGACGGTTGACCAACTCATGATCCGGATTATGCCTGATTCTGCATTCCTTATCGAGCATCATTACCGCTTCATCGCCATCGGCACATGCGGGCCATTCTATCCCGGAAATTTCCGGTTTTCCAGTCCTTGCAAAGCTTACCCATGCCTGACAAATCTGCTCCTGCAGCCGATTTGTTTCCTCACCGCAATTGCACACCGGAACCTTATCGATATTATGAAAAGCGAACGGAATTTCCGAACAGTGCCATGCAATTTTTCCATCGAACATCGGGAATTCATAGGTAAACTGAAAAGAATAAATCTTGCTGTCCGGACACTTTACCCGCTCTTTGATAAACCGGATTGTCGGTTCCCGAAAAATCGTATCCACTGACAGAAGATCAATCGGCGCTTTATCCGGGTAGATTTTCAGGAATTCATCTATCAGCTCAATCCCTTCTTCTCCCAATGCATCGCTTACTTTTTCTTCCACTTCTTTTCTGGTAAATTCGTATTTTCCGGAAATCGCCGGTCCGAAATCAAATTCTCCAAGCACAGTGCCGATCAGCAGCGGAATTTTTTTCGTTTCTTCCCGAAATCCATGTTTGATCGCATCTCCGAAATAACTTTGATTTTTGTGCGGATGATTTCCGACATATTCGCCTTTTTGTGCAACCTTCGGTGCTGCCTTTTCATAAGCCTGCGCAAGCTGATCGTAAGGAAGGGTTTCCAATTGATCGACATCTTTTTCTTCCAGACCTAGCTCTACAAGCATTGCTTTGACAATCTCTCTTCCGTTCCCGTCCTCTATATCGCCGAGAAGATCCGGGTCTACTACGCCGCTTTCAATAATTCCCTTATGGAACAAACCATCCGCTTCAGGCATTTGTAAAAGCGACCAGACTTTTACTCCGCCGCCGGACTGACCAAACAGGGTTACATTTTCCGGATCTCCGCCAAACCCTTCAATATTATCCCGGATCCATTCCAGGGCTGCAATCAGATCCAAATTTCCTGCATTCGCAGAATCCTGGTATTTTTCTCCAAACGGAGACAAATCCAGATATCCCAACACATTCAGCCTGTGATTCACCGATACGACAACAACATCTCCGGCTCTGCTTAAATTTTCTCCGTCATAGGCGAGCTGTTCGATGGAAGACCCCGCTGAAAATCCGCCGCCGTGCAGCCATACCATAACCGGACGTTTCCTGCCATCCCGAATGGACGGCGTCCAGATATTTAAGTTCTGGCAATCCTCTTTTTCTGACCAGTACATATGCGGAACCATCATTTCTCCATTTCCGCCCGGCTGTTCCGGATGCAAAAGCGGGCTCACATAGCCATAGGACTGTACATCTTTGACTCCGTCCCAGGGCTTTACCCGTTCCGGTTTCCGGAAGCGCTGCGCATGCGCATACGGAATTCCTTTAAAAATGCAGGTTCCCTTCCATTCATATCCCCGCAGTGCCCCCTCTTTTGTCTGCACGACTGGATAGTCTTTCTGATAAATAAATTTGTTCATGTGCGTTCTCTCCTCTTTCGTATTTTTTTAACTATTCCATCCCACTGTCGTAAACAATAGAATGCACGCTCTGCGAGCATTCTATTGTCATGAACAATAGAATATACGCTCTGCAAGCATTCTATTGTCATGAACAAAAAACCGGCAGGTGATATCCTTTTTCAGGAACATCAGCCTGCCGGATCTTCCTTTATTATACCACAGGAAATTCCGCCATAAAATGACAAATACTGATCAGTTATACATTATCTTTGAGAATGTCCTTTAAAATATCCGCGGATTTTTTCAGCGCGAGCAGCTCGCTTTCGCTCAGCTCGATCGGCACAACTGTTTCAATTCCGTTTGCATCCACCACTGCCGGAATACTGAGTACCACGTCGTAGAGACCGTATTCTCCGGTCATCAGGCTGGATACCGGCATGATCGACTTCTCATCCCGCACAATCGCTGAGCAGATTCTGACCACCGCCATCGCAATGCCGTAATAGGTTGCATGTTTTTTGGAAATGATTTCATATGCGCTGTTTTTCACATGATCGAAGATCCTCGTCATCGAATCTTCGTGGTTAAAATGTCCGCGCAGCTCGCAAAAATCACTGATCTTCAGTCCGCCGACACGGGCATCGCTCCATGCTGCCAGTTCACTGTCCCCATGCTCGCCAATGATATAGGCATGCACGCTTCTGCTGTCTACACCCAGATGCTCGCCAAGCTCATACCGAAATCTTCCGGTATCCAGAACGGTTCCGGAACCGATGACGCGGTTCGCGGGATAGCCCGATTCCTTCAGCGCAATATAGGTCAGGATATCCACCGGGTTGGAAACGATCAGCAAAATGCCTTCAAAATCCCGCTTTTTGATCTCACCGATGATGGATCGCATAATCTTTGCATTTTTCTGGATCAGATCCAGCCGTGTTTCCTCCGGTTTCTGATTCGCTCCTGCTGTGATCACGATGATCGCTGCATCCGAAACATCGTCATAGGTTCCTGCATATATTTTCATCGGACTTGCGAAAGCCATCCCATGACTGATATCCAGAGCCTCTCCCTCTGCCCGGTTCTGATCCGCATCGATCAGCACCATCTCAGAAAACAGCTTACTCTGCATCAGTGCAAATGCAGAAGCCGATCCTACGAAGCCGCAACCTACCATTGCTACTTTTCTACTATTTAACGCCATTGATATTTCCTCCTGATCTTTCTGTCTTTCCACGCAACGCCGTTTTGTATAGGCTTCGCTTTTCGAAGCTTTAAAAAAACAGCGCTGCATAACTAATTATCCGCCCTTCCTGCCATCTTTCAGCGGACAATCTTTTCAAAGTCTGACGCCGGGTGTTTGCAGATCGGACATACATAATCCTCCGGCAGCACTTCTCCGACATACTCATATCCACAAATCTTGCAGCGCCACACGGTCTGACCATTCTCAGTCTTTCCGACCGCTTCCGGCTTCGGCTTGATCTCCTTTAGATAATATTCATAGGTTACGGATGGCTCCTTACTCAAAACATCCATATCCGTGATCTCTCCGATGAACATCGTATGGGAGCCGAGGTCTATCATATGATCTGCCTTTGCCGAAATATATGCATTTGTGCCCTCTGTCACATAATAAATTCCATTTTCGCCGCGTCTGCAGGCTTCGTATCCTTCAAACTTGTCCACATCCCTGCCGGACTGAAAACCGAACCGTTTAAACAGCTCAAAATCTGCTGCCTGACTGAGGACTGAGACCGTGAATTTCCCCGTGTTCACAATCATATCATGAGTCGCATTCGCCTTATTTATACAGATACTCAGCTGATTCGGCGCAGACGCTGCCTGAATCGCCGTATTGATGATGCAGCCGTTATCCTTTTTTCCCTCTTTGGCAGTTAAAACAAATAATCCGTAGCTTAATTTATACATTGCTTCTTTATTCATTTTGATTCCTCCCGTCTTTTTCTTTACTTGTATTATATCCCAATCCTATTCCAGCGTCAATATAGTAATAGTAATTATTACTAATTTTATTCATAACAATAGAATGCTCGCAGAGCGTGCATCTATTGTTTACGAGTTCGTTCTTGTTCCCACACGGTAGATAAAAAACGGCAGAAAATTCTATTTCGAATTTCCTGCCGAAATTTTATTATGTTCTTAAATTTCTGGTTTAGGGCTTTTCGATAATCCCATACTTGCGATACAGCTCTTTTCTTGCCTTTTCATCTGTCGCCGCAAGCTTTGCATTCGCGACATCACCCTTACTGAGTAAAATATCCATCAGCTTGCCGAGGGCATTTTCTCCTTCTTCACGACCTTTTTGGATGCCTTTCTCAATGCCTTTTTCAATGCCTTTTTCTTCTACATATCCAGATAAATTGCACACTAAATCCATCCCCTTTTTCTCAATGCATGTTGGCTGCCAGCTGCGCCCGGAGTAAATGAAGCAACAAATGATATCGGTTACGCGTATCCGAATTTTTCCCGCAATATTCTCTCGGCATTTCTTCATTTGGCTCATATAATACCGGAAGATCATACAAATCAAACTGATCTTTTGTCAGATCAATATAATGACCGTTGATCTGATTAAAATAGTGTGTGCCGCCACCAGAAACCCTAATTCTGTGAATCGTCCCGCCGAACATATCATACACCAACATCGCTGAGATCGCGCACTGTCCGTAAGTAGGGTCATTCTCCAGAATATAATCTTTCTGGCAGGACGGATATGCGGTATCTCTACACCATACTTTCAGCAGCAGCTCAAACAGATCGTCAACTGTCGCAATTATGTGTTGTTTTCCATCCGCTCTTCTGATATCTGCCGTATATTCCCGTCCAAAATATGTAAGTTCACGCCCAGATTTTGTTGTAAACATTTTCTCCCCCAGAAAATAATACGTTTATGATCGACATACGCCGTTCGCAATGAGCAAGTTTCTCCTGTTCCCGCTCTCTTGCGCTCATTGCACCGAAATGCAACAAATCCAACGATTATTTGCAGCTTTTCTCTTTCATTTTTTTCAGATACTGCGCCTTCAGCTGGTTTTCTTCCTCCAGCCGTCTGATTTCCTCCTGCAAATGCTGCACATATTCCCGGGTCAGCTTCACTCCGCCGCGCACTGCCACATCGGAATGCTGCTCCATTTCATCCAGCCACTGCATCAGCGACTTTTCCCTGATATCATTATAGGTATTGTCCGGTTTTGTAAACATTATTTCCGCTCATTTCTGCGCACGCTTTTTGCGCATACCGAGTTTGTGTCAAGTGCGCGCAGACACAAATCTCGTGATTGAAAAATTTTATTTTTCAATCTTCCTCCTCAAATCCCTGATGCAGAGCCGAATCCTTTATCCGGCATACGGCACATACTCAAAGCAGTCACTGATGGAAACACCGTTAATTCTTCCTTCCCACTCTTCTTCGGAAGGATGCTCCAGCTCAAACTCGCAAATTCGTCCGTCATCCAGCATTGCTTCCGCATATGCTTCGCCATCTGTTTTCAGAAGGACAAAATGCGTTCCGGCAGGGAGCGTCTCTTTCTGTCCGCTGCCGCGTTTTGTATTCGCCTCCCGCACAGACAGCTCCATATCAATGGACGAGGTCAGCTCCACTTTCCAGTCTGTATAAGTGGAAACAATTGTCCACAGCAAATCCTCTGTTTTCGGAATTCCATCTTCCTCTACATGGAATTTCTTGTAAGCCTCATAGGTTCCAAGAATATCAAAGCGTTTGCTCAGCACAAAGCTCTCCGGGTCAAAGTGCTGATTCGGATCAATTCCCAGATAATCTGCTGTTACAAGTCTCAGATCATTTTTCATCAGTTCAAAAATCTGCAGATATTTACCGTCACCTTCTCCCATTGTTTCCAGATACAGCCATGTTTTCCCGTTCTGTGTCCGGATCAGATATCCATAGGCGCTGTAGCCACATCCGCCATAATAATCGGAGTCCATAAACATCTCCGTATCATAGCTGTTGTCGTCGCAGTGAATCACGATAGAGTCCGCATAATCATACTCATCCCGGTCTGCAGAATAGGAAATTTCCTCCTCTGCACCGTCTCCATCCAGATCCACCAGGCAGATTTCATCTTCTGCGATCGGAATCGCCCATTGATCCGAATTTTTCTGATATTGCTTCCGGATCAGCTCCGGATATTCTGTAAAGGACAAGCTTACGGCCTGCTCTCCTGACGCATAGGGTGCCAGCACATAAGTATTAAAATAAACGGTAATGCCATCACCTGACAGCGTCCACAACGGCTCCCCGTATTCCTCTTTATCGCCATAGAATACATTTTTTACGGTATCCGGATACTCCTCATAGAAGCCGTATTCGTCTTTTCTTTCTTCCAGCTTTGTGCATACCTCTTTATAAAAGATATCGTAATCGGATACCACATCGGAAAGCTTCAAATCCCTGCCGGATTTTACGTCATAATTACAGGTCTCCTTGAAGCTGTAGGGATGTGCCCCTCCCAGCCATTCGTTGGTGTCCATATAATAACTCAACACAAGGGAATCGGCTCTGGTGAAGGTAATATTTCCTTCGATCGAAAGCCCTGTCATTCCCACTCCCTCATCCCAAAGCTCCCTGTTATCCGAAATTACATTTTTGTAGGCCCCCATCTGACTTTTGTAAGTCTTCTGGTTCCATTCCTCCAGGGAAGCACAAAGCGCATCATGCCCTTCCTCTATAACCAGGATCTTCGGTATATCAACACTGATGAGGGTTTCATAGCTGTCCTGATCATATTCTGCCTCATAATCATAATCGACAAGCATTGGCAAAGCTGTCGCTGCACCAGTTCCAGCGGCAGCTTCTTCCTGCTCGGCTGCAGGCGTGGTTTCCCGCACGGTTTCCTGCTTGTTTTCCCGCTCTCCCTTGTGTGTCTCTTTTGCTGTCTGCTCTGCAGTTTCCTGTATCGCCGGCTGTTTCTCTGCTGTCTTTTGTCCACAGCCTCCGGCAAACAATAAGGAAATGCACAATAATACAGAAACAAGCCTTCTCTTTTTCATTTTTCCCCCGTTCTGATGCATCCGCACCGTAAGCTTATAAAAGCTTATCCCCAAATTCGTTTTAACAGTTTCCAGCGCTGCAATACGCTTTTAAGGCAGCCTTTAAGGCTTCATATCTTTGCCTCTTTTCCTCTTTGGCAAAATGTACTTCACGGAACTGCTCCGGATTATTTTCATAATCCAAAGCTTCCTCTCCAAACTGCTCACTGGTCAGATCAAACCGCCAGTCCCCGATTACATTATAACAATGATAATTCCCGCCCGGACGTAAAACTCCGTATACCTTTCCTCCAAAAATATCCTGGGCAAGAAAAGCGGTAATGGAGCATTGCCCCAGGGTAGGATTTTCCTTTGTCCAGTCTTTCCGCATCCGCGGTGCACAGGTATCTGCACACCAGAGCTTTGACAGGGCGTCATACAGCTGTCGCGGGTTGTGAATCCCCGGATATTCTTCTGTTATTGCCGGAGCATCTGCATGCTCCCAACCCCAAAATTGATACCTCATAGCCTTATATCTTCCTTTTATATTGTTCTGCTTTCTGCACGATCCGGCATCCGAGATATCCGCACAGGATTCCCAGAAGCGCTCCGCCCAGAATATCCGTTGGATAATGTACATACAAATACATTCTGGAAAATGCAATGAAAGCTGCCAAAACCAATGCTGCCTTCCACAGGTACTTTTCCCCTGCAAAATAGAGCGCCGATGCAGCGGCAAAGGACACTGCAGTATGTCCCGAAGGAAAGGAATAATCTGACGGATACGGAATCAAAAGCCTGACGGCATCATTGATATCGCAGGGGCGGATCCTTCTCACCAGATTTTTCAGAAACAGATTGCAAAGTATTCCATCCAGGATCAACGCTGTTCCCAGGATCAGACCGGTTTTTCGCGTTTTCGGGATCAGGAGCAAAATAACTGTAAGTACAATCCATATCACACCTCCATTTCCAAAGCGGGTTATAAACGGCATGAGCACATCCACTGCCGGGGTTCTGAGGTTTTGAATCCCATCCAGAATCCAGAATTCAAGATTCATGATCCAGAGTCTCCATTCGTTTTGTAAATCGTTTCCAATGTCTCTGTCTCTATCATACCATATCAAATGCCCAATCATCCACCCCCTGCAGTTACTTTTGGGCAAAACAATCCCGGCAACGTCAGAACTGCTGTCTGACCACTGCCGGGATTCCTCTGATATCCTTCTATAAAATTTACCGGAAAATCATCTGTGCGAAGTCTGCAAAGCACGGTCTCCACACATTCCAGTCATGTCCTCCGTGATAAATTCTTCTGATTTCCCGAACACCTTTTGTTTGGATAATTTCATCCTCCTCCAGGAACCTCGGAAGGAACCAGTCCTCATCTCCAATGCAGCGGAAAAAGGTATGAAAATAGCTGTTGAAGGCCACATCATCCATTGCATTTAAATAAGACTGCTCACATGCCTTTGAAATAATTCCGTCATGCTCTTCATCTCCTACTATCCTGTGTCTTAAAAAGCCGGAGAAAAGGCCAACCTCGCTGAACAGCTCCGGGTGTTCACATATTGTACGGGTCGTCTGTACAGAACCCATGGACAGTCCTGCCATACCTCTTTTTTCCTTGCTTCCGCCAAACTGATATTTTTTCTCTATCATCGGAAGGATTTCCTCTACCAGCATCTGCCCATAAAGCGCACGGTTCAGTTTAAGTTCTCCGTCGATTCGCTGCTTTACCATGCCATTTCCCATAACGATCGCAAAGGGCTTGATTTTTCCTGCCGCGATCAGATTATCCATCAGGAGATTCACTTTTCCTGTGGTTGACCAGGAAATCTCACTCTCTCCAAATCCGTGCTGCAAATACAGAACCGGAAGCCCTGCAGACGGTACACATGGCGGAAGATATAGGATCAGCTTTTCCCAGTTATCAGAAATTTGGGATTTATAAAATTCCTGGGTCAGTGTTCCGTGGGGAACATCCCGAAGCTCAAATAATCCGTCTTCATCCGGCAGCTCAATATAGTTATACGGACGACCGTAGCCATGTGCGATGGGAAGCTCCGGGCTAAGAACCTCCTGACCATCTATACAGATCTGCACATAATTCACAGGCGTAGAAAATGGCAGTTCCAAAATCCACTTTTTCCCTGTTTTCGTAAACGGATAAAGCTTTTCTCCCCACTTCATGGAGAGCTCTTTGGCATTTTCGCAGTCCAACTGCAAAAATGTCTTTCCGTCTTTTCTTATGAGTGTGCCATTTTCCTCCAGAGCTTCCAGCTTCCGCTGTGAACTGATTTCTTCCATTTTGTTTTCCATTTTGTTTCCCTCTTTTCTGTTTCTGTCATGTCTGTTTCCAAATACCAGTACCTATTATATCAGTTTTTATTTCGTTTGTAACCGGGTAAGAATACTGCTTATATCCATCTTCTTTTCGACTGCAGTAAACGCAACGTTCTCTCCATCGTGGATGAGGCTCCAGATTTCTCCGTATGCCCTCTTTTCAAGAAGCTCCGAAAGGAGGAAGGTGGAGATTGCTCTCTTTGTAGCGAAGATAATCCTTCTCACGCCCTGTTTTCTGAGCGCTTCGATGTCCTCCATTTTTCCCGTCAGCATGGCAAAATCGGAATCCGTTGCAATTGCCAGCACGTCTTTCTTCTGCGCGGTAGCAAAAATCATGGCTTTTCCGTCCTGACCTACTACCTGATAAAAATGTCCTTGTACGGGAGCCTTGTATCCTGTGCTTTTTCCATTTCCCTGTACCGGCTCTGATGCAGATGACTGCATTCTGTATTCCACAGGTGCTGCGGTTTCACCGGGAGATGCCGGCTCCGGCTGTCTGGAACCCAATGTAGTGCTTGTTGGCTTATCCTTTGTCATATCCGCACCGGGTGCGTAATATTCGATTTTACCTGTCGTCAAGTTGGAGGTATCCGGCTCCGTCTCTGCACCGTTTACAGGAGTGAGTTCTTCGGTAATGTAGCCGCCGTTACCGATTCCTGCGCCTGCTCCATCCCATGCATCTGTTGGACCACCTTGTACCTTCAGCGTTGCATCTCCTGAAACGGTGATCTTTTCTCCATTATTTCGTAAGCCTCCGCCGATGCCTGCTCCATTGAGACCTCCGATGGCAGTGACCTCGCCGTCGGTGATGGTGATGTTTTTGCCATTGCCGTGGCCGCCTCCGCCAATGCCAGCTCCATAATTGCCGCCGGTAGCTGTGACCTTGCCGCCGGCGATCGTAATGTCATTGCCATCACCACAGTAGCCGCCGCCGATGCCTGCTGCGTCAGAGCCACCGGTGGCGATCAGCTTGCCGTTTTCATTTTCATCCGTAATGGTCAGTTTACCTTGATTACCATCACTGTTCTTTTCCAGACCGGCATGATTCCTACCACTCTTAAGGGTATTTGTGCCATCCAGCTCGATATTTACATTGCCCTTTCCGTTTGTAGAAACAGCAGCTTCTGACTTACCTGACTTACCGCTTGTATTGATGTTTACATCCGAGATGGTCACGTTTGCAGTCGCATTCTCAGCCGCATTGATCGTGATTGTGTTGCCTGTCTCTACAGAGCTCTCCCGCTGCGTAATCACAGGAGCCTCATCCGGCACGGCAGAGCCGCTGCCCTGCGTTACCGTCTGTCCGGAATTGTCTGCGTTTACCGTAACGCTGCCATCTTCCAGATACCAGTTGGCGGCATAGGTTGTCATGGGCAGGCTTACGCTCATGACCAGTGCGATCATACTTGCTGTCAGCTTTTTTCTCTTCATTGGGTTTCCTCCCTCTTTCACCTTCTATTGTTCTGTTGCATTGATTTTAAACTTCGTTTACAGCCGGGTAAGGATGCTGCTTATATCCATCATCTTTTCAACTGCAGTAAACGCAACGTTCTCTCCATCGTGGATGAGGCTCCAGATTTCTCCGTATGCCCTCTTTTCAAGAAGCTCCGAAAGGAGGAAGGTGGAGATTGCTCTCTTTGTAGCGAAGATAATCCTTCTCACGCCCTGTTTTCTGAGCGCTTCGATGTCCTCCATTTTTCCCGTCAGCATGGCAAAATCGGAATCCGTTGCAATTGCCAGCACGTCTTTCTTCTGCGCGGTAGCAAAAATCATGGCTTTTCCGTCCTGACCTACTACCTGATAAAAATGTCCTTGTACGGGAGCCTTGTATCCTGTGCTTTTTCCATTTCCCTGTACCGGCTCTGATGCAGATGTCTGCATTCTGTATTCCACAGGTGCTGCGGTTTCACCGGGAGATGTCGGCTGTCCGGAACCCAATATAGTGCTCGTCGGTTCATCCTTTGTCATATCCGCACCGGGTGCGTAATATTCAATTTTACCTGTCGTCAGGTTGGAGGTATCCGGCTCTGTCTCCGCACCGTTTACAGGAATGAATGATCCAGAAAATTCTCCATTATGGCTGCCGCCGTTACCGATTCCTGCGCCTGCTCCATCCCATGTATCTGTTGGGCCACCTTGTACCTTCAGCGTTGCATCTCCTGAAACGGTGATCTTTTCTCCATTTTTTCGTAAGCCTCCGCCGATGCCTGCTCCATTGGTGCCGCCGGTAGCTGCGACCTCGCCGTCGGTGATGGTGATGTTACTGCCATTGCCTTGGTTGCCGCCGCCAATGCCAGCCCCGTAATCGCCGCCGGTAGCTGTGACTTTGCCGCCGGTAATCGTGATATCATTGCCGTTTCCAAAGAAGCCGCCGCCAATGCCAGCCCCGTAATCGCCGCCGGTAGCTGTGACCTTTCCGCCGGCGATCGTGATATCATTGCCGCCTGTATAGAAGCCTCCACCGATGCCCGCCCCGCACTCACCGCCGGTAGCTGTGATCTCGCCGCCGATGATCGTGATATCATTGCCGCCTGCATAAAGACCTCCACCAATGCCTGCTGCGCCATTGCCACCGGTGGCGATCAGCTTGCCGTTTCCATTTTCATCCGTAATGGTCAGTTTGCCGTCTCCGCTCTTTTCCAGACCGGCATGCTTCCTACCACTCTTAAGGGTATTTGTGCCATCCAGCTCGATGTTTATATTGCCTTTTCCACCTGTGGAAACAGCAGCTTTTGACTCACTGCCTGTATTGTTGCTTGTATTGATGTTTACATCGGAGATCGTCGCGTTTGCGGTCGCATTCTCGGACGCATTGATCGTGATTGTGTTGCCTGTCTCTACAGAGTTCTCCCGCTGCGTAATCACAGGAGCCTCATCCGGTGTTGAGGTGCTGCCCTGCGTTACCGTCTGCCCGGAATTGTCTGCGTTTACCGTAACGCTGCCATCTTCCAGATACCAGTTGGCGGCATAGGTTGTCATGGGCAGGCTTACGCTCATGACCAGTGCGATCATACTTGCTGTCAGCTTTTTTCTCTTCATTGGGTTTCCTCCCTCTTTTCCTTTTCCATTTTTTACATTATCCCCTGCAATGAAAATTCATAGTGCATGGCAAGTGCTTTGAACAGCTTCTGCATCACCTGTTCAGAGATCGTGCGGATATCGAGTCCCTCCACGAATCGAATCACCCGCCCGATTTCTTCCTCTGGAACGTTATAGGCCCGAAGGCTCATCGTGAAAAATAAGCGAAGCTTCTTCTCCAATGTCAGCTCTGCATCACACGGATGCGCCATGTAACCTCGCATGATGCCTGCAGATCCGATCTCCAGCTCGTAAAAGTCACGCTCTGTCAGCTCCGGCTGATAGGATCCGAAAATCTGATACAGCTCTTTGGCTGTTTCGCGCTGAATATACTCACAGGCTTCCTTCTGGGTATAGGCTTCAATATAGATTTCCCGCAGGTTTTCATTCAGCTCTGTAAGCGTCATCTGGATCGCTGTTTCCACTGCATAAACATAGACCGGAGGGAGCTTTGTGCTCGCTGCACTTCTTGCCATCGAAAACTGATTCTCAAACATGAACTGCACAAGCTCTGTCAGTACGCCGTCCTTTGCACGGAAAATGTTCTGAAAGCTGCTGCTGGACACGCTGGACTTCGCGATGATTTCCGCCATAGTTGTCTTTTTGTACCCCTGCTCCAGGAAAAGTTTTACGCATACCTGCAGGATGCGTTTTTTTGTTGGTTCGCTTAAACTTGTTGCCATTTGTTCCAACCTCATTCTATGTGACTATCTTTGTTTTTTCGTCTGGTCTATATACCAAATATAGCAGAAAACGGAGGCTTTCGTCAAGGAGTTTTGGTTCGTGTACCATTGAACTGTAACTATTTTCTATTTAAAATTTTATGAAACCGATGAAAGAACGTTGCGGTTGTTATTGCCGCCGCCAGTATATCGCTGATCGGCTCAGCCAAAAAGACAGCAAATACTTTGTTCTGGATAAAATGCGGCAGGATAAAGATCAACGGAATCAACAAGATCAGTTTTCTTAAGCAGGCAAGCAATAAGCTGACCTTTGCCTGTCCCAATGCCATGAAGCTCTGCTGACAGGCAACCTGGAAGCCAAGAGAGAATATGCCCGCCATATAAATTCTCAATGCCCATGCAGTATATGTGATCAATTCTGTGTTATTCGAAAAAATACCTGCAAATCCCTTCGGGAACAGAAGCATGATCAACCAGAAACATCCCGTGAAAACGGTGCAAGCTGTAAATTGTGTAAAAAATGCTTTTTTTACCCGATCTCTGTTTCCTGCACCAAAGTTATAACTCATGATCGGCTGTCCGCCCTGACAAATTCCCTGTAACGGTAATGTTGCAAGCTGGCTGACACTTGTAATAATTGTCATCGCTCCTACTGCAAGGTCTCCGCCATATCTTGATAAGCTGGAGGTAAAGCTGATAGACAGAATGCTTTCCGTGGACAACATGACAAAGGTAGAGATACCAAGGGCAAGACATGGTAAGAGGATTTCCTTTTGCAATTTAAAGTTTTCTTTTCTAAGATGCAGGATTGTTTTCTTTCCTGACAGGAAACGAAGGATCCATATTGCCCCCACAGCCTGACTCAAAACAGTTGCAAGCGCAGCACCCTTTACTCCAAGATGAAATACAAAGATAAAGATCGGATCCAGAATAATATTGATCACAGCACCAATCACAGTCGTCATCATGCTGATCTTCGCAAATCCCTGTGTCGTGATAAAGGGATTCATTCCCATCACGATCAAAACAAAAATACTTCCAAGAATATAAATCCTTGCATAATCCACCCCATAAGGAAGTGTCTGATCACTTGCACCAAACAGTGTCAGCAGCTGTGGTGCTAACGCAAAAAATAGCACAGTCAAAGCAACTGCCATAAGCAGAAGAATCACAAAACAGTTTCCAAGAATCTTTTCCGCTGTCTTATTGTCTTTCTTTCCCATGGAAATTGCAGCACGCGGAGCACCTCCGGACCCTGCAAGCATAGCACAGGCATTGATCAGCATCAGGATCGGTGTAAACAACCCGACACCCGTTAATGCTGCGGCACCAACGCCCGGAATGTGTCCAATATAAATACGGTCAACAATATTATATAAAAGGTTGATAATCTGTGCCACAACAGCCGGTATGGCCAGCCGTGCCAAAAGACGGGGTATTTTTTCTGTTTCCATAGCTTGTGTATTTGACTTACTGTTCATATCTATGCGCTCCTTCCTGATTTCCATACTCTAAAAACAGCCATAGCACTGATCAATATCAGGATTATGGCGGTTTTTATACTTGAAATGTCTCACCGTCAATTCAGCTATCTGCCACCTGCAGTACACAGGCACAATAACCGGGCGCAGGCTGATAGCAATGGATGATAAGATTCTTGTCTATCTCCGGGCTGTAATCATGAAGCGTATGCCTCGTACCGTTCAAAGTGGTTTACCACATGATCCATCAGCTTTTTCACCAATCTCTGTCTGCGATATGCCTCATATCACAGTAAATACTTCTTCATCGTATTCTCTACATAGCCAATTACATTTTTCCACGCTAGATCTCCTACGTAAAAATTGCTTTTCTGAAACTGCGCCCAAAGCTCTGCCATTTGCAAATCGTCAGATATCAAATGTAATGTAGCTTCAATATTATCCTTGCTAAAAATAGTTTTCCGCTTTTCACAGGTGGCAGAAAATGCATCGTATAAAATCCGCTTCTCTATCTGCTCTCCATAGAAACTCATGATACTGTAAACATCATAAAAATCTCTTAATCTGGTATTTGCGATTCCTCTATTTATAATTGTCTGCATTTTCTCAGCGAGCAATGTTTCCTTGTTATATGTAAGAACGGAAATCGTTCTATCCTCAAACATCAATTTATAGTCGTATTCTATTGCCCTTGGTGTAATTACATCATCTGTAGAAATATCGATTTTAATTGGTTGACGCATCTTGTCCAACGTAGCTTCCAGCATTACGCGAATGCCCGGGTAATCAAACTCTTCCATTTAGCGTAGTCGCTTTATTACTGTTCCCATCCGAAATATTTCTTACCTTATCTTTTAATTGTCTTGATGAACTAATCACACTAACACCTCCACGTACTTCATCACTTCATCTCGAATTCCCATCATATCCGCATATACAATCAGCTGCGATAGCTTTTTGTCTTTCGATGACATATATTCCTTGATAGCCGTTTGAAATACTTGTACTTCATACTTATTACGATTCCTTATCAAATCGCAAATGCAACGCTCCTGATCATAAACCTTAACCAAATTTCCACTGCTGGATGCAATCTCACAAATTCCTATTTTGTATAAATCCGGTGCAGCATATTTCACCGAAACATTAAAATCATTATCCTTAAGATGGCTCGCATTATATCCCTGTGGCACAGTAACACACACAGATGAATACTCCCTATCCGTCAAACCGTGCAAATATAGTGCTGTTTCTCCAGAATAAATAATCGCACCATTTCTTTGTTGTAAAATGAACAACTCATCCGGCCACACATCATCCGCTATATATACGCCTCTCGAGACCTTCTCCATGCCATGTTCCTTAATATATTTTGCAATATAGGTCTTAGAAATATCTTCACTACATACCAGAGAGGTAATAAGATAACCGTTATATTCTTCAATAAAATTTTCAATTTTTTCCTTTTTAGTCATTCTGTTCACCTCTGCACTTTGCTTATACGCTTTAATTATATGATTTAAAAGTGAGAAAGTAAACCGTTTTAATTTTTTTGACCTATGCAGTTTTTTCTTCGGTACTAGCCTGAACATAGCAACCGAAGATGCCGGCTAGCGATTTACAATATCCATTGCTATCCGCCTGTCTGCCTCTTTCAAATTCTATCGGTATCAGTTTCCACTGTCCCTCCACGTTACGCCAACATTCGCTTACCCGTTGATGTCTCACGAAATGATCCAGTGAATATGTGTTAAAATTTTTAGCATGCAATTTTTCATAATGTATTGTTATGTTTGCTTTCTATCCTTTCTTTCATATGCAAATCTCCCGGCAAAAATTTACAATTACACCTTTTCTGCTCCAATACTTAATTAGCAGAGACGAGATGCGCTCTGCGAATCTCGCTCTGATTAGCGGTCGTCAAATGCACCGCATAAATGCGTGCATTTTCCTCGTCGCCATAACAAAAACGCAGAACCAATCCATTTTTCTTTTTGGATCAGCTCTGCGTCTTAGCGTCTGGCTCATTTACAATTTGAGTTTTAAATTGTTTTACATTTACAAGATACTCTCTCTTGCATTTCGGACAAAACAACCCCAGCGACGCCAAAACGATTGCCTGGCTGCCGCTGGGATCATAAGTTTTACACTTTTTTTATTCATGACAATCGAAAGGTGCGCTATCTTGTCTCATAAACGCCCTCCTTGCTGTAGGTAATGAAAACATCCCCGTATACAGCGACCGTTTTCGTTGCATTCAGCTGCAACGGATCTGGAATCTCCCTGATTTCTGCGGTCCCATCGACAATTCTCTTCATGCATTCCAGCGCCTGATCGACCACATAATCCGCCAACGGTGCGCCAAAGCCCCGGTAATCATGATGAGAATTGATCACATGGTCATACTGGTCTTTCATCGACACAATTCGTTCCATCGCCTTTGCAGCTTTTTCCACACTGACATATCTTCCCTCCGTATGGTCGCCTGACTGCATCAGCAAAAGATTACGGTTACACGCATCGGCACAGAACAGATACCTGGTTTTCGAATCGATAAAAATCATTTCGCCGGGGGTATGTCCGGGACAGCTATATGCCGTAATGATACGCCCTCCAAGATCGAATGTCTGACCGTCGGATAGCGGAAGCAGCTTCGGTTTTTTCTCCCAACAAAACATATCTTTCTCTGTGCTGTAAGGATAATATTTATCCTCCCGCGTCCGGATAAAATCTGCATAATTTCTCCGGCTTTCCAGCATTTTTTCAAAGGATACATCCAGAAAATAATTGTCCGCCGGATTGATATACAGCTCGTCAAATGCGCCTGCCCCGCCGATATGATCCATATGTCCATGGGAAGCAACCACAATGTACGGTTTATCGGTAATTGTTCTGATAACGCCTTTCAGATCACCGATTCCGCAGCCTGTATCCAGGAGCAGCGCACGCTCTTTTCCTACAAATAAAAAGATGGACGAGCAGTCAAATTCATCGATTTCATATGTATCTTTTTCAAATTCATAATAAGGATGCCTGTCCGTCATAGTAATCTCCATTCCGCAGGCGCTTTGCGCCGAAGGAATCGCGAGCAGAACTTCCAGTTCTGCTCTGCGATCATAGCTACTTTGTGGCGCCTGCGGCACAAATAGCAGTGTGAAAAATAAGCGATCACGCTTATTTTTCACACTACTCCCCATCCTCAGAATTTCATCTGTTTACACGTTCTGACGCCATTGACATAAATATCGTTTGCCAGCTCCGTAACCAAACGAAGATCCTGCCAGGTTTCACACTTTTTCCCCATAAAGGTAATATTGTCAAAGGTAATATCATGGACACGTACTTCTTCCGTCGGCGTCTGGTATCCTCGAATCAAGGAAACCGGAATATCGCCGTTTAATACCTGAATGTTGTCAAAATGAATATCATTGATCTCCCCTTTGGCAACCTGCTGTGTATACTTGCAGAGCAGAACCTTGATATCGAACAGCTTCTGTTCCGCCTGCTCTACCCTGATATTTCTGTAATGGACGTCATGCACATGACCGCCATCCGCCTGATGGATAGAAATCGCTGCGCCACCCATATTTCCTTCGTACTGACAGTGAATGATATCACAATCCTCAAATACGAGATCGTGAATTTCACTCTGAAGCCCATAGCCTAATTCAATTGCATTGCCCGGCTCCGCATTCCAGAGCACATTATTATGGGCATATACTTTCGTCACATCCCGAACAGTCGAAGTATCCGCAATCAATCCATGTGCCTTAATACAGATACTGTCATCCGTCGAACGGATAAAGCAATTCTTTATCTCCACATCCTGGCTGCTCGTAATATCAATACCATCTCCTGTTACAATTCTGGACATGATATTCATATCATCAATGACAACATGATCACATGCCGCCGGAACCACATGCCAGGAGGGTCCGTCTACTGCCGTAAAGCCTTTTAAGAGAACATTGTTGCACCACTTGATATAGATAAAAAACCGATGGGCATTACTGTCTGGCAGATGCCAGCAGGCTCCATTGACGATTCCGTTTCCTACAATGGAAATATTATCGCAATGATCCGCATAAATACAGCCGGATACCACGGCACCCTCTTCGATATAGACCGTATCATTCGGCTTTAAGGTCAGGATCCCGACATTGTATACCTTTCCTTTTTCAAAGCAGATCGTTGTATTTTCCGGTTTTTCGATTCTGCGCGAGCAAAGCACGAATAATGCGTCATGCAGACCGCCGTCTGTCTCTACCGTAAATTTCTTCGGCTCGTCGAGATGAATCTGAACGGTCTCTCCCTTTATGGAAGGGACGATTCCAAAGCTGGTCGGACGAATTGCCAGCTTCTCAAAGGGTGTATGAATCGAAATTTCCAGATCATAGGCTTCGTCATCTACTACAATAACATAATCAAAGGAGTCTGTATGATATACCACGCGCTCCGTTCCATTGCAGATAACACTGTATTTTGTTGATTTTTCCAGTTCCTCTACGGAATTCAAAATAAACCGCGGCTCCTCGATCGGATCCGGATTGTGATAATAAATTAAATCGTTTTCAAAATCCTTCATGTCTTTTTTCTCCTCGTATCAATTCCTATAGTCCATCAAATTTATCCCTTAACTGCACCGGCTACCATACCGCCGATAAAATAAGAGGAACACTTCAGATACAACAAAACCACCGGAATGGTCGCGATACACAGACCTGCACACAGTACACCATAATCCGTATTGTACATGGAATTAAAGTTCATCAGACCAAGCGGAAGCGTTTTTAAGGAATCCTTTTTAATTTCAATCAGTGCCCAATAGAATTCACTCCAGGTACCTTGGAAGTTAAAAATCATTACGGTAGCGATAACCGGTTTTAACAGCGGAAGCGTAATCCGAAACAGGTTCTGCAGCAGGGAGCAGCCGTCCAGCAGTGCTGCTTCATCCAGCTCTTTCGGCAGGCCTTTTACATAGTTAATCATAATAAAGGTTGCCGTCGGAAGCCCCAGCGTAACATACGGAAGCAGCAACGCAAGCCGCGTCCCGTTCAGTCCCCACGCTTTCAGCGTCGTAAAGTTGGGGATTGTGAGCATTTCAGATGTGATAAACAGTCCGGACAAAAACAGTATTTCAATGAATCCACTGCCCCACGGTCTTAATTTCCCGAGCGCAAAGGATGCGAGTATAATAACGATCAACTGCACTGCCAGCGTCATAATCGTAATAATAACACTGTTCATGAAAAAGCTTCCAATTTTACCAATTTTCCATGCAGAAACATAGTTTTCCGGTTTAAAGGTCGTAATGCCAAAAGGGTTCGTCAAAACATCCAGATTGGATTTTATGGATGTCAGAAACATAAATGCCAGCGGGTACAGCACAATCACTGCCAGAATCAGAAGAACGATCTGACTGAATATCCCTCCTATTGTGAGTTTCTTTTTTTCTTTCATTATTTTCACCCCTTCGCTTATTCGTAGTTGTACCTGCGTCCAATCAGTCTGCTGATCAGCACCAGTGTCAGAATGATGATAAACAGCACAGTAGACATTGCCAGTGCCCTATAAAACTTGAAATCAACGAACGCCGTAGTATAAATCAGCTGTGCAACTACAGTCGTCGCCTTGCCGGGGCCACCGCCGGTCAGCATATAGAACAGGGCAAAGGATTTCATACCGCCGGAAATGGAAAGGATGACGTTTGTTTCCGTCGTTCCCGCAGTAAGCGGAAGGAAAAAATTGAAGAACAGATCTTTTTTGGTCGCGCCGTCAACCGCTGCGGATTCCAGAACATCTTTGGAAATATTCATCATCGCAATATAGAATAAAACCATCGTAAAACCAATATACTGCCAGGTATTTACCGCAATAACCGTGCCGAGCGCAGTGCTCTTCTCCCCGATCCACGCATGTGTCAGATTGTCAAGACCAACCAGGCGCAGCAGCGTATTGACCAGACCAATATCCTTGTTCAGCATAAACTTCCACATAACCGCCACTACAGAAGCGGGGAGGACGACCGGGATATATAAAGCTACTTTATAAAACTGCTGCCACTTCGGAGTCATATAATATACTGCAAATGCAAGCAAAAAACCGAGGGTTGTCTGAATCAGTGTGGAAACCACTGCAAAAACCAGATTGACCTTGATCGCCGCCCAATATTCGTCATTATGAAACAGCTCAATGTAGTTTTTCAGTCCAACAAAACTAAAATCCGGACTGAATGCATTCCAATCCGTAAAGCTCCTGACCAAGCTCTTAAAAAACGGGAAAACAAGAAAGCATCCCAAAAATACAAAACCGGGAATCAGGAAAACATATCCCATGAGCTTTTGCCTTGTTTTATAATTCATTTTGCTCTTCATATCTTCACCCTTTCAAATAGGGCCGGCAGTCCATTTTCTGCCAGCCCTATTTCAGTTTGCCGCTATTTATTACTTACCGTTTTCTTCAAGTAATTTGACGTACGCATCTTCGATCTTCTGACCGAATTCTTCCGGAGTTTCGGAAGGATCGGAGAGAAATTCTGCTTCCAGATCACCAGTATCTGATCCGATATCGCCGGCACTGTAATCATAGTTTTTTCTGTAGCTCTCTGCGCTGGAGAAGATTTCTGCAAATTCGCTCTGGTTTGCATTGTCATAGGTGCAGTCCTTATTTGCCATTACAGACAGTGTCTCGTTACCGAATTTCTGCTGTACATCTTTGCTTGTGATATATTTTAAGAATCTTGCGGACTGTTCCGGATACTTGGTACCGGAGTAAACCATGAATCCGTCAACACCAAAGTTGTGAAGCAGGGTAGGCGTGCCTTCGGGTGCAGGGAACGCCATAACGCCAATTTCGAAACCGGCTTCTGCGGAGTTCTTTTCAAGATCTGTCAGTTCATTGTTGTTTACGAATGCAAACAGACCTTTCTGCAAATAGAACTGACCGGTAGCATCTTCTCTCGTCATAGCAAGAGAATCCGCATCAAGGTAACCTTTGTCAACCCAGTCTCTTAATCTTGCTCCTGCTTCAGCATATTCTTTGGCAACATCCGTATAGTGACCTGTCAAATAGTCATTGTTTTTAAGATATCCTGCATCGTACATGTAATGCAATGCAAAAGTCTCAACCAGGGATGCAATCTGAAAGCCGTGAGGATTACCAGGCGTCAACAGAGGTGTTACTCCGGTCTTTGCAGCTTCGCCAAGCAATGTTTCAAACTCTTCCAACGTGGTAGGAACTTCCCAGCCGTTCTCTTCCATCATCGTCTTGTTATATGCAAGCACGGTACAGGTTGTTCTGAACGGTATGCAGAAGACCTGATCGTTAACAGTACCGGACTGTACAGCGGGTGCCAGCAGGGAATCTCTCCATTCATTGTTATTCTCTTCCAAATAAGGAGTGAGATCGTATGTAGCGCCTACGGAATTGAACGAACCCATCTGGTTTGCCCAGCAGCATGCTACATCAGGAGCTTCGCCAGCAGCGAAGGCTGTTGTCAGAGTCTGTGTCAGAACGTCCCAGGTGATCACCTGTGTCTCAACCTTGATATCCGGATTTGCCGCTTCGAAATCGGATATCATCTGTGTGAATTCCGCTTCGTACTCCGGCCAGTCATGCATGAAAGTGATGGTCACCGGTTCACCGTCAGTCGTCTGAGCTGCTTCCGCTGTGGCATCATCCTTTTTTTCCGTCGTCGCAGCGGTATCCGTAGGAGCTGTTGCTCCTGTAGAGCCGCAGCCTACAAGAGCGGATGCAGCAGTCATGACTGCCATCACAATCGCCAATACCTTTTTGTTTTTCATACCATGTCCTCCTTTTTATTACCGACACAAGAACGAATCGTTTTTGTGTCTATCTGCTTTTTGCAGATCATTCACTTCATTTTTCCCTGATGTCTTTCCCTTCCTGTCAGTCGATATCCATTTGCTGAATGTAAGCCTGTTGCCGTTTCAGCATTTTCTTAAAGGCATGATACACGCCATCTGCATTTTCTTTCAGGGTTCGTTTGGAATTCGTATGCGGATTGATGCTCGTCGCGTAATCCAGCTGGCTGATCCAGTCTGCCGGAATTGATTCACTTCCGGAAAGCGCTCCGGCAATTCCACCGGCAACTGCCGCAACACAGTCTGTATCACGTCCCATATTTACGCCTGCAAGGATCGCTTCCTTCGTATTTCCATGAACCATCTTAAAAATAACAACGCCCTTTGTGACAACTTCATTCGCATAGCTGAACGGATACGGCATTCCAAATCCGTTATAAATGGAATCAAAATGCTGTCTCAGTTGAAAAATGTCACTGCAGCCTGCCGCTTTTTTCAATTGCTCGTCAATCTCTTTCACAACGACGTCGGGATCGCAGTGATCAAAAATTGCCCCGATCACAGAATCCACGGTTGCGCCGGGCTTCGTTCCCTCCGCTATTGCTACGCCAGTGACACATGCCCATTTCAGCCCGCGGCTGTTCGTTGTCTGATACAGCTGTCCGACCTGAAGGATATCCTCTTTTGCGCCTTCTACATTGCCTGCGTTGATCAGTCCGATCGGATGACACGCCCTTGCAAAGCTGTTGAGTCCGGCGTAATCGCAATATCTGCCAAGATCAGTTGCCGGTATTCCGGTTTTGGCCATTTTCAGAAGAACCCCTTCAAACGGTTCGGATACCCAGCCTCCTGCATTCGGATTTGCATATTTATTCCAAGCAGTCCTGACATCCTCCGCTGTGACCCTTCCCTCTTTTTCTATAATCGCAGAAATCATCAGCTTCTGTCGTTCCACGCCGTCCTCTGTCGTTCCGGGTTCTCTGTCCCAGCCATTTCCGTAATGCTGGTACGGAAGATACCCGTCTACATAGCCATACTTCCTGTCGATTTCTTCATAAGTCATTCCCTCAACAGGAGCTCCCATCGCTGAACCGATATGACAGCCACAGATACAGCCGAAAAACTTGTCCTGTAAAATTATACTCATATCGTCCCCTTTTTAGCTGTAATTTTTATGCAATTTGTTATGAATATATATTACTTCTACTTGGCATGTTTGTCAATATGTTGTATCATCATTTATTTCTATATGGTTTACTGGTAAAATTGCATCGTATTCATATGCTACAAGCAAAAATACCGTCCAATCATCTTTTGACAATTGAACGGTACCGGTATTTCCTTATTCAGTTTTGTCCCTTTCCTTCCAGCTCAGCGCTGCAATTCCAAAGTTATCCTTTTTTCTCGTCAATTCTTCCTCGCTGTATTTTTCAATTGCGATCTCTGCAAGATACAGCACTCTGCAGCCTTCCTCCAGATGTCCCAGATACGAAGCCTCCGGTGTTGCCATGCAGATGTGAATATGCGGCTCCCCGTCTATGATTAGTCCCTGCCCTGCTGCAACTTCAATCGGTCCTTCCACGGTATAAAAGCCGTTGGTCGGATCATCCTCGGTCGTCTGGATCATGTGATATCGCGCCTTATCCAACGTTCCAATCATAGATACGACTGCTCCGTTTTTGATCTTGTGTTCGGTAATGGCCTGATTCAGGCACTGCAGCATATCATCGCCTTTTCCCAGATGAAGCAAAATGACGTCTCCTGTTTTCCTGACATGAAATGTGTTCATTTTGTATTCTCCTGTTTTATGAAACCGTTCTTATGTTTTTTGTATCTGTTGTGTCTTCCGGCGTTTGTGTCCGGAGAACTTTCCGAAACAAAACAAAAAATGAGCTTCCGAGCATAATGCTGACGCTGATCCATGCAGAGGCTTCTGCAGCGGCAATCCCCATAAAGCTGTGCCTGCCAAGCCAATATCCAAAAATCAGTCTGCTGAAGACTTCCAGTCCACCGGAAAGCATCGGAATCCATGTATTGCCCATTCCCTGAATGCAGTTTCGAAATACCATCAGAAATCCCAGGAAAAAGACAAAAATCCCCACAATCAACAGATATTGTCTGCACAGCTCAAGTACCGGTGGATCTGTCACCATCAGCGACGCGATCCTTTTCCCGCCGAAAATCTCAACAGCGGACAGTGGAATATGAATCAGGATAGAAAGAAGCACTCCCATCCGAACCCCTGCTTTAATTCTGTCATATTTCTGCGCGCCGTAATTCTGACCGACAAACGTCATAAATGTCATTCCCATCGCATTGCTGAATTCTCCGATCACACTGCGAATTTTGGTGGACGCCGCATAAGCCGCCACTGCAGACGCACCAAGATCGTTTACAAAAAACTGCAGGATCATTCCACCGACTGCCGTTACCATACTCATAATTCCGACCGGCAGCCCGGTTTTTAACATTCTGACTGTCAGGCGTGCATTTTTGCTCTTACTGCCGTCCAAAATACTGACAAATTTCAATCTTTTCAAACCTGCGGCACAGATTGCAAAGGAGAACACCTGAGACAACACCGTTGCCGCAGCCGCTCCCTGCACGCCCCACTTCAGTGTGAGTACAAATACGCAGTCCAGACCAATATTTGTCACAGAGGAAACGAGCAGCGCCCAAAATGGCGTAGACGAATCCCCCAGAGACTGCAAAACGCTCATAAACAGGTTGTTCAAAACTGTAATCACAAACCCCAGCAGGATCACTTTGATGTAATCCAGCGACTGCTCCAGAATTTCTCCGGGCGTATGCATCAGAATCAAGAAATCTCTGATCGCCAGAGATCCGACAATTGAGATCATCGCTCCCACAATCAGCGACAAAACGGATGCGACAAAAAATCCCCGGTTTACCAGATGATAATCCTTTTTCCCGTAGGCCTGTGAAATATGGATGCAAAATCCTCTTGTAAGCCCCATTGCAAATCCGAGCGTCAGCCAGACTACAATGGATGTCGCGCCGACTGCTGCCAGCGCCTGCGCTCCGATTCCCCGTCCGACAACGACGCTGTCCACAAAGCTGTAAAGCTGCTGAAACAGACCGCCAATTGCCAGTGGAATATAAAACAGAATGATATTTTTGGCAATGCTGCCTTCTGTCATGTCCCTTGCCTGTGTTTTCATAAGTTTACCCTGCAAAAGTTCTGCCCTTTCTTTTCATATCAACGATTGTTCAGGTTCCGGTAAAGTTCAATGATTACCGGTCCTCCTCCCTGAACCAGAAATTTGACTGCTTAAAATAATTTTACTCTATTTTCGTCTTTTGTACAGAATAATTTGCTTTTAGATATCTGAAAAACGGTATATTAAAAGGATCAGCCCTTTGAATGCCAAGTGATCTGCTGAAAATAATGTCTGCCCTTTCATCAACAAGGAAAAAGAACAGCTCACCAAGAGTTCTTTGCCTCTGGCTCTTTTTGATTGACTATTTATAACAAAATGGGCAATTCCGATTGGAATTGCCCACTCATTTTTCTCCAAAATCCAACGGCTTTGCCGTCTCCATTCATTTTTCGCCTTATGCCGGTGCTTGCAAGCGCACACCGCCGCAAGGCTTTGTTTCTCATCTTAGTACAGCTTTGCACCTGCCGGGATTCTGTCATTTACCATCAGAAGGTTCAGTTCCTCATGACCGTCTTCCTCGTGTACTGCTGAGATCAGCATACCTTCGGAATCCATTCCCATCATCTTTCTCGACGGCAGGTTCACGATAGCGATTGCTGTCTTGCCAACCAGTTCTTCCGGCTCGTAATACTCGTGAATACCGCTTAAGATCACGCGATCCTTGCGTTCTCCGTCATCCAATGTGAACTTCAGAAGCTTCTTGGATTTCGGAACTGCTTCACAAGCCAGGATCTTTACTGCACGAAAATCTGATTTTGCAAATGTATCAAAATCTACCATTTCTTCAAAGATCGGCTCGATCTTTACATTGGAGAAATCAACCTTCTCCTCCAGATCGGCTGCAGCAGCCTTTGCCGGTGCAGCCTGTGCTGCGTTATTTGCGGCATTTTTCGCTGCGATGACTGGTCTGGATCCTCACGCCCAGGTCGTCATCATTTTTCTTCCGTCTGTTGTATTCGACCTCAAAGAGGATCCGGTTGAACAGTCCGGTTTCGTAGCAGTCCACCAGCTGTGGAAAGATACTGTAGTTCTTGTAGATCAGTCGGAAGCGTTCGCGGGGAATTGCTTTCCCGTAGCTTTCCACCAACTCATCTTCTGTAATGCACATGTTCGCACCTCCATTTTCTTTCTTGGAGGTTAGGCTTGCCGGCTTGCGTCACCTCTTGCTTACACATGCAATTCTACGGAACGCCACGGAATAAATCGTTCGTCAAACGGTCAACTTCTGTTGACCGGTAGTCAACTCAAAAAGTAAAAAAGAAAAGACGTATGAAACCAAATGTCTCATACGCCTCATAGGATTTATGATTATAACTTTGTAAATTCATCAAGCTGCTTATCTACATTTCTTCCGGAATACATAACCCGAATCACTGTAACCAATTTCTTTGTCTTATCGGGGATATAGAAAATAACATAATTATCAACAGGCACAACTCGTGTATTTCGACTCTTCCAGGGCTCTCTTTCATAAATAAAACCCTTTCGTTTGCCATAGGCGGAAACCCACTACTTTTAGGTGGTGGGAGGAGCCTTGTAAATCTTTAATCGTTAACCCTGATTCTCAATATATTTTTGTATGGTAGTTGACGATACTTCTCCAATGCTGCAAGCAAAATATCCGTCTGACCAAAATATTTTTTTCTTCCAATACTGTTTAGACAGAAACGAACCATATTTGTGCCATAAGTATTAGCAATATCGTTAACATCATCAGCGATAGAATCTTTGAGTAATTGTTTACGATATTTGGTTACTAGAACTATATGTACTTTAAGGCTGTATTTCCGTCTGTTATGACGATTGTATCTATTATCCATAATTCACCTCAAAACATTGATTTTCACTAATTGTTATTATATAATATATTTAGTGAAATATCTACGAAAGGAGTACATCTATGGAACAGATAACTATTACAGCTAAAATTCAAATAGTCGCAACGGAAACGGATAAAGTTTTGCTTGATGAAACTATGTCTGTTTATCGTAATGCCTGCAATTATGTTTCAGACTATGTATTCCGTACTCATGACTTAAAGCAGTTTTCGCTCAATAAGGTTTTGTATTCTACTTTACGAGAAAATTTTAACCTTAAATCGCAAATGGCTCAGTCTGTTTTGAAGACTGTTATCGCCAGATATAAGACCATTCTTGAGAATCAAAACGAATGGATGAAACCCTCGTTCAAAAAGCCTCAGTATGATTTGGTTTGGAACAGAGATTATTCCTTAACACAAAACTGCTTTTCAATCAATACGCTAAACGGTCGTGTGAAGTTATCTTATTTTGCAGACGGAATGTCTAAGTATTTCGACCATACGATTTATAAGTTTGGTACAGCTAAACTTGTAAATAAGCATGGCAAGTATTATCTTCACATACCAGTAACCTACGATGTCGAAGAAAGTAATGTTTCTGACATCTGTAATGTTGTGGGTATAGATAGAGGTATTAACTTTGTTATTGCCACTTATGACAGCAAAAACAAGTCTGGATTTGTTAGTGGTAAGGCTATGAAGCAAAAACGTGCTAATTATTCCAAACTTCGTAAAGAACTCCAAATGCGACAGACCTCATCTTCAAGACGAAGAATAAAAGCTATTGGTGGGCGAGAAAACCGTTGGATGCAGGATATTAACCATCAGGTATCAAAGGCACTCGTCAAAAATAACCCCAAGCACACTCTCTTTGTATTGGAAGATTTATCAGGTATTCGTAATGCTACAGAACGTGTTAAAACAAAAGACCGTTATGTTTCTGTATCATGGTCTTTCTATGACCTTGAACAAAAACTAATCTACAAAGCAAAACAGAATCAGTCTTCTGTTATTAAGGTAGACCCTCGCTATACAAGTCAGTGTTGCCCTTGTTGTGGGCACGTTGAAAAGTCTAACCGCAATAAGAAGATACACCTGTTTACTTGTAAAAACTGTGGTTACAAATCTAATGATGACCGCATTGGAGCTATGAATCTGTATCGTATGGGAATAGACTATCTTGCAGATAGCCAAGTACCTGATACAGTTGTAACAGAGTAAACTCTGCTACAAAGGGTGCTGTCAACCACCCTGTGATGTAACGCCACTTTAGATAGCAATATCTATCGGGGATTAAAGGTCGGAGGTGTAAGCCGTTAGTACGACTGGGCAGTTACAAGCCCATGACCTTTAGGTCGTGGGTAGTTGACACATTATAATCCCTTCGGATATCCGTAAAAACCTGAGCTGCAGATTTGGTACGCCCTGCCTGCATATCCGCATATCCTTTCTCAAGTTCCATGTCCAAAGTCTCTGCGTTCATTCTCGAAATATCAACAGGTCTCGCAGTCGGAATCTTTACCTCAAACGGAAGACCCCTATTTAGAATGATCTGCTTATAAAACATATTGATAGCATTAGATGCCGGGATCCCCAAAGTAGCCAGAATTTCCTCAGCCTGTTCTTTAACATCCGGCTCTATTCTTGCATAAAGATTTGCTGATTTGGCTGCCATATCATCACGCCCCTTTCTTTTACCCATATTATAAGTCAATGTACGGACAAAAGCAGTACATTTTTTAAATCAGTACCTGATCTGCTTCAAAAGAATCTCTCTTACAGACTGATCCTCTGTCCTAATGTTTCTTCCTTAATGAATATGTTCATCTTCTCCTCTTTCCGGGCGAACCGGAAAAAGAGATGTACTGTTGTGTCCGTTACAATAAACAAAACGCACGAAAAGACTCCGTTTTACCGGTTATCTTTTCATGCGTCCGCGGTGGGTCATGCCCCCATATCATGAAGCCCTCATTTAGTTGTCATTATGCGTGTCATGCACGCTTGATTTCGTTCTTATTACTAAAGCTTATAAGTAGCACTTTCCGAGAGCATCCGTTCTCTCGACGATCTGCCCCTCTGTGAAATTCTTGAGGGTCACTACTCTGGTACATTTGTGAGTATGGCATTTTATCATGATGCCGTTCATAGCCGGAGCCGTCCTGTCTCCGGTCAGTGCGTAGGAGATCCGCAAAGCGAGCTGACTATAATACCCCGAGGTCCGGGCAGCTCACCAAAAGCCTCTTTATTCAGTTTTTCTTCTGGCGCAGAAAGAAGATAGTTCATATCCTCCTACGCATGTAAACAATCATAGACCTGTTCATTACCTCCATCCCAAACAAGCAGCGAACCAAGTTCCGACCGCCGAAGGTTAGCGTGGTCCGCAAGCCCCTTCCCATAAAGTTACGTTTATCGGGGTATCATTCTGCCGGCCGTCCAGTACGTGTACCCCTTACGAGTATCTAATATAAAACAAGTCTAATTTGATTTCAATAGGAACATATTTCCGTTTTCTAATCATATTAGATTTTCCTATTGATTTTATCCGCCCTATGAAGTATATTAGATTCACAGATGTGTGGGCTGTATCCCGCACTTAGAAAGAGGTCACTTATGGACAATATCGGAAACATATTTGTAGCATATCGGAAAAACCTGAAATACTCGCAACAGGATATCTGCGATAAGCTTACCGGAATGGGAATCCCTACCAAGCCTGCAGCATACAGCACCTGGGAGACCGGTAACAGCATCCCGAACGCAGTTCAGTTTCTTGCGATGTGCAAGATCCTCGGGATCACGAATATCTTCAATCAGTTTATAGGAGGATATAATCCGGACGATCCAATGGCTGAGCTAAATGAGGAAGGCAGGACAATGGCACTTAATTACATTGACCTGCTGAAAGGCTCCGAAAAGTATCAGGCAGCTCCTGTCCGTATCCTGCAGCCTGTCAGGGTACTCAATCTGTATGATATGCCTGTATCCGCAGGAACCGGTCAGTTTCTTGACAACGACAGCTATGAAGAAGTTGAAGTCGGACCTGAGGTTCCGGAGACAGCTGATTTTGGAGTGCGCATCAACGGAGACAGCATGATGCCGAGATACCTGGATAAACAGATCGTGTGGATCCAGAATACAGATGAACTGAATGATGGAGAAATCGGGATCTTCTATTACAACGGAAACGCCTACTGTAAGAAGCTTCTATGCAATAAAAAAGGAACGTACCTCATTTCACTGAATGATAAGTACGAACCTATTGAGATTGCTGAAGGATCAACATTTAAGACTTTTGGCCGGGTTGTGAGTTAGAGTCCGGATTATTGTACATGTTGATTGCTACAATATAATTGCTCCCCGTATCAGGTCAACCAAAAAGGAGGGATTATATGGCAGTCAAAAATGAGCTGAAGAAGCTGCGCAAGGAACAGCGCTTAAAGCAGTCTGATCTTACTATGGCAGTCAGCATGTGTGAAAAAAGCATCAGCAACATCGAGCTTGAAAAGAATCCGGCCAGCCTTGAAACAGCTCTTCGCCTTGCAGCATATTTTAAAGTCTCTGTGGAAGATATCTTCCATCTGGAGGAAGAACATACCACGTAGGAAGTGTGATGATAATACGCCATGAAACAGTTATCTTTATTCCCGAAAGAAAATACCGATCCAAGACCACCGAAATCGATAGGCTGGAATCTGTGGCATGGATGCACTAAGGCCAGTACCGGATGCCTGCACTGCTATATGTACCGAAGGGATGAATCCATCGGAAAGGATCCTTCCATCGTACAAAAGACAGAAAACTTCGACCTTCCGATTAAGATCTTAAGATCCGGCAAATATAAAGGCAGATATAAGGTTCCCTGTGGTTCACACATCTGGACATGCTTTTCATCCGATTTCTTTCATGCCGATGCAGATGAATGGAGAGAAGACGCCTGGGATATGATATACGAACGTTCCGACTGTTCTTTCTTCATGATCACCAAGAGACCGGAACGGATCGCAGAACATCTTCCAAGGAATTGGGGCTATGGCTGGGAGCATGTCACAATAGCCGTCACCTGTGAAAATCAGGAAATGGCTGATAAAAGGCTCCCGGTATATCTATCTCTCCCACTCTTCCACCACTCCGTAATGATCGAACCGATGCTGACGGCCGTGGATCTGCGGCCATATATCGATGGATACCGCTCATCTGACGGAAGCCCTGTCATCAAGCGTGTATCCGTGGGCGGAGAATCCGGTCCCGGAGCCAGGATCTGTGATTATTCCTGGGTAGAAGCAGTTCACGCACAGTGCATCGAAAACGGGATAAGTTTCAACTACCACCAGACAGGAGCAAAGCTTATAAAAGACGGAAAGCTATACGACATACCCAGAAAACTGCAGCACACTCAGGCACATAAAGCAGGACTTGATACATAGTCCAAAGAAAGGAGGCCCGTCATGAGTACAACAGCATATCAGATCATCGCCGTAGACTTTGACGGAACCCTCTGCTACAGCAACTGGCCTGAGCTCGGCGAACCAAACAGACCTCTGATAGAATATCTGATCAATCAGAAAAGATCCGGCAACAAGCTCATCCTCTGGACCTGCAGAGCCGTTTTAATGTGTGGATGGATATCTGGTCATGGTATACGGTCCTGATTCCATAGAGTTCTTCGCATTCAGCCACAAAAGAAGTTAGTTTTGTGTATAACCGGGCCTGATTTTTCGTAATAGCCCGTTTCCATGCTTTTCGGATATCTCGACTTGAGTAGATTCGATTCATTGCTGCATAGATAACGAGTTTCAGCATCTGACGCGGCGTTGCCTGATTTTTTCTGATCCTGCCATAAGTTTTATATAGTTCAGAAAGGTCCATTTCCTCCACAAAGGCACTTACCAGACGAACTGGATCATCAGATGGAATAGAAATCTCTAAATCCAGCGGAAGTTTGATTTGATAATACAGCGAAAATGAGGTATAATCCCTCTGTATTATTTTGTTTAGTCGCATAAACTGATTATACCACGAACGCCGGGCTTTTCGAAGCTCGGCGTTTTGTGTTGGAATCGAGTAGGAGGCGGTGACTAACCGCCGTCCTCTCACAGCACCGTACGTACCGTTCGGTATACGGCGCTTTCAATAGTTGACGTGCACAGACTGATAGGCTGTGGCTAAATCATAAAAGCCACTGTTTATCAGTCTTTCTTTTGTCATGGCCTTCTTGACTGTCGTCAGATTGGCACAATACCAGTGTCCCCTTCGACAGTTTGCCGCCATGTTCGCATAGTATTCATGGACTCCCATTTTTATCAGATTTCTCTTCTTTGTTCTGGGCAATTTCCATTGTTTCCATATACACATACGTATTCTGTGATAAAGCCATCCGTTGATGTCATCTATGTTGTTCTTCATACTTGCGATTCCGTAGTAGTTAAGCCATCCCCTCGCATACACCTTGATTTTCTCAAGGCTTGGCTTGATTGACTGACATCGCTTACGGGAAGATAACTCCTTCAGTCTAGACTTAAACTTCTTCCATGACTTCGGATGAACTCGGACATAAATGCCTTTTCCGTTCCTTCCCAATGCAAAGCCAAGGAATTTAAAATTTCGGATTGCAAACACGCTGACAGTACGGCTCTTTTCTCGGTTGACTGTAAGTTTCAGCCTCTCCTCAAGATATTTTGTACTGCTTTCCAAGAGTCTCTCTGATGCCCGCTTGCTCTTTGCAAGAAGCACGATGTCATCGGCATATCTTATACATGGGACATCTCTTTTCAGGAATTCTTGGTCGAACTCATTGAGGTAGACATTTGCCAGCAATGGTGATAGATTTCCACCTTGTGGTGAGCCTTCCTCTGTGTCAATGACTACTCCGTTTTCCATTACACCGCTTTTCAGATAGCGCTTTATCAACTGTACTACACGTTCATCTTTTACATTCTTTCGGAGAAGATTGATGAGAATTTCGTGATTAAGAGTGTCGAAGTACTTTGACAGGTCAAGGACTACAGCAAATGTATAGCCTTGTTCTGCGTACTTCTTAACCTTAAGTATTGCATCTTTTGCACTTCTGTTCGGACGATAGCCATAGCTGCCTTCTGCAAACAGCGGTTCATAGATTGGCACTAACTGTTGGGTTATTGCCTGTTGAAGTGTGCGGTCTATCACTGTTGGTATGCCAAGCTTTCGCACACCACCATCTGGTTTGGGAATCTCAACTCGTCTTACTGGAGACGGAGTATACTTTCCACGATAAATGCGGTCGGTTATCTCTTGTTGATGTTCCTTTAAATATGGAAGAGCCTCCTCAATGGTCATGCCATCAATTCCTGGCGCTCCCTTGTTTGCCTTAACTCTCTTATACGCTCTGTTAAAGTTGTCTTTATACAGTATCGCTTCCAAAAGTCTCGGCTGTGCACTGTCTCTTTCTTTCCATATCCGATTGAATGACCTAGACGCTTTCACATACCCTTCATGTTCCGCATTATCTCTTTGCGAACAGCCATTGTTTTCAATGTTTTCTGCCATAGACGGTCATTCCTCCTTTCTCGGTCATACTCAAGACTCCTACTGATTCGGTCCTTCACCTCGAACGGAACTTGTTCCGTTTGGCTACTATGGCCTCTGCTGACTTCTGTGCGTTCAGCATTGCTTTATGCAATGGTTACCTCTTTCAAGGCGTACCGCACAGACCTCCCTAGGTACCACACGTTTCTTCCTCTCCATCCATCTGCCTCATTTATCATGCATGATTCCGTGTAGTTATTGGGCTTCAACTTGAATAGCAGTCTTACCCTCATGCATGACCTCATATGAGATTCCTGTTCGTCAGACCAGAGATTTGCCCGTGGGTTAGTAGGTTCCCCACATCCAGCTTCCTTCAGATTCCATCTCACGATGGACACCCTTGCTTTCGGCTATATCCTTCCCACTACCGGGCGGATTCGGGACTTTAACCCGTTAGAAACGTGCGCCGCTAGGCGCACTATATAAAATGAGCTGCCGCACGTTAGTGCGACAGCCCCTTTGTCTTTGGATTGAGGAATGGCGTTACGTATTTGCTCGAATTACGCAGCTGATGGATGATGCAATTCTGAATTTCCGTCTTGGGAAATACAGCCCCAATCGCCGCAGAGAATCCCGTCAGGTTATCCGTGCAGGCAATGAAAATGTCCTCCACGCCTCGTTTTTTAGCCCGTTGAGTACCGTTGCCCAGTACTTGGCACTTTCGTTTTCTCCTACCCACATCCCCAACACGTCTTTTTTAAGGGCACAACGCACATATCCTTGCTCACTCTTTTTTTCATTTTCTTGTTACGGTCTTTCGGGGCAACAGCCCCATCAAATCGCTTGTAAAGCGATTGTGTTTTCGAAAAAAGCATGATACGATATTGCCATAAGCAGTGATGTTGCAACACATAGCTACAATCTACAATAGTGAAAGGAGACGATCTCACCAATGCGATGCTCCCTTGTTTCCAACAAAATAATCCAAGCCCGTGAACGTTTGGGACTCACACAGCAGCAGTTAGCGGAAAAGCTTTGTGTAACCAACAAAGCCGTTTCCAAGTGGGAATGTGGCGTCACACTTCCTGACATCTCGCTTTTGGTGCCGCTATGCCGTGTTCTGGGTCTGACGGTGCAGGAACTGCTGGATGAATACGACGGCAAATTCGGTAATACCCCCGGCTGCCAGACCACGGAAGATCCTGCGCAGGACACGCTGTTTGCGGCGCAGCAGCACAGCCATTACCTGTATATCGATCTCAAAACCACCTCTACGGTGTCGCCCCATTTGTTTGGCCACAACCTGGAGCATACCAGAGCCAGCATCATGGATGGTCTCAGCGCCCAGATGATCCGCAACCGGAAGTTTGCCGGCGCTGCGGCGCGCAACGGCGTAGCGCTGGACTGGGAAGGCATCGGCGAATGCGTGTACTTTGCCAATGAACACCGCCTTCCCGGTAGCAACGCAAACGAAGCTTATGTATGTCATTACGCGCACAACGGCATGTGGCGGCGTAACGAATGTCAGTCCCAGATGATTCAGAACCCAATTCCGAATCAGGTGAGCGGTATCCGTCAAAAGGAGCTCTTCCTTCAAAAGGACAGGAGCTATCCGTTTGCCGTCGTTGTCAAAGTACAGCAGCCGCTGGATGTGCGCGTCGCGCTCACCAACGCCGATGGTACGCAGATTTATGCGGAAACCGTTTTTCCTGTTCAGCCCGTTCTAGCGAAGGAGGATGCACAGGAAGAGGTGGATGAATGGCAGCGCTTTGAGACGATTCTGACCCCCGGCGTCGACGATGCGCATGCCGTGATAAGCATTACCTACACGGAGCAGGCACAACTGCTCATCGGCGCAGTTTCCATGATGCCGGACAATCATTTCCATACCATGCGCAGGGACACCGTGGAAAAGCTCAAGGAAATCGGCGTGCGTCTGCTGCGCTGGCCGGGTGGCAACTTTGCCGGCGAATATCGCTGGCAGGATATGTTCCTGCATCCCGACAGGCGCGCTCCCATGGAGGGCTACATGGAAAATGAAACGCAGCCCTTTACACACGGCTATGACATGCATGAAATAGACACCGACGATTTTATTGCACTGTGCCGTGAGATCGGCGCGGAGCCCTTCCTCACCATCAATGCCGCCTGGGATTCCCCCGAAGTATGCGCCGCCTGGGTGGAATACTGCAACGGCCCTGCCGAGAGCAAATACGGCAGGCTGCGTGCCCAGCGCGGTCATCAGGAGCCCTACAATGTCAAATGGTGGTCGCTGGGCAACGAAATGGGTTATGGCCACATGGAGGGCGCAAATACGCCGGATGGATACGCATCGCTGGTGGAAACGCATGCGCGTGCCATGCTGAAGGTTACGCCGGATCTGAAATTTGTTTCTTCCGGCCCCTATCCGAATCAGGAGTGGGTAGATGTTTCCATCAAGAAGCTGGCTCCCATTGCGCCATACGTTTCTCTGCATACGTACAATTCAGTCCATTGGGACTTCACCTCTCCGGAGGGCATGGAGCGCTGCTATAACGAAATGATCCGCATGCCCATCCACAATCTAGGAATCCTGCGCAGGCTGCATGACATGCTCCCGGAAAAGACATTCATCTCCTACGATGAATGGAATCTGTGGAAAACATGGTGCCGCAATCCTTCCTCCATGGAGGGCATCTTCACTGCGCAGATGCTGCACATGTTCATGCATGAAAGCGAAAAACAGCGCATGCCCATGGCCTGCTACTTTGAGCCGGTTAACGAAGGCGCCATGCAGGTGCATCCGGATCATACCGAGCTGACGGCAACCGGTCAGGCCTTTGCGCTGCTCTCCCGGCATGCCGGCGGAAAGCTGTGTACGGTAGATGGTGTAGAAGACTTTGAAGTCGTTGCCACCATCGATGATCATCATGTGCTGACCCTGACGATGCTCAACCTGAACTGGCAGGAGGAAACTACTTACTCTCTGAATAAATGCGGAACAGTTCTGGAAAACAAGGTACTTCAGGCCGAAAATCTGTTGCCTGGTACCCCGTTTACGGAAAATCCCCTGATGATTCATGTCAAGGATGATATTATCAAGGCGAAGCTTCCACCCCGCAGCGTTGCCCGTATCAGTATTTCACTCGTCGAATAACATACACGGAATGCAAAAAGAATAAAAGGATAGAGCCTGTTCATTTTTCATCAGGCGTTTGAGAACGGGGGGGGGGCTGTCGCACTAACGTGCGGCAGCCCCGTTCATAATAATTCTTTCTCCATAGTCAGATAATGCAGCTAACCTAAACCAAAACAAAAAACTTCATAAACAACGTCATGGCGAAGCCCCCTTCGCTCTTTTGTTATGTCATTTTTTATTTCCAGCCCATTATACACTATTTCTGACGATTTGAGAAATTTCCTATAAAGCAAAAAAAGGACACCTTCCATTGGTATTTCTACCAAAAGAGAAGTGTCCCTTTATACACCTTATTTTTGAAAAATGCTCCTCAAAAATAATCAATATTTTACTTGTAAACAAATAAGTCAAACAGTTAAGAATCCATAGAGCTCCTTATTCTGTTTCCTTATAATCCATACATCATTATTTCAATCTATACAGCTCCAGGCCGTTTCATGTAGCTCCATGTCAATCCGTGGAACCACTTTTCCTGATTGGACGTCTATGACTACCAAACCGAACTCTTTTTTCTGGATTAGTACAGCTTTGCACCTGCCGGGATTCTGTCATTTACCATCAGAAGGTTCAGTTCCTCATGACCGTCTTCCTCGTGTACTGCTGAGATCAGCATACCTTCGGAATCCATTCCCATCATCTTTCTCGACGGCAGGTTCACGATAGCGATTGCTGTCTTGCCAACCAGTTCTTCCGGCTCGTAATACTCGTGAATACCGCTTAAGATCACGCGATCCTTGCGTTCTCCGTCATCCAATGTGAACTTCAGAAGCTTCTTGGATTTCGGAACTGCTTCACAAGCCAGGATCTTTACTGCACGAAAATCTGATTTTGCAAAGGTATCAAAATCTACCATTTCTTCAAAGATCGGCTCGATCTTCACGTTGGAGAAATCAACCTTCTCCGCCAGATCGGTTGCAGCAGCCTTTGCCGGTGCAGCCTGTGCTGCGTTGTTTGCGGCATTTTTCGCTGCACCCTGGCTCTTCATGGTCGGGAATAAAATTTTGCTCTCTCCATCCCGCCCCATGCCGCTCCGTAGTGCGCAAAATCCGCATAATTGCTGGGTTTTTGAAACTATTTATCATTCGTCCTGTGTCCTATTTGACCGTCCGCTTCACTCGAAAAGTTGTATAAAAATTGTAGTTGTTTGTAGGCATATTTTTTTGTGAAAAAGTGTGTCAGCTCCAAAATGTCAAAAATTGGATAAATTTTCCATGAAAAGGACTGGCACATTGTAGAGCCATGAAGAACATCCCTGATACTGTTTCTTTATCGCTTTTAGCCTATATTATAAGGTATCAATGCTAAAACTGCGGAAACCAGCAATGCACAAACTGCTTATTTGCAGCTCATACAAATATGAGTATACCCCCATCAGTTATTCAAGTCAACATTTTTCAGCGAACTACTTGTCTGCATAAAAAACTAGGAGGTTCACTATGCCAGAATACCAACTTCAAATCAAACAAGTGGTAGATTACCCACGATGCCGGATTTATCGTGAGTTCATCCACAAACTGATCAACGACCGGAGCATCCGCATAAACGGAGGCTCCGGCCTTTTTCATTTTACTGTACTTTGCAGCTATGCAAACTTCCGCACCTCATATCGCCGTATTGACGGGATCAGTTACACAGTCTCCCCCGGCGAATGGGTCTGCACCGTCAAGGAACTGTCTTGCTGGTTCCGCACCCGCTTTCATCGGCAGGCGCTGTCCATGCTGGATACCCTTCAGAAGCAGCACTTGATTTCCTATACACTGCTGGGCCGTGGCAATGTAGTCAAATATAAAATCCTCCACTGGGCCCGCCACAATTCCGCACTGGAGTACAATGCCCCTTGCCAAAAGGATACCGGTTTTTTCTTCCTGCCAGTCTCTGTTGCCCTGGAACTGGTCAGCTCTGCCCGCTGCTCTGAAATGGACATCGTTCTGGATCTGTGGGTATCCGCTGTCTACAACGATACGCAGGTGCAGGGGTCAGAGGTCGGTCCGGTAGCCTACTTTCGCAATGGTACAGGAAACCCGTTGGTCAGTTATACCGAACTCTCCTGCCGCTGGGGGCTGTCACGCGCTACCGTATGCCGGATACTGAAAAAGTTGGACGGTCTTGGGTATATCTCTATCATGTCGTTTCCCGGCCGGCATGGAAGCGTGATCTACCTGCAGAACTACCTGTCCACCATGTTTGAGATTTCCGATGTTTTAATCGACAAGGAGGAAGTTGCCATGACCTTAAACATTCATCTGGAGCTTCCGGAAACTGCTGAAACCGAAGAGAGCCATTCTATCTCTGAGCATGAGGTCATTGTTTCGGATGCACTTTCCAGCGTTTCAAAATCGCACATTGAAACGATACTCCGCAAGATGGCTGACATCCTATCTACGCAAGGGATTTCCTGCTTTTCTTGCCCACTCTCCCGCTATAAGTTATATCCCTTATCGGACGACTGCTGGGAAGAGTTGATTCCGCGTGCGCGAGGGAAATCTACAGTCCACTTTGGTCTGACCATCCTCTGCGGCACAAACACTTCAATCGCCACTTTTGAACTTACACTCACTCCCTCTGAGGAGCACGAAAATAGGAGGAACCTGAAATGAGAAAATTTGTTGAACCTGATGTTGCTGATAATCCCCTGTACCATGATACCTGGAAACTGCTGAAAAAATACCGGGATGTTGTGTGGAGCCTGGAGCTTTCTGTCCAGCATGTCCGCACCAAGTTTGAGATTGAGTATGGTACCTCCATTGAGGATTTTCTGGATTCAGTCTATCTGGCTGGCGCTGATTTGGCCGGAAGCGACATCGAGCATCATGCCAAATGCATTGAACGCAGCCACAAAATGCTCAAGCTGCTGGATTCCGCAATCGAATTGCTGCGTACCAAGCACAAAAACGGTGAGGCATATTACTGGTTGCTGTACTACTCCTTCCTCTCGCCGCAGCAGCTCAAAAATGTTGAGGAAATTATCGAGACCCTGCGACCGCATATCCGCGACATCAGTTTCAGAACTTACTACCGCAAACGCCGGGAAGCCATTGAAGCCCTCAGTTCCGTTCTTTGGGGCTATACCTCCAAGGACAGTTTAGACATGCTGGAGCAGTTCTTCCCAGAGCCAAAATCATCTTCCGGACAATCGGGCAAATAATTGGCACAATTCGGGAACAAAATTGGCATGGTTCTGCTCTTTCAGTGTAAATACCGATGTGTTAAACTGAATATGCTCAAACTTGCACCCAAAACCGAACAGGACAGTAACGGCACCTTTCATCAGGGTGCTTTTTTGCTGCCCAGATGGCCGCCCGGCCATTTGAAAGCCCACATTTGTTTTGACAGGTGTGGGTTTTTCTGTTCCCTATTGAGCATCAAAAAATCATTCAGAATTGGAGGATCGCAAATTGAAGAAAACGAAAACCCCTCAAACTCCGCAGCTTCAGGAGCCGGATACCCAGTCCAAGCGCAGGCTTTCGCTGCCCAAAGTGGCTTACAGCGCCTTCCTGTGTGTGATGATGTCCATGATATTCTGCCAGCCGGCTTATGCGGCAACAGATGTATGGACCAAGGCCAAAGAGATCATGCAGGATGTATACACCCAAATCCTTGCCATCTCCACTATCGCCGCCATCGTCACTGCTTCGGTAGCCTTGCTGCTCATGAACTTCTCCCGTTCCGGACGGACGGTGGATGAAAGCCGCGCCTGGCTCAAACGAATCTGTATCACCTGGGCTATCCTCAATGGCTTGGGCTTTATCATGGCGTATGTGACGCCGCTCTTTAGTGGCGGACAATGGACAGGCTGATTGACCGTCTGACTGCTCGCCGGAAAGGAGGCTTGCATTTATGGGCATTTTAGACGGCATAGTGGAATGGATCGCAGAACAGGTAATGGCCGGTCTTGATCTGGTGACCACATCGGTTTTGGGTGCGCTGGGCTGTGATATGGCTGTATTTCTGCGTTATTTTCCCGCAGCAGAGACTATGTACTCTGTTTTCGTGGCTCTGGCAATCGGGATCATCCTGCTCAACTGGGTCTGGCAGTTATTCAAAAACTTCGGTCTTGGCGCAGGTGTGGAAGCAGAAGACCCGGTAAAGCTGAGTATCCGTTCCGTTATTTTTATCCTGCTGACGCTCTTTTCAGATGAAATCGTCAATATTGTTCTTACCATCGGCGGCACCCCCTACCACTGGATCATGGAGTCCGACCTTCCTGCATTAAGCTTTGCAGACTTCAATTCCGTGATGCTGGTCATCATCGGTGTGTGTGCCAATGGAGCTGTGGCACTGATTACCTTGATTTTGGTTCTCATCCTGGCCTGGAACTACCTAAAACTTCTGTTCGAGGCAGCCGAACGGTATGTGCTGCTCGGTGTACTGGTCTACACGGCTCCTGTGGCTTTTTCTATGGGCGCCAGCCAGACCACAGCAAACATCTGGAAATCCTGGTGCCGGATGCTTGGCGGTCAAATTTTCCTATTGGTCATGAACGCCTGGTGCCTGCGCCTGTTCACAAGCATGGTGGGGTCCTTCCTTGCGAACCCGCTTTCGTTATAAGGAGGTCTTATCCTTGAAGAAACTCAAAAAATTTTTATTTGCGGCCTTTACAGTCGCAATTCTCTCCTGCCTGCTCTGCCAGCCGGCTTTTGCCGCTATCTCCGAAAGCGATGTGCAGGCTCAGGTAGACGCTGTGGGAAAAGAAGCCGTTTCCGGCAATGTGTTTATCTGGTTTCTCTGTGCTATCGGCTTTCTCAAAGTCGGTCAGAAAATCGATTCTTTCCTCTCCAGCCTGGGTGTCAATGTAGGACATACCGGCGGCAGCATGTTGGCTGAGGCTATGATTGCTGCCAGAGGCATCGGCGGCATCAAGAACTTTTCCAGTCACCACTTTGGCGGCGGGAGGAACAGCAGTTCCACCAATGTCAACGCAAACGGTGGTAAAGGCAGCGGCGGCTTTGGAGCAGGGTTTGCCAGCGGCGGTCTTGCTGGAGTGGTGAGCCGAAAAGTCACAAACAGCGCCATCAAAACAGCCACCACAACTCCCAGCTCCAAGCCCTCCGGTCTTGGCAGTCTTTTAGGCGATGCTGCAGCCGGAGGGATCGGCGGCCATATGTACGCTTCTTCCGTCAGTAAGGGCGGCAATTTTGCCAACAATGTAATCGGCAGCGTAGCCACTGGCAGTATCAGCCAAATGGGTTCCATTTCCGGTGAAAAAGCCGCCGAAGCCCTGCACTCTTACATGGGATACGCGGCACTGGAATCCGGAGCTGAAAATGTTCCGACCTTCCAGAATGTCGAAATCGGCGGCGGCCGCATCACCGGTACAGAAGTAACTGCAGAACATCCCGAAGGTATCTCCTTTGGTATGTACCACGCAGACCAATATGTTGCCCCGGAAGGCCAGTACACCACCGTTCATGCCGTGGATGGTACAGCATGGTATAAGCAGTACGCTGTGGATGCTGTTGACAAATCGCCCTATATGGCCCCTGACGGTTCTATCGCCTTCAACGAGTCCATTGTCAAAAAGCTGCCTCCAGCCCCGAGGAGAAAGGACAAGATATAAATGCCAGAAGATCAGAAAAGCGGTTTTTCCGAAGCTGTGGAGACCGGCGCCTCCGCAGCGCATACCATCCGCGGTGCAATCAAAACCGGAAAAGCTATTTCCTCCGCTGCCAAAGGCGCTGCCGCAGGCGGTCCTTACGGTGCAGTTGCAGGCGCAGTGTGGGCAGGTCGGAAGCATATCGGAAAAATCATTGTGGCAGTCATTGCCCTGCTTATGCTGCCGGTATTATTTGTTCTCATGCTCCCCGGTCTTATTTTCGGCGGACTGACCAATGCCTTTTCGCCATCTGACCCCGAAATTCCGATTTTGAATAGCGAAACAGCGATTATTGAGAACGCCAACGAGATCACCTTTACCCTCAACGGCATCTTGGGCGAGGCACTGGATGATGTACTTGCCCGGATCGAAGCTGACTTTGCGGCATCGGGAGCCGACCATATGGAGGTCAAAAATGCTTATTCCGGCGGGCCTATTTATAACGCCAACCTGTTTATTTCTCAGTATTGTGCAGCCAAAGACAAGGATTTTGAAAGCATTTCTCTAAATGACCTTGCCGCCACCCTGCGGGAAAACAAGCAGCATCTATATTCCTACACCAGCAAGCAAGAGATTCGTGAGAGCACCGTGACCGATCCGGAGACTGGGGAAGAAACAACAGAGCCAGAAACATGGATGGTCTATACTGTCCGTTACAACGGTGAGTCCTATTTTTCTGATGTTGTATTCCAGCTTACCGATGACCAAAAGGAGCTTGCAGCCGATTATGCCTCCAACCTAAGCCTGTTCTTGGGCGATGGTCTGCTGCAGAATCTGGAAGCGTGGACCGGAAACAGCATCACCTCTCTGGGCGATGTTACTTTCACCGATGGGATCACACCTGTTGTTTACTACAATCAGCTGGATGAACGCTATGCCGGTAAAGCCTATGGCACGGACAATATTGGCGGTTATGGCTGCGGCCCTACCGCTATGGCAATCGTGGTGTCCTCTCTGACAGACGATATGGTTGACCCTGTGGAGATGGCCGAGTGGTCTTACAACAACGGCTACTGGTGTAAAAGCAGTGGTTCTTACCATGCACTGATACCTGCCGCCGCTGGGGAATGGGGGCTTCCGGTTTCCGGCTGTACCACTGCGGAACCACAGCGCATCACAGACGCACTGGCTAATGGTAAACTGGTAGTAGCAATCATGTCTGAAGGCCACTTTACCTCATCCGGTCACTTCATTGTCCTGCGTGGCGTAAAAGACGGCAAGATCATGGTGGCTGACCCTGCCAGTTACACACGGAGCGAACAGCTCTGGGATCTGTCCATTATCTTAAATGAGGCCAGCCGGCGCGCTGGAGCTGGCGGTCCGTTCTGGATTATCGGCTGATGTGCCCGCCCGGCTTCGGAAACGAGGTTAATCATGAATCATAAAATCGACCGAGATACCTACATAATACCACCGAATTTCATCGAGTCAGGCACCTTCTTCGGTGGTATGTTCAAAGCCCGAAATGTGATTGAAGCCGGCATCCTGGCATTTGCCATTGGTGTGCCGGTTTTTTCATTGCTCCCTCTTAGCCTGACTGCCCGTATCATCGCTTTGTGCCTGACCGCACTGCCAGCAGCATTGGTGGCGCTTATCGGAATTTCCGGTGAGAGCCTTTCCTCTTTTCTGCTGATTTTCATAAAGTACCTGCGAAACCGCCGCATTATAGGCGGTAACAGCGCAGAAGATGCGGTTCCGGCGGCAGAGCATGGCGGCAAGCATATTAAAAAGAAGGTACACAAGCCCGACAAGGCTCCCAGACGGTCACGGCGCTCCGGCAGAGAGGATTTCCCAGCGGAGTTTGATGAAGTTCGTAGCTACGAGATCCGCCAAAAACTCCGTCCTGTGAAAAAGCAGAAGCCTGCCAAGGAGAAGAAAGCCGCCAAGCAAAAAAAGAAGGTCTCCAAGGAGCGCAAAGTAAAACGCCCTATCCGCACCCAGGAGCCGAAGCCCGCCTGCCTTAACCCGGTAGCAGATTATCTGCCGATTTCCAAAATTGAAAACGGCATCATCTACACGAAGGACCACCGCTATGTCAAGGTCGTCGAGGTAGTACCCATCAATTTTATGCTGCGCAGCGCCCAGGAACAGCGGAACATCATCTATTCCTTTGTATCCTACTTGAAAATCAGCCCCATCAAGCTGCAAATCAAGGTACTGACACGTCGGGCAGAGATCAACCGCCATCTGGATACCGTTCGGAAGGAGATGGAACAGGAGACCAATGAACAGTGTCTGCTCATGCAGGAAGACTACCTCCAGTTCGTTCAGCAGATCGGTTCCCGTGAGGCAATTACCCGACGTTTCTTCCTGATTTTTGAATATGAGCCGTGGAGCAACACCAAGCGCTCTGATGAAGAAGGCGAGGCAATCAATGCCCTGCAAAGTGCAGTCCATACTGCTACCAACTACCTCCGTCAGTGCGGTAACGAGGTCATCGTTCCGGAAAACTGGGATGAGTTTACCGTAGATGTCCTCTATAACCTGCTCTGCAGAAATGAAAGTGCTGTAAAGCCGCTCTCCGTCCGGGCACAGGAGGTTGTGGCTGAGTACCTTGCCAAAGGGCGCGACAGTGAGATCGACCATATCCCTGCCACCGAATTCTGTGCGCCAAAAAGCATTGACTTCACGCATGGTCACCATATCTGCATTGACGGTCTGTATTATGCTTATTTGCTGGTGCCCTCTGATGGCTACAAAACGCAGGTTCCAGCCGGCTGGCTCAGTCTTATCGTCAATGCCGGTGACGGGATCGATATGGATATGTTCCTCTCCCGTCAGCCCAAAGAAACCATCATCCAGAAAGTCGGACAGCAGCTGCGTATCAACCGTTCCAAAATCAAGGACGCCAGCGACACCAACACCGACTTTGATGACATTGATGGCGCTATCCGAAGCGGGTACTTTCTCAAAGAGGGCCTTGCCAACAACGAGGACTTCTACTACTTGAATCTGCTGATTACCATTACTGCCTCCAACGAGGAAGACTTGGAATGGAAGGTCAGCGAAATGAAAAAGCTCCTGCTCTCACAAGACATGAACGCCTGCACCTGCCATTTTCGGGAGGAACAGGCGTTTTTATCTGCCCTTCCATTGGTGGCAATGGAAAAGAAACTGTATGAGCGCGGTAAACGCAACCTGCTGACAGGCGGTGCGGCAAGCTGTTATCCCTTTACCTCCTATGAGATGTGTGATGATAACGGTATCCTGCTGGGCGTCAACAAGTACAACAGCTCCCTTATTATCGTGGACATCTTCAATTCTGCGGTCTATAAGAACGCCAATATGTCGATCCTTGGCACGAGCGGAGCCGGCAAAACTTTTACCATGCAGTTGATGGCGCTGCGAATGAGGCGGAAAAATATCCCCATTTTCATTGTTGCGCCCCTAAAAGGCCATGAATTCCATCGCGCCTGCTCCAATGTGGGCGGCTCCTTTATCCAGATTTCACCGGCCAGTCCCCACTGCATCAATGTTATGGAGATTCGGCGGGTAGACCGCTCGGTGAATGAAATTCTGGACGGTCCAGGCATTCAGTTATCTGAACTTGCAGCAAAGATCCAGCAGCTCCACATATTTTTCAGTCTGCTGATCCCCGATATGTCTCACGAAGAACGACAGCTTTTGGACGAAGCCCTTGTTCGTACCTATAACACAAAAGGCATCACTCATGATAACGCCTCTTTGGAAGACCCTGCACAGCCCGGCCAGTACCGTGAAATGCCGGTGCTTGGTGACCTGTACGAAATTTTGAAAACCTCCAAGGAAACGATGCGCATGGCCCACATTCTAAACCGTCTGGTAAACGGCAGCGCCAGCACCTTCAATAAGCAGACCAATGTTCGGCTCGACAACAAGTACACTGTTTTGGATATTTCCTCCCTCACGGGAGATCTGCTCACCGTAGGTATGTTTGTGGCGCTGGACTTTGTTTGGGACAGAGCCAAAGCCGACCGTACAGAAGAAAAAGCCATCTTCATCGATGAGTGCTGGCAGCTTCTATCCGGCGCCGGTGCTGCTGGTGTAAGATTGGCCGGCGATTTTCTTTTGGAAATTGCCAAAACCATACGAGGTTACGGCGGCGCCTCAATTTTTGCAAGCCAGGATCTTGCCGATTTCTTTGACCTTGACGGCGGCAGATTTGGTAAGGGCATCATCAACAACTCCAAGACCAAGATCATTCTGAATCTGGAGGACGACGAAGCCCAGCGGGTACAGGAAGCCTTGCACCTGTCCGATGCTGAAACAATGGAGATCACTCACTTTGAAAGAGGTCACGGTCTGATTTCTACCAATAACAACAATATTATGGTGGAGTTCAAAGCCAGCCCTCTGGAAAAGGATCTGATCACTACCGACCGCCGCGAGCTGCGTGAAATCGTAGAGCGAAAACGCCGTGAACAATCCACATCTGCCGAACAGCAGATATAACAATTTGAAAAGCGAGGTGATTCCCATGTGCAACTTTCCTGCCAGACACCGCTATGCGTCTGCTTTGCGCCTGTATTACGCCTAAAAGCCAGTTTTGCCAGCCAGATCATCTTTTGGTTTACACTGACTGGCTTTCCTTCCTATTTAATGCGTCTTGAATACGCCTATATTACGCCATTGGAGGTGATACCCATGAAGACCAGGGCTGAAATCTATGGAAATGAAGCTGCGGCTCTGCTGCGGATCGTCACGATGTATCCCGGTCTCAATATGCAGCAGCTTCTTTGCTTTCACCCTGGCAAAGAAGAACTCATCAAGACCCTGCTCTCCCATCTGCAAAAGCAGGGCCGTATTTTTCAAACTGATACAGGCGGTTACTTTCCGTCTGGTTGGGCAGCAAAATCAGACAACTCCCTGATACGGGCTGCCTGGGTACTCTTGGATTTTATCGGACAGGTGGAATACCATGCTCCCGGTGATTTTCCGGTCAAGCTTATCTTCTTTGCAAACGGTGAACTATACGAAATCGTCTACGCAGCTTCCGGCCAGGAGGCCCTGATCAACCATGCGCTTCGGGATGACCGCAGCGGTGGACGCCGCATCATTTTGGTCGATAATCCGGAAGACATTCGCCGCATTGACTGCCCTGGCATTTCCGGTTTCTGCACCGTGGATGCAGCGGGCCAGGTGCATTACTTTAAGAAAACAGGAGGAACTTGATTGGAACGAAAAATCATCTCACACCGGATTGGAAGCATTCTTGATGATATATCCCGTTTGAGCAATGCTCTTTACGCGATGGATACCACGGATATTCAGCGCTATCCGGACAACTATGAAGTCTTATCCACTGACGCCGCCCTGCGGGCAGAGAAAATTGCCTGCAGGCTGCGGCATTTGATATATTCCAGCACCACCATCCGCAAAGGCGATTACCTGACATCCGCCGGTATTGTACACGGAATTGAGGTTGTCTATGAGGACGGTGTACTGGAGGTCACCCTGCCTGGTCTGCTCCCAAAACGCAAGCAGAGACAAAACACTGAGTTTCTGCTCGACCCGTTCTACTTCTCATTGGAGCAATACGCCAAAGAGCATCCCATGCCCCGCTTCAGCGATTGTGTGGTGTGCTTTACGCAGGTTTATGACCAGTGCCTTCCCACCCGGCGTATCCGTGACTACGACAATCTGGAAGAAAAGCAGCTTCTGGATGTCCTCTCCACCTTCGTCATGGCTGACGATACCGGCCTGCTCTGCGATGCCTACAACACCGCTGCGCTGGGCGAAAAGGACTGTACCAGAATCAGTGTCATGGAAAAAAAGCGGTTTCCCGCCTGGCTTGCTGAGCATGAAAACACCCTAAAATCCATCTCGGATTTTTGAGCATTTTCAGCCATTGCTTGTCCGACCTGCCGCAACATCGTATTTCGCCCCGGATTTCGGGGCTTTTTTCTGTCGTTACACCACGGATTTTTACCGAAGTTCCTTGCAGTCTCGGTAAAAGCCACACACCACAAGGAGGTGATCACTTGGGAAATTCCCACAGCCAGACACGATGGCGTACAGGCTTCTCTCTCTGACTGCCATCTCCGGCGAGTTCCCCACAGACCAGCTTAACAGACTTCCCGGCAGTCCATATTATCTGGAGTCTGTTGTCACTGCACTGAAAAAAGACGGGCTGCTGCGTACCTATTACCGGGATAAACTGCGCGGCTACCGTCTGGGGCCGCGAGCCAAAGCCACTCTGCTGAAAAGCCGGCCGGATAGATTTGCCAGCTACCTGACAGGAGATACCGACACCAACCGTTTGAAATGCGAAATTGACCGAAGACTCCGGCTACACCGCCTGGCCGAAACCTATGTGACCATGGATAATGCGGGTGTATGTGTGTATCGGGATGAAAAACCGGCAATTTTTGCACCGGAGGGCTACGCTGGCGGCAGGATTGTCTATCCTGCTTTTTTCAGTTCCAGAGAAGTGAAAGAAATGGGGATCGACACCACGAAGATCCGCAGTTCCCGCTCCACCGGAATACTCCTTGCGCCCTCCGGCATCTTCGTGACCTACAACAGCAGCAGCGCCCTGATGAAGTGGCGCTACAAATCGGAAATGCGGGTCAAGGCATTGATCTGGAGCGTAATCTGCCAACAGCGCCTGTCCCTACAGTTTCGCCATGAGGATGTTCATGGACTGATTCTGGGCAACAGCATGGATCTGGCTTACCAGATTTTGACCAGCACCGGAGGACGCAAACATGATTTCTTCATGCTGGATGGCAGCTATGAGCATTTTCTTTATCTTACCAACAACCATCAGGGGGAGGTGATACTTGCACTGCTGTGCGACCCTGTGAAAACTGCGGAGCTGGACCGCATTCTGCTCCAAGGTCTTACTGCGAGGCAGCCCGGACTGGCTATTGAGCATGACGGTGTTTCACCGGATGGCTCACCAGTCCTGTTTGGCTATTTCTGCGATCTGCCCCGTATCGCACGCTTCAACACCTCCCTCGAACTATCCGAGCGCCCAGGCACACTGATCTGTTTTGACTTCCAGGCAGAGGTACTTCGCAGCTACTGTGGTTCCCGGGTGCGCTTCCAGACCATTGATTTCACAAAATTCGAGGGGAGGTTGTTCCCATAAACAAGAAAAAACTGATCGTAAGCCTGATTGCAGCGCCCTTTGCCATTCTTGCGATTCTATACGCAGGCGGCTTTCTGGCACAGCTTTTGGGTAACTATGCAACCTGGAAACAGGGCGGCGGTATTCCCGGCGACGGTACTTCACCGCTGGCCGCTTCGCCCGACTTCCTTCTCTGCCTTTCCTCTGTGCTCAGACCGCCTTATGGCGTGTATGGCATTTTGATCTGCATTGGCTTGTTAGCAGTGCTGCTCATCATGGTCATGCGCATGGGATATGGTGATGCCGGTGAGTATGATGAAGACCGCAATTTCTCCTACTCCGCCAAAGGCACTTATGGCACCTCCGGCTGGATGTCCCGCAAAGAAATGTCCGGCGTACTGGATCTGGTGCCCGATCTGCGCAAACACAAGGGTGTTGTACTGGGTATGCTGGATGGCAAAGCAGTCTGCATACCGGAAGATACCAGAATCAACAGTAATCTGGCAGTCTACGGCGCCAGTGGTTCCATGAAAACCCGTTCGTTTTGTATGAACCGTATCCTTCAGGCCACTGTCCGAGGTGAAAATGGCGCCGGAGAATCGTTGATCATCTGCGATCCCAAATCGGAATTGTACGAGAAGTCAAGCGAATTTCTCCGCAGCCGGGGCTATTGTGTCAAGGTATTCAACCTCGTTTCGCCTGAAAACTCAGATTCCTGGTGTTGCCTTGCCGAAGTTGAGGGACAGGAACTAATGGCCCAGCTTTTTGTAGATGTCATCATCAAGAACACCACGAACAACGGCAAGAGCGACCATTTCTGGGATGCCTGTGAGATGAATCTGCTCAAGGCCTTGGTACTGTATGTGGATCAAGGCTATGCGGAAGAAAACCGCAACATTGGCGAAGTCTACCGGCTGCTGACTCTCAATGGGGAATCCCAACTTGACACATTGTTCGAGGCGCTTCCTTCCACGCACCCTGCCAAAGCACCCTACAGCCTGTTCAAGCAGGCCAGCGACACAGTGCGAAGCGGCGTGATTATCGGTCTGGGCAGCCGCCTGCAGGTATTCCAGTCTGAGCTGATCAAAAAAATTACCGCTAAGAATGAGATCGATCTGGAGCTTCCGGGTCAGCAGCCCTGTGCCTACTTCCTCGTTACCAGCGACCAGGACAGCACCTTTGATTTTCTGGCCTCGCTGTTTCTATCTTTCTGCTTCATCAAACTGGTGCGATATGCAGACCACAACTGCGAGGGCGGCAAACTGCCTGTGCCTGTCCATATCCTTGGGGAAGAACTGACAGCGTGCGGCACGATCCCCGACCTCTCCCGCCGGCTCAGCGTAATACGCTCCCGGAATATCTCCATGTCCTGTGTGTTCCAAAATCTCGCAGGATTGCAGAACCGATACCCGCAGAATTTGTGGCAGGAGATCATTGGAAACTGTGACGCGCAGTTGTTTTTAGGCTGTACAGACCAGCTTACTGCCGAATTTATTTCTGCCAGGACAGGGCTTGCCTCCGTAGCAGTATCCAGTAAGTCCAAACAGCTGGGCACCTGGCGTATCTCCAACTATACACCGGAGTTTCGTGAGACCTCTGGTGTTGGAAAACGCCCTGTACTTACTCCTGATGAAGTCCTGCGGCTCCCGCTGGATCAGGCGCTCATCATCATCCGTGGCAAGAAGGTTCTGCAGGTAGACAAAATGGATTACTCCAAACACCCGGAAGCCAAGTACCTGCGTTCCTGCAAAGCATCTGCCCATGTACCGGAATGGCGCCGCTTGGAAGAAGAAGCCGCCAAAACACCGCAGCCCGCGCCGAAACCGGCTCCTGCAGCAAAGAAGCCGGCAAAGCGCAAAGCCACCAAACCGGCATCCCCCACGGATAAATCACCCAAAGAGGCTCCGGCCCCCAAATCTGCCGGTACGCCGGAAGGCATTATCACCACAGACAAGGATTCCATCCTGTCTTAAACAAAACTATCAAATTCATAGGAGGTTTTAATCTATGGCAACCAAGAAAAAAGAACTTCTGGAACAGGAGGCTCCTGTTACCGAAACCGTTATGTCGGAAGGCGAAACTCTGCCGGCCGATACTGCTCAACCTGAATCCCTTCCTGCTGATACTGGCAATAGTCTGGATTTGAACGAACTGCTGGGGCAGATGGATCAGCCCCTGGAGGACACCTCTGCCGAAGATATGGCTGAAGATCTCCTTCCTGAACTCACCGAGGAGGAAATGTTCGGAGATACGCCTGCTGAAACAGACGATCAAAGCGCTGCTCCCACTGATATGCCGGAAGACTTTGATGTGCAGCCGCCTGATGTTTACGAAGATAACGCCGACGCTGTGCAGGAACCCCCTGCATCTCCCAAGCCCAAGCGTACCAGCCGAAAGAAGAAAGAAGCTGCTGCTCCTGAAGAAACTGTCACAGAGGAAGTCCCTGCCGAAACAACAGAGTCGGCGGATACAGCCGACTCTATTCTTGATACGGAGGAACCTGCTGTGGAGCCTGATGTTCCTGTCGTGGAAGAAGCTGCCGCTCCTGCCCCTACTCCTTCTCCTCCCCAGCGCCAGCCCCGCCCCCAGCGCGGCGAGGCCCCCGTCCTTACCATCCGCAGCCGGGATGATGTCGAGACTGCCGAAGACCGTGATGATGTAATCTGGCATGAGATCCATAATGCCTACCGCACCCGCAAGATCATCACCGGCAAGCTGGGCGGCATTGAACAGCTGGACAACCGCAAGACGGTGGCAGTTGTGGATTACAAGGGGTTCCGTGTCATTATCCCTATCAAGGAAATGATGATCAATCTGGGCCGCAGTCCTTCCGGTCAGGAATACGCCGACCTTATGCTGCGCCAAAATAAGATCCTTGGCAACATGCTCGGTGCTGACATTGACTTCATCGTGCGTGGTATCGACTCCAAGACCCGCAGCGTAGTTGCCAGCCGCAAGGAGGCCATGCTGCGCAAACGCCAGATTTTCTATCTGGATACGGATGCTGCCGGTATGTACCGTGTCTATGAGGGCCGCATCGTCCAGGCGCGTGTGATTGCAGTGGCTGAAAAGGTTGTGCGCGTGGAAGTTTTCGGCGTTGAAACCTCCATCCTTGCCCGTGACCTTGCCTGGGATTGGATCGGTGATGCCCATGAGCGTTTTTCCGTAGGCGATGAGGTTCTGGTCCGTATTCTCAGCGTGCGGCGCAACAGTCTGGAGGACTTGGGCATCAAGGCTGACATCAAGAGTATTTCCGAGAACACCGACAGGGACAACCTGCAGAAGTGCCGTATCCAAGGCAAGTATGCCGGCCGTGTCACAGATGTCCACAAGGGCGTTGTCTATGTGCGCCTCTCCAATGGCGTCAATGCGGTAGCCCACTCCTGCTATGACTACCGGATGCCCGGCAAAAAGGACGATGTATCTTTTGCCGTCACCCGTCTGGATATGGAGCGGGGTGTGGCCGTAGGTATTATCACCCGGATCATCCGTCAGAACCTGTAAGCAAAGCGCCTGGGAAGCAGCGGCGAACTGTTTCCCAGGCTTGCTTTTTATCATTACCGAAACTCCCACCGCATATCCTCTCCACACGACTGTTCTCTTAAATCCTCTATATAGATTTTTATTTTTCATTTGCGTTGATTTTTCACAAAAATGCGGATATAATATATTATAGCAAGGATTTAGGAGGTTGTTTTATGCTGATTCAATTTAGTGTAGAGAACTTTCTCTCTATCAAAGATAATGTCGTGTTATCCCTGCTTGCCAGTAAGGATAACGAACATCCGGAACACCTGATTGTGGACGGAAACAAAAAGCATTTGAAGTCTGCCGTGATTTACGGTGCCAATGCTTCCGGAAAGTCCAATGTCTTGAATGCATTTTGGTTCATGGTAAATTATGTGCTGACTTCGCATAACCAGCAGCTCCACAAAACCATTGAGCGTTCGCCGTTCAAGTTTGACCGGGAAACACCCTCTCGCCCCAGCAGCTTTGAGGTCATCTTCACCACAAATGGCATCCGATATGCGTATGGCTTTTCTGTAACAGACAAAGCTGTTATTGAAGAATATCTGTATTACTATCCCAATGGCAGGCAGGCACTCATTTTTGAGCGAAAAGACACAAAAGATTTTCGCTTTACCGTTGATGTCGATGAACAAAATACTCTCAAGGATCGCACTTCGGCCAACAAGCTCTATCTGTCTGTCGCATCAAACTGGAGCTATTCCAAAGTGATTCCGGTTCTGGAATGGTTTGCTTCCTGCCAGATCATCACGAAAAATTCTGTTGCAGACGCCTACGGCCTTGAAGCAGAACAACTCAAAGATGATGACTACCGGCATGTGATCGCCTCTATGCTGCGTGTTGCAGATTTTGGCATACAGTCCCTTCAGATGCGTGATACAGAACCCGCTCCTTCTCAGCGTAATGATATCTTTACCAATATCGAGGCCATTCACACGGTACAGGATACAGAGGGAAATACTTCTTCCTACGCGCTGAACATGGCAGAGGAATCTGATGGCACCAACAGTTATTTCAAACTGATCGGTGTTGTAAAAAAGGTGCTGGATGAAGGAACGCTTCTTGTCGCTGACGAGATGGACGCTCATCTGCATCCTCTTCTGACAAAGCATCTGGTCTCGCTTTTTAACAGCGTGGAGTTCAATCCAAATGGAGCCCAGTTGATTTTCACATCACACAACACCAATCTTCTTGACCTGGATGTACTGAGGAGAGATCAGATTTGGTTTACCGAAAAAGACGAGCAAACAGCGGCTACCGATCTGTTCTCCCTTTACGATTTTTCCATCCGCAAGGATGCCAAGGTGGAGAAAGGCTATCTGATTGGCCGTTATGGTGCAATCCCCTTTATCAAGGGAGGGCTGTAAAATGGCACGTGGAAAAATTGAAAAGCGTGGACAGCGACGCAGAAAAATAAAGCCTGTCATTCTGATTGTAACGGAGGGTTCTCAAACTGAGCCTAAGTATTTTGAACACTACCGCAACCGTCAGACAAACATTGATATTCGTGTGGTCGGCAGCCGCACCAGCGGAGGTGAAACAGATTATCTCAGCCTGATCCGGAAAGCCGTGGAATATCAGAACAAAAATCAGATTTCCGTATCAGAGGGAGACTCTGTATGGGTAGTTGCAGATGGAGATGTGAACTACAACAACCCTGACCCCATCACTGCAAAGGACAGTCTGCTCTCCAAGGCAAGGAAAATGGCAGATGCGAAGGGGATTCAGATTGCACTCTCCAATCCCTGCTTTGAATTTTGGTATCTGTTGCATTTCCAGTACACCACCAAATTTTTCAAAGACTACCCCGCAGTGAAAAACGCATTGACCACTTATCTCCCTGATTATGAGAAAGCTGGCGATGTATATAACCAGTTAGCAGAGCATACAGCCATTGCGATTCAGAACGCCAAACGTGTAGAGCAATACCATCTTCAAAATGACAGCAGCAAACCGTTTGGAATTGCTGTCAATCCATTTACCGACATCTATCAGCTGGTGGAATCACTGCTGTAATGTTGCAAAGAAACATGGTTGGCACAAAATTGTCTCTACATTGGCACAGTCCTGCCCTTTCGCCGTAAATCCATATCTGTTATACTTGGTACAGTCAAAACTTTGCATAGCAGCCGCTCCGGTTTGGAGCGGCTGTTTTCAATTTCAGTAAAGGTGGTGGTTTCTATTCTCTTTCAAAAAGCCCGGAAGGTGCTGAACAACGAGCGGGGCGAGGCCAACTATTTCAGTACGGTGGTCTTCATCTTCATCGCTGTCCTGCTGCTGGCCTTCATTATTGACCTGTTCAGCATCATTTCCACCAAGCAGGAACTTGACCATGCCGCCGATCAGATGGTCAAACAGATCCAGCTTTCCGGCGGCGTCAACGGCGAGACCGATGAGCTGTTTGAATTTTTGAGTTCTCAGATCGAAGGAGCCGAAAATATTTCCTACTCCATTGACGCTACCTACACATCACCCAGGCCATCCGGTATGACAAATGCCATCCAGTTGGGCACCCCCTTCTTCATTACTATCGAGGGAGATGCCAAACTGGGCGGGTTCTGGAATTTTGACCTGGTAAACATTACAGTGGTTGCCCGCGGCAGCGGCGTCAGTGAGCACTACTGGAAGTGAGGTGACCTATGAAACGCATATTCCTGCGACTGAAACAGCCGCTGCGAAACGAACGGGGCGAGATCACCTTTTTCGCCTGCTTTTTTGTAGTAGGCATCGTGATGCTGATTTCCTTCCTGCTCCTGTACGCTTCCATACGGATCACCTGTATCAACATCCGCAACGGCGCTAAAATGGAGTTAAATAACCTTAGCGGCACGATTTATGCAGATACCTACCGTTCCCAGCGTGAAACCAACTTTGAAGAGTACCTAAATACCCTTTACTCCAGCAGTGACTATACCGACATGCTGGAGGCTACAGTGGCAGGCGGCCTGGACTCCAAGATTCCGCTTTCAACGGAGGATTACAAGGTTTCCGACATCAGCCTGGAGTTCAATGTAGAAAATGGACGGGTTGAGTACATCTTCTACTGTGATGTGGAATTCTATGTGCGGATGTTCGGTCACAGTTATCCGGCTATCACCCAACGGGTGGAGCTGACAGGCTACCACAACACAAAATTCTAACCATACTGTTGAAAGCCCGGCACGTTATACCGTATAGGCTTTATATAACAGCAAAAAAGGAGTGTATGTAAAATATGAAGAAGTTTTTCCAATCCAAAGGCTTTATTGTTTCCTCGCTGGCTCTCCTCTGCGTCACTATTCTGGGTGTCTGCTGGTTCGTAAGCCGCGACCGTACCGGAGATTTTAGACCGGATGAATCCCCACCCAGCAGCGTCACCGGCGATTGGTCAGATGGTGGCACACAGACAGATGGTGATAATGGAGCAGATGCTTATGCTCCCGGCCAGTCCACAGATGCCGAAGAAGAATATCCCAAAGTAACCTCCCAAACGGAGGATGAGGTTGTGATCGACTTCACCGATACTGAAAAGTTTGAAGAAACGCCTCCTCCGGTGCCGGAAGGTAAGACCGAAATCAAAGATCCTGGTCAGGAGCATACCGTCAATCCCGACCCGTCAGTTCCGGAGGTTACTGCCCCGCCCGCCGAGCAAGCGCCGCCCAGCAATGAGCCGGTTCCAGGCTCCAGCAACGGAAATGGAGCTGTATATGATCCGGTGTTTGGCTGGGTTGTTCCCGGCAATGTACAGCAGTCCACCGGTGACAGCGATGGAGATCTGAACAAACAGGTCGGCAATATGGGCTGATTTACTACAACTGAATATGGCACTACTTGGCCGTCACAGGATTGTGGCGGCCTTCTTATTTTCAAAAGGAATGGAGCGTGATGTATTTGAAACGACTTCTCGCCTTCCTATGCTGCTTTGCCTTTGTTTTCTGTCTATTCCCCTCCTCTGCCTTTGCAACGGGCGGAAACGGAAACATAGATGGCGGCGGTGGCAGCATGGGTCACGGCACAAGCAGCAACTTCTGGAATTCAGGCAATGATGGTGTCCGCATTACTGTTGTTGACGCATCCAGCGGAACTGCCGTATCTTCTCCACTGGACTTTTCAAACCGGACGCAGAAGACCAGTCTTCTCCACTTTGGCAAAGTCAACAAACTGCAATACCTGGGCGGCGCCGGCCTCTCCCTTCAGTCCGGCGTTGCCTATTCCTGCATCAGACCTGCACAATCTATGCCCACAATCGTCAGCAGCAAGGGGCAGAGCAACATCGAAGCCATCAAACGGTATTTCTGTTCTGAATATGCGTGCATGATGGTCGCTCAGGCAGCCGGAGTCGATTATGAGCGGATGATTGCCGGCGAGTACAAGCTGCTGATCGAGCCCATTGCCTATTTCACGCACAACGGCCAGTATTACTGTATGACAGCTACTGAAGCCGGCCTGTATGATCAGATGTCCGGCGGCAATCTGCGAAAAACCATGACCTCACTTACCCATAAAAATCTGCCGCTGTCAATGTTCCTGGAATTCAGCGACCTTGGCATCTCCGCCTGGACAGGCAGCACCACTGGAAAGCAGAACAATTCCGACATCATCAGCACCCTCGGCGTTGGTATTGTCTGGTTTGATGAAGCTCCGCCGGAAGGAGAAATTCAGGCCCCTGATGTAGAATACCGAGTAGATACGGATGTGATTACCGCCGTCACACTGCGGACAGATCAGGATCTGACGCCGGATAATCCGGCATCGGTTACCTTCCATATCCTCGGCACCACCTACCGGGTCAATGATATAGTGATCCCAGCCGGTGACAGTCAGGTAGTCTGGGTCAAATGGCATACCCCCTCCACCCCGCAGACCGTGACCATTACGGTATCTGTCAGCGGCGCCTATACCGCTCAGGATACCTTTGTTGCAAAGATCGTGGATCTGAATGAGCACATTCCGCCTGACCCTGTGGCAACCGACACCAATCTCGGCTACTCTGTGCCGCCCCTGCCCAATGAAACGCAGAAGCTCACTGCCAACTGGGGCGTCTGGAGCTGCTACTGGGTGCCTGTATGGGTATGGTGCGACCACGGTGAAGATGGCGGGCACTGGGTTGATGAAGGGTATTGGGAATACGAATATACGGGCTACTCCGCTTCCATCAGCGGCGAGATGTCTCTAATGCCAGACGATATTGTACCCACAGCATCCGGCAAGACGATGAAAAGCGGGTACGGCGTTAAAACCGAAGTGCGGGCAACGCTGTCCACAGATGCCCCGACCAGCCACATTACTTATCCCCAAACTGCTTTTTCCGTATTTCCTGAGTTCCAGTATCAGACCTATCTGCGGCTTCTGCAGCGTTCCGGCGGCCAAAGTGCAAAATTCATCTTTAAGCCCAACGAATTTTCCACCTATGACCGGACAGTGCATTTCACACCGCTGTGGTTCCCCGATGCCACCGACTACACCATCTATACACAGGTGTGGGATACCTGGACTCCTGACGGCATGTTATCCATCAACCTAAATGACTATGTTTCGATCCAAGGGAGCCTTTATGATGACTGGTATACCAATCGAGAATAGCCTCTGGACAGCTTACCTGCTTACCATATTTTTTGTGGTGGCCGGCTTTGCTGTCTACGATGTGCTTTACAGACGGGTGCCTGACCGGGCACTCGTCTTTTTTATCCCCTTAGCTGCCCTGGCGCCGGTCCTGCAAGGATATTTCCTGTTAAATCACGGGCTCCCGCCGCTCTTTCTCTGGCCGGTCGCCACCCATGCCCTGGTAGGCGCCCTGCTCGGCTTTTGTATTCCATTGGCAGCTGCACTGGCAACAAACGGCACTGGTCTGGGCGGCGGGGATATCAAGTTCTGCGGGATATTAGGGCTGGTCTATGGCCCTTCCGGCATGGCGCTGGTCTTTCTGACTGCCGCTGTTACCGCAATGCCTGTGATCTTTCTTCTCAGGCGGCTTTATCGAACTGGGCAGCCCCTTGCTATCCCGTTCCTGCCATTTCTCGCCTGTGGCTGCTGTACAGCGACCCTGGCCCAACTATTTTTAAGATAGGAGACAACGCTTATGAAACTGAATAACCGATTCATCTTCGGTATCCTCTCCCTGCTGTTGGCGGCAGTTATCGCCTTTGTGGCACTTCCAACCATCGCCCGTCAGACCAATGGAAAAGAGGAAATCGTCCGTATCACCCAGCCGGTATTGAAAGGCGAGCAAATCTCGTCAGAAAATGCCGAGGTGGTTGAGGTAGGCGGCTATAACCTCCCCTCCAACATCGCCCATCAGCTCTCCGATGTAAATGGTCTTTACGCTACCGCCGACTTGGCTGTGGGTGACTATATCCTTACCAGCAAGATCAGCTCTGTACCGGTTTCGTCCGATGTGGCGCTCAACAGCATCCCTTCCGGTAAGGTTGCTATCTCGCTGACCGTTAAAACACTTGCTTCCGGCCTCTCTGACAAGCTTCAGCCCGGTGACATCATCCGTATTTACCACTTTCTTGATACGGCGGCCGAAGTACCGGAACTGCGTTTTGTCAAAGTATTGTCCGTCACCGACTCAGACGGCATCAATGTGGATAATGCCAAGGAGCCCACGGAGGATGAAGAAAAGCAGCAGTCAGCCACCATCACTGTGCTGGCAAGCCCTGAACAGGCGAAGATCATTACCGGTCTTGAAAATGACGGCGTAGCTCATGTGGCCCTTATCTCCCGCAACAATGACAAACTGGCAGATGAGCTGCTTGCCGAGCAGGATAAGACTCTTCAGGAAATCTACTTCCCCGAAACTTTGATTGAGGAAGAAGCTGCAGATGCGGAAAATTCTGATGTTGAAAGTGAACCCCAGGAAACGGAAACTGCAGAGTCTGCACAATCTACTAATGAAACTGCACCCTCGGCAGAATAATCAAATCAAGGAAGGAGGATCTTCGTTATGGGTAAAGTTATCACCGTCTGGGGAAGCCCCGGCAGCGGCAAATCCATGTTCTGCTGTATTCTGGCCAAAGCCCTGACCCGGGACAAGCGGAAAGCCATCATTATCAATGCCGATATGAATGTCCCTATGCTGCCGGTCTGGCTGCCGGAGCAGATCATCCAGACCAATACCTCTATCGGCCAGGTTTTGAGCAGTGTGGAGATCGATACATCTCTGGTTGCCAGTCATGTGACAGTGCTGAAAAACTATCCCTTCATTGGGATGATGGGCTATGCGGCAGGAGAAAACCCGCTGAGCTACCCAGAGGTCAAATATACCATGGTGCTGCAGCTCATTCATGCTGCCGCCAAACTGGTAGATTTCGTCATTCTGGACTGCAGCACCAGCATGACCAATGTGTTCACTCCCGCCGCTATTGAAGCCGGCGATGTGGTCATCCGTATCCTCACCCCGGACCTAAAGGGCATCAACTACCTGAAAGCCCATCAACCTCTGCTTGTGGACGAGCGCTTCCGGTTTTCTGAGCATATGACATTCGCCGGTCTGGCCCGTCCCTTCCACGCCTTGGATGAAATGGGCTATATCATTGGCGGGTTTGACGGCCTGCTTCCCTACAGTAAGGAGATCGACCGCTGTGCTACCGAAGGCGGTATGTTCAAGGCTATCACCTACTGTAACCCCAAATACACTGCTTCACTGAACAAGGTACTGGAAATTCTGGAGCAAATGGAACTGGCCGAGCAGTCAGAGGAGGATGCGGCGTATGAATGTGAGGAGGATGCCGATGAGTAATTTGAATGATATATTCTTCACACCAGCCGCCAATCAGGAGCTGACCTATGACCAGGTACTGGAGGATGTACAGCGGTATTTTGCCGAAAACCATGCCTCCACCATTGCCGAAGCTGGGGAAGGCAATGCAGAGCGTGCCACAAGCCTGCTGAAAGAACTGATGGAACACTACATTGTCAAACGCAAATATGCCCTTGACGGGCTCTCTACAAAAGAACTGTGTTCCAAGCTCTATGAGGACATGGCCGGCTACTCCTTTTTGAAGAAATGGATCTATAAGCCCGGTGTTGAGGAGGTCAACATCAACGCCTACAACGACATTGAAGTGATCGAATCCAGTGGGCGCAGTATCAAGATCCCTGATAAATTCAGTTCGCCCCAGCACGCCATCGATGTGATCCGCCGAATGCTCAACGCCTGCGGCATGGTCATTGATGATACTATGCCCAGCATTGTGGGATTTCTGGACAAAAACATCCGTATTTCAGTGGACAAAACTCCCATTGTGGATGCAGATGTAGGCGTCAATGCCTCCATCCGTATTGTCAACCAGCAGACCGTCAGTGAAGAAAAACTGCTGAACTCCGGCAGTGCCACCGCTGAAATGCTTCACTTTCTAACTGCCTGTATTCGATATGGGGTGTCTGTCTGCATTGCCGGCTCCACCGGCTCCGGCAAGACCACGATCATGGCCTGGCTGCTGTCCAATGTGCCCAATAACCGGCGCCTTATTACCATTGAAGAAGGCAGCCGCGAATTTGATCTGGTCAAGCGGGATGCGCAGGGCAATATCCTTAATTCCGTAGTACATCTGCTGACCCGCCCCAGCGAGAACCCTGCGTTGAACATCAATCAGGATTTTCTTCTGGAGCGGGTGCTGCGTAAGCATCCGGATGTCATCGGCGTGGGTGAAATGCGGTCAGCAGCAGAAAGCTTGTCCGCAGCCGAAAGTTCCCGCACCGGCCATACCGTATGTACCACCATCCACTCCAATTCCTGCAACAGTACTTACCGCAGGATGATGACCCTTGCCAAACGCAAGTACAACATGGATGACTCCATCCTCATGCAGATCATGGTAGAGGCGTATCCCATCATCGTCTTTACCAAGCAGCTGGAGGACCGTTCCCGTAAGATCATGGAGATCATCGAGGGCGAGGACTACCAGGACGGGCGGCTGATCGCCCATTCCCTATACAAATATGAAGTGGAGGACAATGTAACTGATGACCGTGGTGAAACCCGTGTGGTAGGGCACCATAAAAAAATTGGCTTGATCTCCGATTCCTTGAAGAAAAGGCTGCTGGACAATGGCATTTCCAACAAGGAATTGGAAGAATTCATGCAGCCGCCAAAGGAGGTGAGTTAATTGCAATGGATCTATCTTATCTGTTTTATCCTGCTCAGTGCTGGGCTTTTGGCTCTGTTTGGTGTGAAGCCGGGTGATTTTATCGACGCCCTCTTCCGCTCCCAGCGAAAATCCGCCACCTTGTCGGATGAACTGAATGTTCTTCTGGGCACACCAGCCAAGGGCTTTTTTAATCAGGATTACGAACTGAAACAGATCTTGAAGGGTACCGGACGGGCGGACCGCTATGAGGCAATAAAACGACTGTCCCTGATTCTGTTCGCTGTGGGGGCTGTGCTGGCTCTTTTGATTGGGAATGTGTACATGGTGCCCATTCTGGGTATCGGTTTTTCTCTTATACCGATCTGGTATCTGCGCAGCACTGCCGCCAGCTATAAAAAGCACCTGAATGAAGAACTGGAAACCGCTATTTCCATCATCACGACTTCCTACCTGCGCACCGAGGATCTGATCCGTTCTGTCAAGGAAAACCTGCCCTATATCAATGAGCCGGTAAAAGCCAACTTTGAAGCCTTCGTTTATGAAGCGGAATTGATCAACGCCAACATCACCAGTGCTATCAACAGCCTGAAGATGAAGATTCCCAACCGGGTCTTCCATGAATGGTGCGGCACCCTCATCCAGTGCCAGTCCGACCGCAGTATGAAGAATACCCTTCCTACCATCAACCAGAAATTCTCCGATGTGCGTGTGGTGCAGTCGGAACTTGAGGCAATGATGCAAGGGCCGCGGCGTGAAGCCATCACCATGATATTTCTGGTTATCGCCAATGTGCCGCTGCTCTATTTCTTGAATGAGGATTGGTTCCACACCCTTATCTTCACCACACCGGGCAAAATTGCACTGGCGATCTGCGCAGCCATCATCCTATTTGCGCTGACCCAGATCATGAAACTGAGCAAGCCCATCGAATATGGAGGTGATAGCGTATGACTTTTCTGGCGCTCATCGCCATCATCTTCTTCAGTTTTGCTGTCTACAACCTGACCTGCGCCTTTGTGGACATCCCGACCAAGAAGACCTCACAAATGATGATGCTCTCCCGCAAACAGCAGGGCACCAAAAACGAAAAGCTGCTTGATGTCTATGTGACAAAAATCGCCGGTTGGATCGCCCCTTATTTGCGGCTGGACCGGCTCAAGCGCAATAAGGTACAACGCGCTCTGGACATTGCAGGTCTGCAGCTTACCCCGGAGGTCTATACAGCCAGAGCCTGGGTAACTGCAGGGGCAGTTGGCCTGTGTGCCATCCCCATGGCACTTCTTATTCCGCTGCTGGTGCCTATTTTGATCGGTCTTGCAGTGGCGCTGTGGTTTTCAACCTACTATGCAGCCTTTGATTTTGTTAAAAAACGCCGCAAACTGATTGAGGGCGAGATTCCCCGATTTGCTTTGACCGTCGGCCAGAGCCTTGAAAATGACAGGGATGTACTTAAAATTCTGACTTCCTACCGCCGTGTGGCTGGGAAAGACTTCGGCGCCGAGCTGGATCAGACCATTGCTGATATGAAGACCGGCAACTATGAAAATGCCCTCATTCGATTTGAAACCCGCATTGGCAGCCCCATGCTGTCCGATGTGATCCGTGGCCTGATTGGTGTCCTGCGCGGTGATGACCAGCGGATGTACTTCAAAATGATTACCTTCGATATGCGCCAGATCGAGCAGAACAATCTGAAAAAGGAAGCTGCCAAACGTCCCAAAAAGATCCAGCGTTACTCTATGATGATGCTGATTTGCATTATGATCATCTATCTGGTGGTGCTCTGTACCGAGGTTATGAGTTCGCTCGGGGCATTCTTTGGCTAATCGGCATCCGCCACGGTACTTCCGGGCGTTTTCATACCTGCTCCTCATATGGAAGACAGATACACAGGGAGGTGAGCGTTTGTACCCAAGCGATTTTCCATAGCGACAGGCACACCATTCTTTTTCATCTGGACTGAGCCGGACTGTTTCATCAGCCCGGCTCCATTTTTTACAGGAGAATGCCTATGCCCAAAAAGAAATTTTATCCGCCGAATGATACCGGCACCAAAAAACGACGCTTTCGTTGCTTGCTGTTCCAACGGCCTAAAGCATATCCGAACCGGCCCCGTTCCAACAAAAACAATCTGATCAAGCCTATCCGCCGCGCTTAACAGACGGTGGACTTGATATACCTATCCACTCAATCATCAAACATATAACAGGAGGTTACCCATGAGAAAATTCACGACCCATATCTATACCAAAGCCAACTATCTGCTCAACCGCGGCCGTATGGCATTGTCCAATCAGCGCGGCGATTTTTACATTTCGGACGCCGTCAAGATCATTATCGCCGTAGTTTTGGGTGCGCTGCTCCTGGCGGCTCTGACCCTCATCTTCAATGATACGGTCATCCCCCGCATCACCCAGGAGATTGAAAGTCTGTTCTCCTAAGCACCAAATCAGGGGCCAGTTTGCAGAACTTCTGCAGCTGGCTCCTTTTTTATTTTTAGAAATGCAAATGTACTGTAACGGAGGTGAAAGCATGAATCAAAAACCGTGTCAGTTCTATTCCTTTCTGCAGGCAGTCCGGGGTAACTGGCGTAACGCCCTGTTCATCCGCTGCAGCGGTTCACTTTGTCCAATGATCCGGCAGGCATCTTGTGAGGGATTCCTGATGGCAGCAGACGCAGGCTGTCAGCCGATCTTTCTGTCCGTCCAGACAGTGCGGAAGCTGAGTGGAGAAGCAGTGGACCCCGAAGAATGCTCTGCAATTCTGGAGTGCCGCTCGTTTCGGACTGCTTATACCAAGTTTCTGGAATGGCATACCTCTTCGGACCATGTATGTCCGTTTTTACAGCTATGCCCAGACCGGGATACCTACTTCGGATGATTCTGCCTGTTAAGACGCAATGCCGCCGTCATCGGCGCGTAATGGAGGTGATTTTATTGAAACAAAAGCAAATCAAATGTCCTTATTGTCATGCTCACGCTTCTCTTCGGCCTGCAAGCCTTGTGTATGGATCTACTCCACAGACCAGAGGAAAATTCCTGTATGTCTGCAACAGATGGCCGGCCTGCAATGCCTATGTCAGTGCTCATGAGCGCACATTGCTCCCCATGGGGACACTGGCGAATGGCGATCTGCGCCACAAACGCATTCTAGCCCATCGTGCCCTAAAAAAACTGCAGCAGGACTGCCATATGGAAAAATGGGAAGTCTATATCTGGCTGCAAGCCAAGCTGGGACTGGATGCACACCAGACCCACATCGGCCAGTTTTCCGAATATATGTGCGAGCAAGTCATTTCCCTCTGTCAGCAGGCTCCGGCGTACACATCCGGGCGTGCTGCCTGAACGGAGGTGAAGCCTGATGAAGCAAAACTTTAAGCTTACCAAAGACCAGCAGACACTGGTAGAAAAAAACCTATCCATCGTTCACTGGGTCATTGTCAACAACATCCATGTGAATCCCGGCATCTGTGGTCTGGAGTATGGAGATCTGTTTCAGGAAGGGTGCCTGTGGCTCTGCAAGGCCGCCTTTACCTACCATGCCGGACAGGCACAGTTTTCAACCTACGCCAAAAAGGTTGTGAAAAACGGAATCCTCTCCTACTGCCGCAAAATCTGTAGCCAGGGACGGCACATCAGCCGGCTGATCATCGGAGAACAGGGCGAACTGGCTGCAGATGGAGAACAGATAGACCAGCCAGACGACCATTTTGACTCCCATCTTTCTCGTCTGGAGACCCTTGATCTGCTGGAAGCCAGCAAACAGAACTATCAGGGCGTTGCCAGACTTGGCATCGAAGCACTGGCGCTGAAGGTTCAGGGAATGCGCATTACAGACATCGCCGCCCTCTATCAAGTCCCTCCTTCCCATGTAGGCGCCTGGATTTCCCGTTCTCTGGAAAAACTTCGCAATGACCCTGACTTTTTAACCTGCCTGCTTTGATCTGTTGAAAATCAGCATCAGCAACAGTAAGGGATATGTATAAGAAGGAGGTATCGAAATATGGCAATCAAAACCCTATACACTGCGGTCGGCCGGTTTGAACGAAGGACAAACGGCTGCAACCGCAGTTGTCCAATCATCCTGTTAGGCGGTCAGGAGTACATGGTCGATATGCAGGAAATGGTGATTTGGAGCATGCTCAACTGGAGAATCCTTCGCTGGGATGACATCGCACAAGAATACGAAAAGCTATCCACCGCATCCGGTTACTGTACCGAGCGGTCTTGGGAAGACTGTACAAACCGCCTGCTGACCCGTGGCCTTCTGGTATCCGGCAGTGGTGAAACAGAATACGATGCTCTGTATGACCTGCTTGGCTCGCTCAGCATTATCCCAACCAGCGGACCGTTCTTCCTCCGGCTCGCCTCTTTTGTCAAGCTGACGCTGCTGGCACATGTTCCGGTATCCGCCGCGCGGAAACTGTTCCAGAAAGATAAACGCACCAAATACGAAGCTCTGGTCATGCGCCTTGCCGGACAAGCCCTGCTCTCCACTGCTGAGATCATCAAGTGCATAGATAAAAATATTTCCCGTCTCCCCAATGAATGTGCGCTTTTGGATTCCCTCTACGGCGATGAAACGACCACCAGTGACAACATTGCCAGCATGGTCAAAATCAGCCAGAGCAGCAAACCGGTGACATTAGCCGTTGCCAATCTTTATCTGCGGCAGCAGATTATCTTTGAGAGGGTATGAGCATGATGGAACAATGGACTCTTTTTCCCACTGTATTGCAGAGAAAGTTTCTGCTCACTCTGCTGGCCGGAATCGCCAGTGCGGGAATCAGCGTCATCATCTGCGTGGCGACTAAAGATCATATCCTGCTGGCATTGGGAATTATCGTACTCTGCGCCTGTCTTATATCCTGTAGAGGAATCTGGGTGACTGCGGCACATAAGAACTACGAAGTAGTGGAAGGCATCTGCGCCGGTATCAGTACACCTATGCTCCGCCGCTACCGCAAAGTACATCTGATAGACAGCCATGGCGTAGAGATCACACTGCTTCTCAGTAAATCGGCCCGGCTTAAAATAGGCGAACCCTACCGATTTTACTTTCAGAAAGGGGCACGACCTACCGTTGGAAATGACTATCTGGATGCCGCACTTTCAACGAACAGCTTTTTGGGCTATGAAGCAATCAGCGAGCCGTAGAAAGCGGAACTGAAAGATATGACTGACATCCCCCTAATGTTTTTTGAGGGAACAGAAATCTATTTATATTGCAATCATTTTACAAAAAGGATTCAACTCCTTGACAAAGTGATGTATAATGTACTTTATGTAAATTAGCATCAAGGAGTTTTAGAGATATGAAAAAACTAATAGAAGTATCATTAAAATCTATCATTTTCTTTATTGGATGGGCAATTTTCGTATCAGTTATACCGATTCCTGATATTGACAATACAGCGTTGTGGAGGTTTTTTGCAGAACTAATACCGTTTTTGGCGATTGTTATTATGACCGTCATTTTTTGGTTTGTAGATCGTAAAAAAACCAAGTTACATCTCACACAGCGCCCCGTCTATAGCAGTGTATTAGGAGGGACAGTTGGACTAAGTTGGTTAGGTATATCTGTCGGTATTTTGCTTTTTACCGGGTCTGCACGGATAGAAGGTACTAATCATATTTCTATGCTCTGGCTCTGGATACTATCAGCCTTTATCAACACAATTATGCAGGAAATGTTGGTTCGTGGTTATCTATATCAGATGATAAAGAGAAACTACAATGTAGTTGCGGCAACTGTTGTGTCTACCATGCTGTTTACTTTTGCACATGGAGGTGCTTTTGAAGCAGGAACTCTCCCTGTTTTGAATGTTTTGACAATGAGTTTGTTTATGACAGCAGTTTTGGAATATACAAATTCTTTAATTGCCCCTATAATCGTTCATTTTCTCTGGAATAGTGTAGGAGCGATTATTTTGGGAGGAGTATCACTTGCAGAGGACTATCCACATTTGTTTAATATGACATTCGGTGGCAATCAACTGCTATCTGGTGGAATTTATAAAATTGAAGGCAGTGTTGTAGTATTTGTTTTGAATGTGATTATGATAATTGGATTTATTATGGCAAAGAAAAAGAAGAATATTGCATAAGAAGTCACAAACCAACAATCATGAAGTTGTTTTGAAATGCTCCTTTTATGATGACAGTTTATTTTCACTGTCTCCCATAAAGGGAGCATTTCATTTTCCTTATATTTTGCAGAATACATTCCTTCCGTCCCTATTTATTAGGTAGATAAAAGAAAGGAGGGTTTCCCATGTATAAGCCCCACACCATTGAACAATACAAAGTCTATCGCTTTCTGGAAGAAAACTTTGCGCTGGAGCATTTCCTGCTCGCTCCTTTGTCACGCTTCGGACTGATGCTGGAGGACAAAACCGATGAGAAAATCGCGTTTGCCTTTCTCAATAACTGTGTGCAGGAAATACCCGTACCAGCTCCAGCCGATCCGGAAACGGTAACCGCTTTTCTAAAACAATTCCGCAGCCTTACGCCCCACCCAGTCATCCATGACTTTGAAGCGCTGACCCGCTGGTGGCTGGACAATCCCAACCCGCTTACCTACCAGCAGGCGCTTGGTATGTCCGATGATCTCTACCGCCATTTTCTGTCTCATCCTTTGATCAGTGAAGATGAGGCCCTTCGGCTGGCACGCAAAGGACTCGTTACCGAATCGGAATATAATGACCTGCAGCTATGGTATTTCAACGGCCATACAATGTCCTGCTGGTTTGGTCCTCTGGGAGTAGATGGCACCGGCAGCCTATACGGTCTGACCTTTGACTATCAAACGGCATCCCCAACAAAGACTCAATTCTACCTTTTGGATGACTACTACCGTGTTATGAACCATCTTACAGAGTAAGACCTTTTCAACTACTACATATCGTGCTTGTCACTGGCAATAAATCTATATATAGTGTTTTATATCTTGACAGACACAAGATCCAGTGCTATACTGAACTTGTAATTGATTTTTGTGCGTATCCCATTTGGGAATACAGGTCTTTTTGATCTGTACCGTAGGCCAAAAGCCTGCATTGCACACGCTGTTAAGTTTGTATGCAAGTGTCAGTGATTTTTTGCGCCCTTTTAGGGCCGAAAAACTGCTGGCACTTTTTTATATAGATAATAATGCCAATGGCAGAAAGGAGTGTTATGGCACAGATTTTTGTGTTCGGGCGCGTCATGAACGACCTCGTACCCAAAGAAAGCCAGTCCAAACAAAGCTATGTATGCTTTGATCTGATGGAACGCACCAAAAACTGGACGCAGTTCTATCAGGTATGGGCCTGGGATGCAGATGTCACCCGGCTCATGCAATTCAAGGTCAAAAAAGGCAGTATGATCTGGCTTGCCGGCTCACAGCGGCTGGTAGATGTTCGCATGAAGGACGGTAAATTGGAAAAGAAACTGAAGGTCAGTCTAAATGACTTTGGTTTCCTCCCCAAACAGCCCGCCACAGCGAACAGACAGGAGAATGACCCGGACATTACTGCGGAACCCGCACCGCCTCCCACAGAGGTATTGGACGGTGACCGTGAATCCCTGCCGGAGTAGTTTACTTCGGCGCCCAAGAGGGACCGTATCAAGTTTTTCAGAATGAAACTGAAAGCTTGGTGCGGTCCCTCTTTTTTTGTTTTCCAACAAATTCAGAAAAAGGATGGTATCAAACATGAATAATGACAGAGGACTTTTGAGTGGCAGCATCACGATCCTGATTGGTGCGGTCATCGCAATTATGGCTCTGGTACGCGGGCCCTGGCAAGTCTGGCTGCTTCTGGGCGTTTTCACTCTCTGGGGACTGTGGGTAGTTTTGATCCTGCTTCTCCCCTATATGCAGCAGGCTAAACGGCATCGCCAGCGTCAGCAGCGCACCAGACAACTCCATGCAGAAGGCATCCAAACAAGAAATTTTGAAATTCCTGACCTGGGCAGCACCAGCTCCGATGACCTGCTGGTTCGCCACACCAACCATCGTATTCTGGCATATCTGCGCTCCGCTTATCCGCAAGCCACCTTCGAGTGGTGTGAAAAGCAGCCGGAGCAGCTGATCCGCAATGGCGGTACCGGCCGCATCCGTGTTTTTGGCATTGACGAGTTTGATCACGCTGATGTGACACTGGATCAGAACGCCAATATCAAATGCGATATGGTCAAGATCGTTCCGCTATCCAAGGTCGGCGGAGAAACCGGTGAGGATGATACAACACCTCCGAACAGGCAGCCCGTTGATCCCCGTATCTGGTATGAAACACAGGGACGCTCTGTACTGGAAACACTGATCTCCGACCTTAATTCCCGTGGGCACAGCAAACTGACGCTTCGGGAAGACGGTGATATCTGCATTGAGCAGGGCGAAGATGCTGTTTCTCAGGAGCATCTGAACAACTTTCCCCAGAAGGTCTACTGGCCCCGTCTGGCAGAGGTACTGGAAAGCAATGGTCTGGCCGCAGAAGTCACTGCCCAGGGCATTCAGGTGTCCTGGTAATGCTTCTGACGCCAAGGAGCGAAGAGAAAGGAGTGAACTTGACGAATGAAATCAGGACTTACCATCGTGGAAATGGCACAGCAGATTGAACGCCAATCCAAACTCAAGCAAGACTATTTGCTTGATACCAGACGGCTTCAAGTAGAACCTTTTGGTTCTCAACTTTATCTCCATACCTTTGATGACCACGATGACCCACTGGTAGAGCCATTGGAGATTAACCAGATCGCCCATCGGCAGATCGGCACACATCTGAAGATTCCGGCTGCTTACTATGACCGTATGCTTTCCGATTATCCAGAACTGCTGGCGGAGAATGTGAATTCCTGGTTCCAGCGGGAACCGACCCAGCGTATGGTCCGCACTCTGGATGGCACTGTACGGGCGTTTTTGAGCAACCGCTATCGCCGCATTGACAATCTGGACATTGCAGAAATCGTCCTCCCTGTCATTCAGCAAATGGAGGACGCCTATTTTGAAAGCTGCCAGATCACGGACAGCCGTATGTACATCAAGGTAGTCAACAAGCGGCTTGAAGCCGAAGTTGTACCCGGTGACATCGTACAGTCCGGCGTTATCATCAGCAATAGCGAAGTTGGACTGGGTTCCGTCAACATCCAGCCTTTGGTCTATCGGCTGGTATGCAGTAACGGCATGGTCGTCAACGATGCCCAGACTCGCCGCACTCACATCGGCCGGGTCAATGAGGCAGATGAAAACTTTCAACTGTTCTCACAGGAGACATTGGCCGCTGATGACCACGCATTTGCCATGAAGATCAAAGATACCGTGATGGCCGCCGTGGATGAAACGCGGTTTACACGGGTAGTTGGCATGATGCGTGAAGCCACAACCGTTCAGATGAATACCACTGATATTCCCGGCGTTGTCCGTCTGGCAAGCAAGGATTTCAATATCACCGAGGAAGAAAGCACCGGCGTTCTGCAGCGTCTGATTGAAGGCAAGGATCTGACCCTCTATGGGCTATCCAATGCCGTAACACGCTTTAGTCAGGATGTGGACAGCTATGACCGCGCCACTGCCCTGGAGGGGATCGGATACAATATCCTGTCCATGCCCCGACAGCAGTGGAACCGTATCAATCAGATGGCCGCCTGACCATCTGCAACCATCACAGTTTTTAAGGAGGAACCACTATGTATAATCAGAACAGCGATTTGATGAAACAGGAAAAATTCATGCTCCCCACTATGATCGAAGGCGATTTCAGCGCCGAGGAACTGGCTGAGGACGCCGATGGTCTGCAGATGAGTTTTCAGCGTGTCAAGATTCCCGCCGGCGGCACACTCCAGTTTGAGATGCCGTCCGATGATCCGGACAATCCCGACTATGAAAAGAATCTGGTAGGCGTCATTCTGCATAACCACGCCACCTGCGCCTACTGGCCGGCTGGCAGCGAATATGACGACGATACCACGCCGCTTTGTTCTTCTGTGGATGGCAAGGTTGGCATCGGCACTCCCGGAGGCGCCTGTGCTGCCTGCGTGATGAACCGCTTTGGTTCTGCACCTGATGGCAGCAAGGGAAAAGCCTGTAAAAATATGCGTGTGCTCTACCTGCTTCGCAGTGGTGAATACATGCCTCTGCAGGTAAATCTGCCTCCTACCAGCATCAAGCCCTTCAAGGAATTTCTGAACCGGGCCTTCATGCTCCGCCGCCGCGCCACTTACGGCAGTATCGTGCAGATTGGTCTCAAGCGTGAGAACAACGGCACCAATGACTACAGTGTTGCTACCTTCAAACTGCTGCAGGATTTCCAGGGCGAGGAGCTGGCTCAGATCCGGGCTTACGCCAACAGTTTTAAGGAGCAGATCAAACTCCTGCTCCAGCAGCGTGCCGAAATCACTGAGGAGCAGCGCGACACCGGCTGCGATTATGTAATCGAGCCTGGCGCCATGACCAACGAGCCGGCAGATGGTCACTATACTGTCAGCCAGATCAATGGTGACTGCGAACAGCTGCCTGCATAAGTATCTTGATGTGGTTTGTGCCACATGACACATAAACAAAGGGATGCCTTCGGTCTAACACACCGGAGGTATCCCTCTTTTTTTATTTAAGGAGGAAACCACTATGTTATGTGAAGTACCATTAAACAAAGAACAGCAGGCATTTGCCGCCGATCATCATGGTCTAGTCTACAAGTTTTTAAATGAAAACCGTCTGCCGGAAGATGAGTTTTACGATGTGATCATTTTTGGCTATCTCCGAGCAGTGTATCGCTATTTCAACGAGCCCAAGCTTCAGAAATACTCCTTCGCCACAATCAGCTGGAAATCAATGCAGGGGGCTTTATCTAATTACAATCGATACCAAACTCGCCGCAAACGCAATATGGAGGTTCTCAGTATTCATGTCGGGTTATATCCCGATGGTGCGCCTTTAGAAGATACCATTCCTGCCCATGACCCAATCATGCAGCAGTTGGAAATGGATCTTCTTCTCCACGAGCTGGCCGGCAGAGTCTCTAAGCAGCAAATGGATATTGTGCATCTGAAACAGGGCGGCTATGGCATCCGTGAGATTGCCCGCACCCAGAAGGTTCCTATGCGGCGCATTAAAGAGTTGCTGGCTGAAGTCCATGATGTGCTGCTGGATATTTGCTATGGATGAACCCATTACAGATAAGAAATACCCTTACATCCACATTTTCAAAAAGATTGGAGGTCAAACCGAATGAAGAAAGAAAAGAAACAGATCGTTTTGAATGGTTCTCTGCTGCGTCCACTGTCTGTTGGACGGGGTGCGATTCTGCACGCCGGAGGAAACATCTACCATACTTCGCGTGTGGTGGCGATTCTGGAGGAGTCGGAGGATTGCGTCCGTTTTGAAACGCAGAACTCCCACTACCATCTCTCCATGTCCCCTTTTCCGCTGGCGGCTGTCAGTCCGCTCCCTGTGAGATTGGCCGCATGTGCGTGAAGGGGCTGTAAATGGATTGGAACAGCCGGCTCACGCTGACTATTCCACAAGTTCTGGCCGTGGCGGATACCATTCCGTCACGGCTCTTTTTATGGAGGAACAAAATGAACGAAGAAATCATGAATGAGATCCAACCAGTCCGCCCCAAAGACCAGTTTACCTTTTCCTGCCGTCAATGCGGGGCGTGCTGCCGCAATATCGAAGGCTGTGTCATGGTGGAGAGTCTGGACGCCTACTGTCTGGCCCGCTACCTCCGGGCAAAGGGTGAGCCCATCGAAGGAATAGAGGATTTCCTGTTCCGTTACTGCGAACCAGAACCACTGACTGAGGAAGGCTTCCCTATCTATATGCTCAAGACAAAAGTCCCTAACGGCTCCTGCATCTTCCTTACGGATGGGCGCTGTTCTGTCTACCCTGCCCGTACCCGCACCTGCCGTATCTATCCTCTTACCGTAGGTCCAGGGGAGCGTGGCCGCGATTTTGAATACTGCCTGTGTCTGAACCGACACCAGAGCCACTTTACCGGCAGCCGGGTATCCGTCAAGGACTGGCTGTATCAGAATTTTAAGCGGGAAGACAAAGAATATGTGAAGCGGGAATATGAGATTGCTACCGAACTGGGCAAACTGATGCGCGCCATTGACCCTACCATGCGGCAGGGCATTGTATTCAAGGTGCTCTACTACCGCTATTACAATTTTGATTTAGACCAGCCTTTTCAGCCTCAGTATGAGCAGAATAACCGACACCTGTTAGCAGACCTGCACCGGATTGCCGGGGAACAGTAAAAGGCAAATGGCTTTTAGAAAGGGGGCCTTATTTTATGAATTTACACGAAACAGCGATGGGGCAAAGATTTTTTAATGTTCAGCTCCCCGCACTGATCAACACACTCAAAGACATTGCGGCGGCGCTTTCCCGCCCTGCACCATCTGCTATATCCTTTCCGGCAGACCAACACTTTCTCACTTCGCTCTATTATGGTGAATATGAAGCAGATGTGTTCAAGCCCGATAAACGCCTCGCGCCTTTTAATCAGGCAGTACAGCAGAAAGAAAAAGCTCTGCTTCCGCTGCTCTCAAACGAGGCGTCCATCGCTTTTGAACAGTATCAGGCTGCGGTACAATGCCGCAATTCTGCTGTATTGGAGCAAGCATACGCCTCTGGCTACCGTACCGCTGTGCAGATGTTTGCGGCAGGCTTAGGCCCACAGCCGCCAGTACCGGAACATGGGGAGGATAATAATGGATGAAAACAGACTGCCCGAACTGCCCCAGGAAGCTTTTCGGCCAATGATCGCGCAATCAGTCCAACTGGAACAGTTTTTAGGGGAAGAACTGACTTTTTGCTTTCGGGATCTTGATGGCGCCCATACCTTTACTACCTGCTATGGCGATATCTACAAAACGGTCAATGCACTGCGGGACTATGTCCGGCTTCTGGAATCAGTGTGCGATCAGTGGGAGCTGACTGGATTCCATCGTGCTACCTACGAGTACCATGCAGAAAAACTGCGTAAAATTGCGGATAAACTGCAAGCTGGTATCGGCTACGACTATGACAAAGCGGTGGAAAAATGCAAAAAGAAACGCGCCAGAAAGTCCCACAGCAACGATGTCGGGGAAGATGCCCTTCTACTGACGGTACGGGCTGCCGGCAAGTCCGCTGACAATGAAAAGGAGGCTGCGCCTTATGAGGAAGATACCCCTTGGGAACCTGAACTCGAATAACCCTATAAAAACACCTGTTAAAAAGTATCATGCAAGCGTTGCCCGACAATCCCCCAGAGAACGGAACCGATTGCTGGCTTGCAAGAATTTTGCGTTTACCCACGCCAATGTGCATAAGCACTGCCGCCACTTCCGGCGCGGATAACCGCCCGGAAGCTACCCACGGAGGATGCCTATGGAACGAGATGAACTACGCACCACTTTAGTGAACCATCTGGAAACCCTGCGGCGCAACCTGCAGGTCGTATCCATGGAGGTGCTGAAAACCAAGTACAAAAAACCATTTGATATCCTGCGGCAAGACATCTGTAAAGCCGCTACCGCCTATACCCGCTTTCTGGTATTCGATGGTATGCGGATCAAACACAAATACTTTGATGAGGCCGTACCCTATATTGATGCAGCTGTGAAGCAAACCAAGCGGCTCAAACAGATCTCAGATGCTGCCTTCCAGCGTCAGGATATTGACGAGATCGAATCACTCGCCCTTGCCCTGCGCAAAGAGATAGAAGCAGCTCTGCAGCCCTTCTATATGGGACATATGTGCCTTTATGTGACGCCGGAATGCTTTGACGACCCGCCCAAGACGCCAGAAATCTACAACGATGCAACCGCCTGCGTCTGGAGGGATGGTACATGGCAACTCCTGGAGGATACCAGCAAAGGGTTCCTGCTCTTTGTCCAATCCAAATCCAAGGAGGAATCTGCCGCATGAAAGAAACATCCCAACGATATCTAAACAGCGAGGCTCACGGTTATCTCATGGAGGCCAAAGCCTGTACGCTTTTGCTCAAAGACTTGGAGCGCATCCGCGCCAAGCTCAGGCGGCACATCGAAAAGGAAGCCGCAGACCGCGAGGCAGAATTTGAAGCGGCCATGCAATACCATAGCGAAAGCGACATCCAGGAAGCCTACGGCTGGGAATTCATCAGTGAACAGCAGTATGAGCGCTATCTGGAATTGTTCCGTCAGGGCCGCAGGGAACTTGATGAACACAGCCCCACTGTTACAGAACTGGCTCTCTCCATCCTGAACCGTATCTTTCAGGATATTGATAGAGACTGCCGCCAATGCGAGTTTGAAGCCCTGTCTCTGAAAGAACAGCTTGCCGAGTTGAAGCGTGCTGAGGAATCCAGGCAGGCATGGAGGCAGTATATCGCCAGTCTGAAGGAAATGATCAACCCCTCCGCTGCGCAGGAATGACCCTTAAAATCGCTACTGAAATTTACTTTGCAGGCTGCCTACTTGCAAAATCAGATTTTTTCGGCTAAAATAGGTATATAATAATATATCAGCCGAAATCGAGAAAGGAGGAACGCCTGTGTATATCACCCGACACATGGAGAAACCGGTGATGGAGCTGAATGAACAGTATCCTGTGCTTCTGCTTACCGGACCAAGGCAGGTTGGAAAAACTACCATGCTGGAACATTTGATAGAGGTCGAGGGCAAGGGGCGCAAGAAGGTCTCTTTGGATGATCTGACGCTGCGGGAACTCGCCAAGACGGACCCAAAGATGTTCTTTCAGCTGTATCAGCCGCCGCTGCTCATTGACGAAGTGCAATACGCACCGGAACTGTTCCCATATATCAAAATCATGGTAGATGAACGCCATCAGCCCGGCGATTTCTGGCTGACGGGTTCTCAGCTTTTCAAGATGATGAAGGGCGTACAGGAATCTCTGGCAGGCCGGGTGGCTCTGCTCCACCTCTCACCGCTTTCCCAGAGTGAGATCATGAAACGGCCCCCTGAACCACCGTTCAGCCTGGAGCTGCCTCTTTTGTCAGAACGGCAGAACGGACGCCAAATGCTGAACACGCCAGAGGTCTTTCAGCGTATCCATCAGGGCGGGATGCCTGCCCTGGTCACAGGAACTTATTCCAATGCCTCCATCTTCTATTCCAGTTACATTGACACTTACATGGAACGGGATGTGCGGCGGCTGTCCAATGACATTGACAGCTTGAAGTTTTTGCGGTTCCTGCGTTCTGTTGCCGCCAGGACTTCCCAGCAGGTCAATTACAAGGGCATTGCCGATGATGCGGAGATCGACCAGACCACAGCCAAAAACTGGCTTCATGTTCTGGAGGCGCTGGGGATCATCTTTTTATTGGAGCCCTATTCCAATAATGTCCTCAAACGCACCGTATCCACACCCAAGCTCTACTTCTACGACTCCGGCATTGTCTGCTACCTGACCCGTTGGAGCAGTCCGGAGACAGCCATGGAAGGAGCCATGAGCGGCGCACTACTGGAAAACTATACCGTAGCGGAAATCATCAAGACCTATCAGAACGCCGGTCAGGAGCCATTCCTGTACTATTACCGGGATAAGGATGCCAGAGAAATCGACCTGATCCTGGAGCGGGACGGAAAACTGTTTCCCATCGAGATCAAAAAGATGGCCTCGCCGCCAAAGAAATTGACGAAGGTATTTGACCTGATCGACAAGTCCCCACTGCAGCGCGGCACTGGTGCTATCCTGTGCATGGCTGACCAGTTGGGCGCTTTTGATCAGAACAATCTGATCGTGCCTATCTCTTTGATTTAACGAGGAACCCTGCCGCATTACCTGCGGCTTATAACCGAAAGGATCGACAGACTGCATTTAGCGGCCTGCCGGTCCTTTTTTCATTTAGGAGGAAACACCTGATGATAAAACGACAAATATCTTTTCTGTTTGAAGATCCCGGATTCTGTATAGATGTATTCTGCACCATTGCAGAACCGGTACGCTACTACAACCGGGATACCGAAAGCGGCGCATGGTACAGCTCTACACCGGACTGGAATGAAAATGGCAGTCTCATCCGGGAAGACCTCATCTTTGAAGTGATTGCAGGTGGCGTAGTCTGTGCACTGGACGGCAATGGTAACTTTGAAGGCAAGAAACCCTTCGTACCTTTCTGCCAATTCCGCCAATCGCTGGTGCAGTCCGTTCATACACAATATCCGCACCTGCAGAATCAGGAAGCACTAAGGGAAAAGCTGCTCTCCCTGCCGGATGCCAGAGAAACGGTTGGGCATGGTTGGTACTGGGAAAACTGGCTCTTTGCCACCGATGTTGAGAACACCGCTGAGGAAGCAGTAGACTCAGCCGAATGGCTAAATAGTCAGTTCCACATTCTGGCTGTCCGCTATACCCACAAGCCCACCGGCTTTGTGTTTACCAACTACCGTTTCCGGGACAAAAGAACCGAAGCCAAATCTTCCGGACATGACCTACTGCTCTATGACTGGAAAGACCAATGACCGCACTGCGTCAAAAAATGCAGCACCTATACACAAGGAGGATACAAAATGAAAATCCACGAAGATCGTTCCCATATGAATATTGATACCAGATGGTTTGAAAAAGGCTATGCCAAAGAAGACGTCCACTCCCTGCGCCTGCAATCCCTATGCACCGAAGCAGAGGCCGCAGCCAACAAACAGTTTTATGACAGCCACACCCGCGAAGAATGGGAACAGTATATCCGTCAGGCAAGTTTGGAGAGCAGCGCAGCAATGAAACCCGTCATGGAAGCCATCGCACAGGACTTTGTCTGCTACCAGTATGACGAAAATATCCCTGTGTCCTATGGCAGCGACCGATGGGATCTGTACTTCTGGTGTAATCCCTTTAGCGGCGCCGCAGACGCATCCGAACGGGATTTCTCGTATTTCACGCTGACCTTTAACGAGCGTCAGACGCTGGAGAAACGGAGAAAAGTCTGTCAACAAGTGCTGGATCTCCTATGCTCACGCTTTCAGGAGCATCCCCATCTCCATGTAGCCGTACAGTATTCCATATGGTTTGACCACCCGAAGATCCACGATGCTGTGGAGCGCGCAAAGCCCCGTCTGCATGGCCTGCGCTGTATCCAGGACCAAAAAGAAGGAAAACTGCTCCTGCAGGACGGTGCCCTGCTCTTCAAGCCAAAATACGCAAAGAAATATTCCCGCACGCTGAGTCAGAGCCAGATTTTGTCTCTTAGTTGGGAACTGGGCGTGGCGGACGAAGAACCGGATATCGATGCGGCACCTGTTACCTTGCCTTACAAGAAATTTGGCGCCACGCACCCCATCCAGCTGCAGGTGACTTCCTACCTGAATGGAAACCTTGCCATACAAATGGTGACATGGGAAAGCGGCGACCCGGAACCCTGGGCGACTCTCACCGTCAACCTGCCCGGCCAACGGCAAAAAGGCCATGCCTTTATCGACACCAATGCCGATTCGGAATTTCCCACTTGGCTCATACGACATGGTCTGGCTATCCCAACCGGTCGCACCATGCAGAGTGGGTTCTGCACCTATCCCGAATATCGTTTTCGTGCCAACCGGCTGCAGGAGCTGGACCCGGAAGGGTATGCAGGCTACCTGAAAAACTTTGAAAGGCGGTGCAGCGCATGAAATATAAGGCAGTTTATGATGTACTGAATGAAAGGCGGCAGACTACCCCCGGTTTCTGTTACCATGACCGCAGCGGCTGGCGTGCTTACCCCCAGACCTACATGACCATGCAGTGCCCTTTATGGATTATTGCTGAAGATGCTGCCACGGGCAGGCGTCTGTGGATCACTCAGGAGGGCCCCCGATTTAGCATTTCCATTCGAAGGATGGATGAACAGCGGCACAACTATGGCCCTACCTATCGCATTACTTGTGAAAACAGGACAAAACTGGCTCAGGTTCTGCGCTATCAGTTCGAGTCAAAAACTTTGGCTGTGTAGCTGACGATGACCAGAGAGGAACTGCATTCCTCTCCCTGCTCCGGGTTCCTTGTCCGGAACACACACTAAGAAGCACCGGCAATCTGCATTTTTGCAGGCGTCCGGTGCTTCTTTGGAGGAAAACGCTTATGAATACTCTCGTATTTACACTGGGCGAACACCGATCCCAGCTGACTTTGAAAATCAGTACCTATCCCAACGGCAATCTCGCCATCAAGCTTTATGAAAAGGATCACGGCATCCTGATTTTTTGGGAAACCCTTACCACCAACTTAACCGGAATCCGGCCCGACCACTGCGCTTTCATCAATATAAAAGCCGCAGACGGACTTTTTCCAGTCTGGCTGTCAGACAATCACCTTGCGGAACCTACCGGGCAAATTCTTGAATCGGATGGCTGCCTTTACCCTGAATACCTGTTTAATGGCAAAGAACTGGATGCCCTGGATCATGAGGGGCACACCCTCTACATCCGGCGGCAGAAAGGCGAACTTGGGCGCCGCTTTGAGCGGCTGTATCTTGCCCTGCGAAGACTGGCGCGAGAAATCAACGGATTCAGCTACACCGATTACAGCGGCTGGCGGTGTCTGGATGGGAGTTCCTCCACCCTGCCCCTCTGGATCGAGGCATTTGACCCTTCTCATGGCCGCAAATTCATCTTCACGCAGAAAGGTCCCGCACTCCAAACTACCATCCTCTATGCAGATGGCACAGAGAAGCAGCGCATCTATCGGCGTAAAGAGGACATGGCAACCGAGCTGATGGCCATGTTTCAGGAAGAATTGCGTGTCTACCCTCCCTGGTCTGAAGACCGGAGGAAACGGTACGAATATGAAAGACAATAAAATAGGAGGACATCATCATGAAGATCCGTATCTATCCCAAATCCCTGTTGGAAACCGTATGGCAGCAGGACAAACTGCTGTTTACCCCAGAGGCAGAGCAACCACCCCTGTGTCTTCGGTGTGGTCAGACGCTGGACCGCAGGCTGGTCATCAACGCCCTGAGCCGCTATGCAGATGTCCATATCTGCGAGGCGTGCGGTATGGATGAAGCCCTGCGTGATGCCAACCGTTGCCCACTCCCTCTAACAGAATGGGCAGCTGTCAAAAACGGTTTGAGCCAGCAGCAGACCAATTTTGAAGATCCGCTACTGACTACTTCCTGCGCCTTTGAAGATCTGTTTCAGCAAGGCTCCCGTCCTGCCAGCGAGATAGCCTATTCCCGTTCTGATTATGATGGATGGAAATGGTGGACCACCTGGCATCAGTGCCAAAAGGATACGCCTGTTCTGGAAGTTGCCCGTGAAATTGATGCTTTCCAGGATGCGCTATTCCAACTGCCGGAGTTTCGGAATTTGGACACCTTGACACGGTTCTGCCGAGGGTACGCCCAACCCACCAGCGAGCCCACCGAATTCAATTTGTATTCGGAAACTGCTCACTTTTATATCTGGCTGCGGCTGATTACTAGGCGTCGAGATTATAATGTGTATGTACATTACTATCTGAAAGGTTAAAAAGTCTGCAACGCACCGGATACAGTATGCCTATCGACTCTGTATTCGGTGCATTTTTCTCTATGAAATAGTTATTTATTTTGCTATACACTTATAAAATCTTGTTGCAAAAGTCAACCTGCTATATAATTATAAGGTAATATATTTTTCAAAATCTGTCCGTTGTAATATTTCGCAGACATTTGCCTGTTATAATATCCGCAAAAGCAAAGGAAGTTGAGGGATTTTTGAGATTTACCATATATCATATAAAGAATGGAGGTGCATGATTTTGAATCTTAAATTACTGGTCGTTGATGATGAACGCGGTATTGTCGATATGATACAGAGTTATTTTCAAACACAATATGATATTCTGACCGCTTATAGCGGCCAAGAAGCACTCAAAAAAGTAGCCTGCAAACCAGATTTAATTTTATTGGACATCAATATGCCGGGAATGGATGGTCTGACTGTATGCCAGCAGATACGGGAACACATAGCCTGTCCCATTCTTTTTTTGACTGCTCGTATTGAATCCAGCGATAAGATTATTGGATTTCAGGCCGGGGCGGATGATTATATCGTCAAGCCCTTTGATTTGGATGAATTGGGGGCGCGTATTGCTGCACATCTGCGCCGGGAGCAGCGACGCCAAAATAATTCGGCAGTACGCTTCTTTGGTGAATTGATACTGGACTATTCCGCCCGAACAGTTACAATCAATAATCAGAACATCCCGCTATCTAAGAGGGAGTTTGAGATTGTAGAACTTTTATCCCTTAATGCAGGACAGGTTTTTGATCGTGAGCGGATTTATGAGCGTGTGTGGGGATTAGATGGGGACGGAAACAGCGATACAATTATGGAGCATATCCGGAAAATACGCGCTAAATTTGCAGCACATACATTGCACAATTACATTGAAACAGTTTGGGGGTGTGGGTATCGGTGGAACGCCTAAAAAATATGGGACTAAAGAAATCTTTCCTGTTATTATCCCTCTCCTGTTTAGCAGTGGCATTTCTCCTGCTTGGTGCGGTTATCTTTCTTTGCCGTGGCATTGAAAACTATTATCCTTTAGGCGGTGTAGAAATCCTATCGGATGGTTCAATCGTACCCCTGCCATCTCCTACGGCGTCACAACAGCGCATTTTGGCTATCCTAAATATTGTGCAGACGCTTTCCTGTATTCTTTTCCCGGTAGGTGGATTGATTGTTTCAGTCTTTCTTTTTTATTATCTCAAATTGAAGCAGCCTATTTCCTGCCTGCAAAATGGCATTATGCGGATTCAGAATAATGATCTGGATTTTTCGCTACCGATTTTGTCTAACGATGAAATGGGACAGCTATGTGCTGCCTTTGAAGAAATGCGGAGTGAACTTTTGAAATCGAATCGGCTGTTGTGGCAACAGGCCGAGGAACGCAAACGGCTCAATGCCGCATTTTCCCATGATCTGCGTAACCCGATTACGGTCTTAAAAGGAAGTGTAAAACTTTTGCGGCAAGGTATTCAGGATGAACAGACCATAGACCGGCTGGAAAGTTACACTTTACGGATCGAGCAGTATGTAGAAGCTATGAGCAGTGTTCAAAAATTGGAACAACTCTCTGTTAAGCCAAAAGAAATCAGACTATCAGTTTTGCAGAGTGAATTGCAGGAAACAGCACGGCTGTTAGCACTATCCAAAAAAGTTTCTGTTTTAGTACCATCAGATGGAACAGTTTGTATAGATCACGGGCTATTTCTTACCGTAGCGGAAAATCTGATTGGAAATGCAGCGCGATTTGCAGAAAAAGCAATCTCTATTCAAATAACGCTGCAAAATGATTCTTTGGTCCTGAAAGTAGAGGATGACGGTGCGGGGTATCCGCTGTCTCTCGTGCAGAATGGGCCAAATCCCTTTGAAACGACAAGTAGCAATTCCTCACATTTCGGAATGGGACTTTACAGCAGCAGAATTTTATGTGAAAAACATGGTGGACGATTGATTTTGGAAAATCAGGCCGGGGGCGGTGCATCCGCAACTGCCATTTTTCATTTCGTGTAATCCTTGAGCAATTTTTGAGATTTATCATTTACACTCTCCTTATACCACAAATAAGGAGAGTGTTTTTTATGAATATTGAGGCAAAGAATTTATCAAAGATTTATGGTGACGGTGAAAACCGAGTGGTGGCTTTGGATCATGCGAATCTCGAAATTGTATCCAGCGATTTTATTTCTATTATGGGACCATCTGGAAGCGGAAAAAGTACCCTGCTCCATTTGCTTTCCGGCTTGGATAAGCCATCTTCCGGTTCGCTGACCTACGATGGTAAAGATATTTACAGTTACAGCGATAAGGAGTTGTCGGCATTCCGCCGGAAACGGATCGGATTTATTTTTCAACAATTTAATCTGCTTCCGGTTTTGACGGCGAAAGAAAATATTATCATGCCTCTTTTGCTGGATAAACAAAAACCGGATGAAGCATACCTGAAGCAGCTTACAGAACTGCTTGGCATTCAGGGGCGCTTGGAACATCTGCCCCATGAGTTATCCGGCGGCCAGCAGCAGCGTGTAGCCATTGCCCGCGCTTTGATTGCAAAACCAGATGTGATTTTTGCTGATGAGCCTACGGGAAATCTGGACAGCAAAAGCGGCGGCAAAGTCATGGAACTGCTTCAAAATATATGGAAAAAGATGGGTAAAGCTCTCGTTGTCATTACCCATGACAGCCGTATTGCGCGAATGGCAGACCGCCAGTTTCAGATCGTAGATGGTTTGCTTGCGGAGGTGACAGCGAAATGAAATCTTATCGTACATTAGCATTAAAAGAACTGCTATCCCAAAAAGTCACTTCTATTCTTATTTTGATTGCCGTTGTGCTGTCTACTATGATGACAACTATTGTGGGACAATCCATTGGCGTACTTAGTGCAATGCGGGAACAGCAGGCCATCGCTGTCGGAGGAAACCGATATGCCACTTTTTTGCAGATGAATGCAGAGCAGCTTCATGCACTGGAACAGGATGAGCGTCTTTCCTATGTAGGCAAATCTATTTATATGGGAAGTTTAGAACTCTCCCCATCTCTTACCCTTGGTTTGATGGAGTATTTGGATGATACTGCCGCTATCTACCCATCAAGTACCAGTATAGAGGAAGGTCGCCTGCCGGAAGCCTCGATGGAAATAGCGCTTTCTGAAGATATTCTGAAATATCTTGGCTTTGAGGGCGGTATTGGAGATAAGATTACACTTTCACTGCAAAAAAATCTTCGCCACAACATTGCGGACAGCTATTCCTATACAGCAGAATTTGTTCTTACAGGGATATTGAAAAATAACTACTTGGGATATACAAGCGGCACTGTTACGGGAGTTGTAGGGGAAGGAACTGCTGAACAACTTTTAACGGAATCTTATATTTATTACAATGTGGATATTCGGACTGCCGATAAAAAGAATTTTCAAGCAGTTGTCGATGACATCAATAAGGAATTTAATATCCATGAACTTGATACCAGCTATAATATTGTATATTTGAACGCCTTGGGAATTTCCTATACTGCAAATTCCGAGGGTGCTAATGATAAGGGATTCTCTTTTATGACAGTCGCAGGGATATTAGTGGGTACTTTGATTTTGCTGGCTGCTGGTCTTGTGATTTACAACATTCTGAAAATATCTGTATCAAAACGGATAAAGGGATATGGAACACTTCGGGCTATTGGAGGCGAAAAAGGACAGCTTTATCAGATCATTGTAATCGAAGTAACCCTATTGTGTCTGATTGGGATTCCTATTGGTATGCTTCTTGGCTTTTTGAGTGCCAGAGGGATTTTAGAGGCAGCTACCGGCCTGGTTTCTCCTGAATTGTTCTTGGTTCAGGATTCTTCCGAATTGAAAACCCTAATAGCAGAAAACAGTTCTTTGAATGGAACCTTACTGATATTAAGCGGAGCAATCACTTTGGCGTTTGCGTTGTTTGCAGCATTACCAGCAGCCAGATCAGCCGCAAGGGTATCCCCTATTATGGCGATGTCTGGAACAAATCTGAAAATTCGACGCAGAAAGCGTAAAACAAAGAAAATCCATAATTTTGAAGCATACTATGCCCGTCTGAACTTAAAGAGAAATAAAGGCCGTACTGCAATTACAATTTTGTCCCTTGTTATGAGTATCACGGTTTTTATTGCACTGCAAGGTTTTTCCTCTTTACTGAACGCTGCAAGTGCCCTGCAAGATAACCATTTAGGAGATTATCAGATCACAAATGAAAGTGTTGGATTTACCGCAGACGATCTGAATACCTTAAAGAAAAATAAAGCAGTACAGAGCGTAGCTGCTATACAGTTTTCGCTTTACGAACAAAATGAAAATGGGCAGCTCGATGGAATCAGTCTTGAATTTCAACTAAAACCCGGCGAAACTTTTCAGGTTGTCGGATTGAACGATGAATATTGGGATTATTTCATGGGGGATCAATTATCAGAAGAACAGCTCGGACAACTGAAATCAGGGAACGCCTGTATCGTAAGGAATCCTATTCCAATGAGCTACGGCGAAGATGTTCTTGAATTTACAAACATAGAGGCTGGAGAAAGCATCTGTGTTGCGGAAACGGAGCTGGATGTTTTGAAAACCTTAGATGGTTATGACGGTTATCTTGGTATTGGCAATGGCGGTTTCACAAATGGTGTCCAGGTAATCGTTGATGACGCTATCTATGAACGCCTGACGGGAAAAGATACCTATTCAGAGTTTTTGCCCACGCTGAATGAGGGCGCAGACAGGGAAAACTTTGATACATTTATCGAGGCGTTTTGTAATAAAACACCGGGGACAACATTCTTGTCATATGAAGAAACCGACCAGCAACTAAAAGAAAGTTTTGCACAGATTCAAATGCTGGCATGGGGACTGATTCTTTTTGTTGGCCTAATCGGCATTCTTAACATCATCAATACCGTTTACACGAATATTCACACCAGAGTAACAGAAAACGGTATGCAGCGGGCCATTGGAATGAGCGCTGGTAGCCTCTATAAAACTTTTCTTTGGGAAGGTGCATATTACGGGATTATTGCCTCTGTGATTGGAAGCGTGCTGGGATATGTTTGTACGATTTTCATTGAGGCGGCCACGAGCGACACCCTCCAGCTTGTTGCAATTCCTGTCATACCCATTCTTGAAGCAACCCTCTTGGCAGTAGGGGCTTGCTTGCTGGCAACAGCAATTCCTCTGCGGAAAATTTCAAAAATGAGTATTGTAGATTCCATTGAAACGGTTGAGTAGAACACTATTTTTTGAACTGTCCGAACTTTCTAATATTTTGTGGACATTTAGGTTTTAGAATGACCTTATCAGTGAAAGCAGGTGGATAAAGGAGCTTTTGTCTATTTGCTGTGCTGATTCTGGTACAGTTGGCGGCCACTGGCACAACAGTTTTCCGCATTTACCCCAAGCAAAGGAGGCGAACAATATGGGCAAATTTTTAATATTATCCGTCACTGACCACGAAGAACATATACTCAATAAAATTATGGAAACTATCGCAAACGAGCCGAAGCTTAACCATATTGCGCCTCCTCTCCCTTGCAACATTCTTTCTTTTAAAAATCTGGAAATTCGGCTAAAGGAGCAGACAGTATCCTGCAGAGGTCAACTTGTTACTCTGACTCACCATGAGTTTGCTGTCCTTACATATCTGGCTCGTCATCCCAGCTGGGTATTCTCAGCCAGCCAGATTTATAAGGCCGTATGGGATAGAGACGGTGAAAACTGCGGGACTGCTGTTGCCAGCGTTATCGGTCAGATACGGCGTAAATTGACGCCAGAAACACCAAAGGGTGGCTATATTCGCACTGTACTGGGCAGTGGATATAAATTTGAATCCGTAATATAGGAAACGCCGGACATATGCTGATTGGCTCTGTCCGGCGCTTCGTTTTGTATAAAATAAGGCAGCAAATATAGCTTTTCGTATTACTTGAAAAAACGCATATAAATTCGACGAAGGGCAGTCTGCTCTTCCCCAATAGACTATTTATAGTTTTGAACCACAAGGCGGTGTAATATCCAAGCCTTCAAGAAAGTGTATTCCCCAGTTACACATAGAATCTAATACCGGAATGATACTTTTTCCAAACGCAGTAAGAGAATACAAAGTTTTAGGTGGTTTTTCTGGAATTACTTCTCTATGAATCATGCCGCATTCTTCCAAATCGCGAAGTTGTTGTGAAAGCATTTTAGGTGTGGCTTTTGGAATTAAGCGTTGTAATTCCATGTAGTGCAAAGGTTTTTCTATCAAATGCCAAAGAATGAGAGGTTTATATTTTCCTCCAATCAGAAAAAGTGTGGCTTCCACTGGACAACTAAATTGTTCTTTTTGATAATTCATTTTTATAAACTCACTCCTTTTTGGGTACTTTCTTTGAGGGAAGTATCTACCTGAAAAGTGCAATCTTGTTATTCTACTGCACCATGTTAAAATTAGTACGACGATTGAATATGTCAACTAAATTATACAGCACCAAGAAAGGATTGACCATGATGAATTTTATTGAGATTGCAAAAAAACGGTATTCTGTACGCAATTACAGTGGCAAAAAAGTGGAGAAAGAGAAGCTTGATAAAATTTTGCAGGCTGCTCATGTTGCACCTACAGCAGCAAACCTACAGCCGGTTCATTTAATTGCAGTAGAAAGCAAAGAAGGGCTGGAAAAAATCAGCAAAGGGGCAAATATTTATAATGCTCCTCTTGCAATCATTGTATGTGCAGATCATAACAAGGCATGGGTTCGCCCCTTTGACCAAAAACAAACTGGAGACATTGACGCAGCTATCCTAACAGACCATATGATGTTAGAGGCAACAGAATTAGGTTTGGGCACCGTATGGGTATGCTACTTTCAACCTGATGTTATCCGGAAAGAATTTGATTTACCCGATAATTTAGAGCCAATCAATATTTTGGTAATCGGTTATGGAAATGAAGCGCCAGCAGATACAGAAAGACATGAACACATGAGGATTCCACTCACTGACTTAGTTTCGTATGAAAAACTGTAACCGAGTATGACTCGATTTCCGAAATACTTCCGAACTATCTTCAACTCATTGCTTCCAAAAATAGTTGATGTTATAATTGCGGGGAAACAACTGAATAAAAGTGTCTTCGGGGCAGGGTGAAATTCCCGATTGGCGGTAAAGTCCGCGAGCGTAAAACGCACGATTTGGTGTAATTCCAAAACCAACAGTATAGTCTGGATGAAAGAAGATATGGTTAGATTTCCGCAGATTTTAAGGGGCTTACTTTCTTTTCTGTGGCCTAATTATAATGTTAACACCCGAAAGACCTTTTCTTTTGGGTGTTAATTTTTTGCCACGGAGGAAAGCAATTATGAACAGTAAAACAAAAAGAGTCACCACTATTGGGATGCTATGTGCGATCACTTATGTCACCATGGTTGTCGGCAGGATTCCGATTATTCTATTCTTAAAGTACGACCCATCCGATGTTATTGTAACTTTGGGCGGCTTTATTTGGGGACCGATGACTTCTTGTATCGTATCTGTCATTGTGGCAATCCTTGAAATGATTACAGTAAGCGATACTGGAATATTAGGTTGTATCATGAATATCGTACAAACACTATCTTTTGCGTGTACGGCATCTGTCATTTACAAAAAAAAGCACACTTTATCTGGTGCAGTGATTGGTCTGGCATCGGGATGGCTCATAACGGTTGTTGTTATGCTGTTGTGGAACTATTTGGTAACACCGCTTTATATGGGGTATCCAAGAGAAGCAGTTGTAGAATTGTTACTTCCTGCCTTTCTTCCATTTAACTTGTTGAAAGGTGGGTTAAATGCATCCATTACCTTTTTACTGTATAAGCCCATAGTTACCGCTTTGAGAAAAAGCGGATATGTTGCTGCTTCGGAAAATGAAGCAAGACAAAAGCATACTGGTCTGCTTATATTGGCAAGTTTTATTATTGTAACTTGTGTTTTGATTATCCTGTCAATGAATGGGATTATATGAGGATCGAAATGAAAGAAAAACTAAATGAGCCTATTTACACACTAACAGGAACCGTTATACATGGCCGAGGTATTGGAAAGCATGTGGGGACACCTACCGCGAACATAGCAATCGAAAAAAAAGATTTTTTGCCAAAAACAGGAGTATATGTGGCAGATATTCTTTTAAGCGATAAGAGATATTACGGTGTTACCCACATTGGGACGCGCCCTACACTTGATAATGATAGTTTTATTTCAATCGAAACATATATTTTTGATTTTGATAAGGATATATATGGGTGTACGATAACTGTCAACCTATATAAGAAATTGAGGGAAGTCAGAAAATTCAATGAATTATCCTTGCTGCTTGAACAAATTGCGAATGACCGGACAATGGCACAAGAATTTTGGGGATTAAAGCAAACAAATCACACCTTACACATTGATGTTAACCGGCATTGTGTAATATTAGAACAGCAGGAAGTTTATTTATCAACAAACGAATTTGAAGTCCTTTATCTGTTACTGCAATCTCCTCAAACCGCATTCACAAAAGAACAGATTTATGAACAGATTTGGCATGAACCCACAAATAACCATTTGCATGCAGTAGAAAACACGATTTTTCAAATACGAAAAAGGCTAAAGCCATATTGCATGGGACACGAGTATATAAAAACAGTAATTGGCTATGGTTATAAATTCAATTCCGAGTAAGGTGGTAAACACAAGAGCAAATAGCGCCATTCTCAAAATTTTGAAGTCTTCGTGTTCAGCAACCTTTTATAAACAGAAACGGCTCTGATACTATCCCCCAGTTCATTTAGGTTTCACCAAAAACAAGACCACTGCTTATTCATATAGAGAGAAGAAAGGATGTGAACAATATGGGCAAATTTTTAATATTATCCGTTGCAGACCATGAAGAACACATACTCAATAAAATTATGGAAGCCCTTGCAGACGAACCAGAGCTTGACCATATTGCTCTCCCACTCTCGGATGACACTCTCCCCTTTCCGGAGCTTGAGATTCGCCTGAAGGAGCAGGCAGTATTCTGCAGAGGTCAACTTGTTACACTAACTCATCATGAGTTTGCTGTCCTTGCTTATCTGGCTCGCCATCCTGGCTGGGTCTTTTCTGCCAGACAGATCTATGAGGCTGTGTGGGCTGCGGACGGTGAACACTGCGGAACCGCCGTTGCCAGCATCATCAGCCAGATCCGGCGCAAGTTGACGCCAGATACCCCAAAAGGTGGCTATATCCGCACTGTACTGGGCAGTGGATATAAATTTAACAGTTCTCCCTTTTAAGTCAGCAAGAAAGGCTCCGAGGCCATAATGATCTCGGAGCCTTTCTCATTGACTTAAATCTTAAACAGTTTAATCGCCTTCAACAAAATAATGCTCAATTCCTGGTACAGATCCTCATCCAGCACACCATCTATAATGGCATACTTTAACAGCAATGGACGATACATCTGTAAAATCGCCGTAATGGCATCCTCGTTTCCAGCCTTGGCGCTGAGAAGGAGACATTCAAAATTCATCTCTTGTCACCTCCTTCAATGCTCTTTCTGATTTTCTGAATCGTCCTGTAGTAAAGTGCAGCTGCCCCCTTGTAGGAAAGTTCAAACTTTACTCCCAGAGTCTCAAAATCTTCTTCCTCCAGCGTTCGAGCCAGAAAGATCTGGCGCTCCCGCTCATTGAGTTTCTGAAGTGCCTCCAGAAGCGCTCCATTCTCAATGACATCCATAAGCGGCAACTTGTCTAAAACCACTTCCTCTGAGCTGGGTTCGGATTCGTAAACCACTTCCGAACTACTCTCTATGCTGCTGCGCTTATAAAGCTGAATCAAATAATCTTTTCTGCGGCGCTTGACCGCCGACACCAAATATGCTGTAAATCTGAATTGCAGGTCATCTTCTGCCTGTCCATTGTTCCGTTGCCACATGGCTTTACCTCCAAAAGTCTCAAGAATTTCCACGAATTTCCCGAGCTTCTGGCGGTGCCCTGCACCGGACAAAACCTGGCTGTGATAAACAAAAACAGCCAGCTTTGTACCAATGGACAAAACCAGCTGTTCCCTGAATTGCTGCATCGAGCAGTTCAATAGATACCATCCGAGCAGGTGGAGGTTTTTCTTTATGTGGAGAAAACTCTCTCGTCCTGCCTCGACGATATACCCCTATTGAGAGCCGTTCATGAAAAGCCGTGTGTCCTGGAGTTATGAAAGCAATGAACTGCTCGATGTTGTGGAATCCTTTTTCCATAACATCGTTACTCCCTGTCCGCAGTTATGCGGACGGCACACAGGCGGCCTGCATCATCCCCTTTCTTTCGCGATATGGCAGCGCAACGCTGCCGCCCTGCTGATAATTGTTAAATTGTGAAATAATACTTTTTTCAAATGCTATTCCAACTATTCTATGAATCTATGAAATTAAAACAAAAGGCGGCCTTCATCCTTATTGTCAGGATAAAGACCACCCTCTTCTTCCGATTTTCATTGGGTACTGTACTGATCTCATCCCCCCACCTCCACTTATCGAGTTTTCATTGGTTTTGGGATCACTGCCATAATTACAGTGTAACTGACAGTTTTCGGAAACTTTTGGAGTAGCATTGGAGTCGCTTTCGAGTAAAAAGAAAATCATTCGACATTATATGACAAAACAGGCTCTAAAACGGACACACTGCTTTTCAACCTCTCTCAGTGTCCCGCTTTAGAGCCCTTCCTTTATTTTTTAGTTATATCTTCCTCTGTTACCTGGGCTGTATCTGGATGGATATAAATGATCTGGAGTCCTTTCTTCTTGGCATAGTTGACCGTCTGCTGGGTTCCGGACCGCATATTGTGTGCATTATCATAGACAGCTATCATATGCCCGGCCTGCTCCACCATATAGTAATTGCGTTTCTTATAGCTTTCGCTTGAGGGCATTTCGCCCAGCACTAAGACCTTCTCAGCATATCTGCAAATAAAATCCATCCTCTTTCGGTGCCAGTCATCCCAGTCTGCATTGTAACCCTCAAAAGGGAGAGCCAGACACAATTCCACATCTTGATACGCTTGCTGCTCTTTCATACGTAGCAGGAGCTCCGCTGCCCACATATCAACGCCCATTGCTCCTCCAACCCAAAAGCATCGTACTCCCTGATGATAGAGTCGTATGAGTTGCTCCTGCAGACACTTTTTAATCCGTTGGCAGCGTTTATCCTTTTCATTATATTTGAACTTAAATCTGGTCGGTCTGTGACCTGTAATCACACACGAAAAACTGTTCATATAATTCTCCTTTCCTGGCGTACTCCTCTGCATATTATACTTGCCATGGACGAGATAAATCAACCATGACCGCTTAATAATCCATGTCATAGCGGATAAAATGTAACTATAGCATGGAGGTGACGCATGGAAAATCTACTGAAAGATATGGGTAAACGGATCTTCGACCGGAGGAAACAACTAAATATGACCCAAGAAACTCTGGCAGAGCTGGCTCATGTCACACCACAGACCATCTCCACCGCAGAACTGGGTCAAAAGGCTATGCGGCCTGAGACGATCCTCAAAGTCTGTGATGCACTTCACATCAGCACCGAGTATTTGTTGCGAGGCGTCATCACAGAAACAGATTCCTCCCTTCTTATGGAGAAGATTTCCACACTAACACCCAAACAATACAGGCATTTTGAAGATATTTTAGACAGTTTTATCGCGGCCATACAGGAAGAGGCATAGGAGCATCACTGGCTCCCATGCCTCTTTTGATTATCCCCTGCTGCGGAACGCAGACAAAGTACTGGCAATCAGGCTGCGTGTCCTATCGTCCATTTCCGGATCATCGTCCACTTCCTGTGCAGCCGAAAGCATCACAGGCGCTGCAAGCTTCTCCACCAATCTGGCTGTGGGAATCTGCTCTTTTGCTTTTTCCTGTCCCATACCTTCCTGCCGCAAAATCTCTTTGACGATAGCTACCACCGCTTCTTTGCTGATAATCGAAGCATTTAGCGGCTGCGGCTCCTGCCCAAAGTGCTCATTATAGTAGACCACTGCATTTGCCACATATTGCGCTTTTGTGCGGGGACTCTGTAACTCCAGTAATCCAATGGCAGTCTCGTGTATGGGATCGCCCTCATTAAAGCGCAGCGTAAACCGTCCTCGTTCTTTTTTCTCGCCCATACCATCACCTGCCTGCTGTTTCAATCCGGTACAGATACTCATAGCCATCCGCATTTGCATTGATTTTCGGTACGAAGAATGGTGTTCCCACCTTGCCCGAAGTTTCGATCTGCCGCTTCAAAAGAATGGCGCCACCGCCTACAAATACTACCTTGCAATATTGCAAGTCCAACATTCGCTCCCGCAACGTGCTGAACAGGTCATTGATAAATTCCTGCGCCATCTGTTCTGTCAGCCGTATGGCTGCATCCGGATATTGAGTCTTTTTTCCCATCAGTATGGCATCCACATCTCCTTCATCCAACAACAGATCCAGCTCCGAATTCACCTTTGAACGCACCTTATTGTACAACAGGATCACGCCATTTTCTAACGAATCACAGGAGGTAAGGTCAATCTCTCCGTTTTTCATCAGCAGATAGTCAGCAGTAAACCCACCAATATCCAAAATTACCGCCTTTGGCTCTTCAACAAGCGCGTGAAGCATGGTGGCCGCCGCTGCATATGCCTGTGGAAAGCAGGCCACATCTTCAATATAGATGGAGTACGGCTTGCCCTGCACCTCAAATTCTACCATTCCCCGCTGCCCAAAGTATTGTGTAAACCGCTCCACCTGGGCGCCAAAGTGTGCCGGCGGCAACCCTACTGCCAGTTGTATACGCTGAACCTCTGAGGAATATGCTCCCCTCGCTTCAATCTCACCAGCCAGAGCAAATAGGGTCAGGATAAAGAAGCGATTGTCCTCCGTTTTATCTTTCCGATAAGGAATCCGCTCAGTAGACAGCGTATAGTAGGTATTCTGATACCTCAGCACATTCTGTCCAAAGGGACGGGTGACACTCTGCTTAAGACCAGACACAAAGGGGTTGCAATGAACCGTTTTAATTTGTTTGTTGCCATGATCAACGCCAATAAGCATATGTAATGCCTCCTTTTTGCTTTATACATATCCTTTACGCCTATATGACGCCTATTCTCAACAATCACACACTATTTTTATGAAAACAAAAAGCAGGAGACCCATCATAAAGGTTTCCCGCTTTTGGCTGCTTCATAATGTGCGCAGCTAATATATATTTGATTGTTCTATTCTGCCATACCCTGCGGAACTTCAAATTTGTATCCGCTCCCCAAAACAGTACGGATATAACCCGCTTTCGGCATATCCGGTGTCAGTTTTCTGCGGATCTGACCAATGACGCTGGCAACGGCTGTTCCGCAGTTTTCACCATCCTCACCCCACACTTCTTCATAAATCTGCCCGGCAGAAAATACCCAGGACGGGTGGTTAGCCAAGTATACCAATGTCGCAAATTCCCGATGGGTCATAGAAATTAACTCGCCGTTTCGGTGTACCGTTCTCTCCTTCAAGCGAAGCTCCAATCCCGGAAAAACAAGAGTATTACAAGGATGAGATGACACAATATGGTCAAATCCTGGCTCGGCTGCAATAATCTCCATAATTCTGCTAAGTATGTATTCTTCATGGTCTGTTACCGACAATACAAAGATTTTTCCCATATGTCCCTCCCTTATTCATAATTAGAATGCTGATACCCTGCAGCCAATATAAAGTTTACTTGTTTATTTCAGTAATAACGACTGTTCCGTTTTTATCCAGCAAAGGGGTAATCCCCGTATCATGGACAAGGTAGTTTACACCTGTTTCGGTGTCTACAACAATACTCAAGGAAGTTCCCTGTGTATAGATTGTTTCAAAGCGCTTTTCTTTGTTTGCCATAGTAATCCACTCCTTTGCATAGTGTAAGGTATCAGCATTTCTAATTTATTACTCTATGATAAAGGCCAAATGTTGCAGAAATCTCCTAACCGCTTTCTTTTTCGGCAAGAAAACAGGCGGAATTGCTTCATTTTTGTAGCAATTCAATTTTCATCTCATTTCCGGCCGAAGAATAACCCGTTTGAATAAGAACATTGTTGCACCAAAATAGGTCAGGTAGATTGCACAGAATAGCAGGATCGTCACCAGACCATAAAGAGGTACAAGTCCCTGCTGCAAGATTGCCTCTCCGAAAAAGAACTGTGCCCCTGTAATCAGTAAAACCGTCAGCAAAAGAGGGAATAGCAGTGGGATCAAAAAGACTGTGGACAGTTCCCTGCGGATCAGGGAAGCCTGCCTGTGGCACGGTACACCCAAACGGTCAATGACTGCATAATTCTTCTGGTTTTTGTCTATGGCAAAAAGCTGCTCAAATGCAAGAACCGAGCAGGATAGAATGATAAAAATAATGCTTAAATACAATCCGCAGAACGAAATGGCTGTAAATCCAGTCAGCGAATTGGCAACGCCCCACGCCTTTACTGTAACACCCATCGTTACTTTTTCCGGGAGCTGTTGACCGGACTGCAATTCCGGCTGCCATTTCCCACTGTTCAGGAATTGCTTCAAGTCGCTTTTCAATTCCGGGTATCCGCCATCTTCCAGTTTCATCGCCAGACGGATTTTTTCTCCGACGAATTGTGAAGCTGCTTCATCCGGCAGAACAAGTACATATCCCTTCGTTCCGGCCATTTGATACTGCTCCATCGGCTCCGTCAGAATCGGTGTCTCTGCAATAGTCAAGGTTCGACCATTTAATGTGATCTCCGGCTGCTGCTTCAAGCCCTGCCGGATTCCGTCCATATAGTTCCATGTATCACAATGAACCAAAAACTCGTTGTCGCTCATGGAAACAGGAGAAAGTCCCAAAATCTCACGCAGGTGGTTATAGTCGGACAAGGACAAGGCTTCGATTGGTTTTTCAGGAACCGCATACAGATAATAGCTCACAGAATCCTCGACTCCACAATGCTCCTCTGTAAAGGAAACGATGGAATCCATGCTGGATTTCTCCAAAGGTGCATCAATCGCCACGCCTGCATCATAGGGATAGTAGGCTTTCATGTTGGCTTTGTAGCCTGCTCCCATTGTAAGCCCCACAAACATGGTTGCCAGGGATATGGTTAAAAGAATCGCCACCACAGCCATTGTCCGGCCAGCAGAATGGATGCGCCGCCCAATCTGCCCCAGGAAGAACAGATTTTCTTCTTTGTACTTATGGCGCAGATTTTGTTTTGCAAATCGGTGCAGCAAAAGCGGAATCTGGCGATGCAGCTCGTAAACACCCACCAGAATGAGCAAGCAGGCTCCGCCAAGGTACAAAAATGCTTCATTGGTTTGTGTCTGAAGCATCCGCCCAAGCAAAATCACGCCTGTAACCATTGCAGCGATTGAAAGCAATACTACCAGAAGACTACGACTGTATGATTTGAAACGGTATTCTTCATTCTTGCGGTTATCATACAGCAGATCGATCACTTTCTGATGCCGAATAATCTTTGCCGCCCGAAACATCCCAAAACCATACATCAAGGCAAAAAACAAAAATGTTACTGCCCATGCCTGGAGAGAAAAGGAAATCTGATAGGTATGCGGCACCTCAAAGATATTTTTTACCACCTGATTCAGCAAACCGGAAAGCCCTGTGCCAACCAAAGAACCAAGCAGAAAGGCCCCAGTGCCGATGATACTGTTTTCAGCAAGGAACAAATTTCGTACTGTCTTTGCTTCCATGCCAATCAATTCGTAGGTTGCAAACTCTTTTTTCCGTCGTCCCAGCATAAAGCGGATCGCATAACCGATCACAAACGAGGACATAAAAGCAACCAGAGCTGACATAAGCAAAATTCCAGTCGTCAGCATCGACATATTTTCTGCCATGGCAAGAACATCTGATGAAAACCCCAATGCCAAAAATGAGTACATCAATGCCGCAGTCAAGGTAAGCGTCACAAAGTAAATGATATAATCCCGCAGGCTTCTGCGGATATTTTGAATTGCTAACTTCCAGTACATCATTACGACCTCCCTTCCTTTAATGTTTTTCTATGTTCCTTTGAAACAGGTAATAGGTTGACACAAAATAACATCCAAAGACGATTATAAAAGAGATATAGGATAGGGTCAGGATTATTCCAATTTGCGAAGGCAAAACATAGGCGATAATCTCATTGTAATTGCTCCAAAGCAAATAGGAAAAAACTCCAATACTTCCAACTATCGCCGTCAGAACCGGAAGTCCAAACCAGAAATACATTTGCCGACGAGCAGTTTTCTGGCATTCTTTACGCTCCACTCCTAATTTACGAATGATGTCAAAACGATGTTTTTGTTCAATAGCGTCTGTAAGCTGTTGAACCGATAACATAGTAAAACTGCTTACTAACAACACAAGCGCCGCATAGGTGCCAATCAGTGACAATAACAGCATATTTGAAATACCCTCATTGGACTGTAAGGTATTCAAACGAATAAATGCAGACTCCGGCGGGAAATTTCCAAGTTCTCTCTGATATGTGCCCATATTTTCTTCAAATTGTTTTGCAAATTCATAAGTTAAAGGCTTATCGGTATTTGCAGAATAAAATGTGGTCGCAATCCGAAGGTCTGAGATAGCTGCGTCCGGCAAAACATAAACCGCTTTTGTCCTGCTGGTAAACAGGTTAATTCCTATCGAATCCTGAAAGTCGGCGTCTTGGGCCTTATTAAGAACAATGCCATTCACTTGGATCTGACGGATATTTCGGTCAATTTCCTGCATCTCCGTTTCTACTGCTTCCCGGTTCCAAGAAACCCCAAATGTATCATCGGGCAACACAGCCGGTTCCAGGCCGGACAACGCCCTCAATTCGTTGTAGTCAGATAACGAAACTGCAAGAAACGGAATCTTCTTTTGCCCACTGCCAATATCCTCATTCTCAAGGAAGTAAAGCTCTCCCTGCGCCTTTCCAGTTACAAAGTATCCCCCTTGTTCCAGATATTCGGTAATCGCATCATAGTCCAGAGTCCCTGTTGGTAACAAAGATTCTTCTGCCCGGTACATCGTCCCTACCTGCACATCGTATACAGAAAGAGCGAGCTGGTACGATTGAATCCGAAGCGCCAGAACGGGAAGATAGGAAAAGAGGACCAGAGCTGCTGTCAGGACGCAGGAGATGACCCCCATCGTCTTGGAACTGGTTCCCATTCTACTCTTGATTTGCCCAAGCCAGAACAGATTCCGATAGTATCTGGCAGAAGGCTTACGAATCATTTTTGATAGCCACCAAGTAAGATTGCTAAAAAAAGCAATCAAGGAAAATACAAGAAGCAATAGTGCAAAGACTGGTGGCATCGTCAAATACGCCTGTATCGCTATTCTTTGGCGTACCAACGAATCAAAAAGCGGGGAAAGAACCAAAAGAGCAATCCCTTCAGCATCTCCAAAAATTGTGAGTGCCATTAGCGGACCACTTCCATCTCTTTTCTTTCTGCCAGCAAGAAAGAAAAACACAGCTGATACCAAAAAGCCAGCAGCCAGGAAAGTCAGAAACAATACCCTGAAAAGAGCTGCCGGATAATGTAAAACCAAACAGCTTAGAGCAGCCATCATCCCAAGGATCACAGTTGAAACTGCGGTACAGACCACCACCCACTTCCCAACCTGCCGCGTTAAAGGAATATTTTCTACACCTTTCTGACTATTTTGCAACATCTGAATGATTTTCAGTTTTCGTACAGCAAACAGGTTCTTAATTCCCAGCAAAAGTACAATCGCACCAAAAAAGATAACAGTTCCAAGAAAAGTGTCCGGAAACAGAGACAAATGCAAATGGTAATTCTCACCGAAAGATTGAACAACAATCACACTGATAATCTGAGAAAGCAGCATTCCCAACAGTACACCTAATAAAATCGCAGCAGCTCCCATAACAGAAGTTTCCAAAAAGAATAAGAAGGCAACTGTTTTCTGCTCCATCCCAATAATCGTCTCAATCGCAAATTCCTTCTGTTTACGCCGAAGCATATAGGAATTAACATAGGACATCAAAAATACTACAAAAAGTCCCACCAATGGTACTGCGATCCGCATCATTTTCTTCAGTACATCTAAATGGATGGGTACGGGAAGTGTCGCATTGTAATAGGGACTTACCAGAGAAAAGAATCCATAAAACATTCCAACCGACAAAACCAGTGTAACCACATAAATCAAGTAATCTCTGGCTGTTCGGCGGACATTGCGAAGTGCCAGTTTAGCGTACATCACTCACGCCCCCTCCCATCATGGTGAGGACATCCAGAATTTTTTCAAAGAAAGTCCTGCGTGAATCGCTGCCTTTGAAAATTTCTGTAAAGATTGCCCCATCCCTCAAAAAGAGAATACGATTGGCATAGCTTGCTGAGAAAGCGTCGTGTGTCACCATCAGGATCGTGGCTCCGAGATCTTCGTTGATACTCTGGATCGTCGAAAGCAGCATCTGGGACGAGTGACTATCTAACGCGCCGGTGGGTTCGTCCGCCAAAATCAGCTTAGGCTGGTTGATAATGGCTCTGGCGCAGGCGCACCGCTGCTTCTGGCCTCCAGACACCTGATAGGGGTACTTATCCAGAATGTCCGTGATATTCAGCTTTCCGGCCATTTCCCGCACCCGCCCATCGATCTCGCCTGCGGGAACCTTGTTGATGGTCAGCGCCAGGGCTATGTTTTCCGAAATGGTCAGCGTGT